>NC_019678.1:7302821-7651731 GCF_000316665.1 Rivularia sp. PCC 7116 | reverse complement strand
ACAGCGAGCAGCGAGCAGTGAGCAGTGAACAGCGAGCAGTAGATACTCTATTAATTCTTCTTGCCATCTCCTCATCCTCCCCAAGCGGTATTCTTCGCTACAAAAAAATAACCGTTTTTTAAATGTCTTCTAAGCCGCACGAAAGATGGAGTTGATTTAACTCTTAGTAACACTAGGAGAGTAATTTGACATAGAGAAGCGTTTATTATGGTTGCGACATTAAAAGATAATCAACGAAAGGCGATCGCTATGAAGTTAGCGGATATGAAAGTGCTGCAAAATCAGTTGATTGCTAACGAACAGAAATTAATCTCGGCTATCAACGATGGTGAGATAACCAAGCGTCTACAGGATATGCTTAAGGATGATCGAGAAAGCTTAGGAACTATTGAAGCGGCGATCGCTAAGTTTGGTACAGCATCCGAACCTCAAGAGAAAGTAAAGAATTTGACCCAAACCGTTGACAAAATTATGGGTGGTAGCGAATTAGACCTTTATGAAAAAGCATTACAGCATGAAGGAATGAAGCATCAGTTAGTAATGACTGGTATGCTCGTACACAAGTGCGCTCAAACTGCTGGTGAAGATTGGGAAGAAGCAATCGATCCTATCAACAAAGTAAATTTCCAAAATCGCGCTCACCAAGAGCAATTAAAAGCAGTTATTTACGCTTTGGGAACTCGTGAATTAGTTGGTAAAGAGCCAGATACAAGCATTTGGGCTGCTGTTGAAGATGGAATCGCTGCTGCTAAAGGTTTATTCAGCGGTTTAGCTAGCTAAAAAGTTTTTCACTATCTCCCTTTAGAAAGCATTAACTAATTAAATTTGAACGATACAGCAGGGAATTCATTTGTATTCTCTGCTTGTTATTTTTTTATATATAGCTTAGTACTCTACCAAATTAACTTTGCAGGGTGTATCGTAAAAACAAGAAATTTTTTCTTCCCCCTCTCCCCACTCTTCCCCCTCTACCCATTACCAGTCTTTATTACTTTAGAATAGACTCATTTTCATTGCTAAAATTACTGCCGTCATGAGTATACCCTTCTTAAAATATCGCTTAGCACTGCTAGCTAGTATGGTAATTATCGTTCCTTTTGGCTACATAGTCAGGTTTTCCCAAGGATTGAACCCAGCATGGCTGCATGATGCATTAGGAAGTGTTGCTTATGAAATATTTTGGGTATTATTCTTCGCTTTTCTTTTACCCAAAGTTTCGCCTTGGCGTATAGCAGTTGGAGTTTGCATTGCGACTTGCGCGATAGAATTTTTGCAATTGTGGAAACCGCCATTTTTAGAAGCAGCTCGTAAAACTATACCCGGTAGACTTGTTTTAGGAAATACCTTTGTTTGGGCAGATTTTCCAGTTTACTTTATTGGTAGTTTTGTCGGATGGATATGGTTATATGTAATAAAAAGCTATTTTTTCAAAAAACGTTATTTATAATTTCTAATTACGCAATTACTATACAACCCAAATATCATAATTTTTGATTGCCAATTACCAATTACCAACTACTAATTACCAACCCCACAGACATGATAAATATTTTACCGGACATTATATTTGTGCCTCAAGCATCTTGAAAAAATTGAATTAATGTAGTCAGATAGGCAATTGATTGATTTATTACCCATCGACGGGAGTTCTGATAGGGTGTGAGATAGGAAAGTGGTATTAATAGATTATTAAAAATGAGAAAACTTTATTTTTTAGTTCCGGGTACAGATGGCAAATTCGCTTGCGGTGGATTATGGGCGGAATTAAAAACTCTCAACCTTGCTAAAGAAATATGTGATGCCCAAGTGGTGACTTATCGTCAAAGAGAAAAAGACAAGCTTTTCTTAGATGATGTGTTGCAACAGCAAGATTTACAGCAAGCTATATTTGTCATTAGCTGGGGCTTTGATGTTGCAAAACTTGCTCCTCGCCTCAAATCTTATAATGTTGTTTACCATGCTCATAGTGCTGGTTATGGTTTCAAACTCCCAGCAAGCATTCCTATAATTACAGTCAGTCGTAACACTTTAGGATATTGGGGACAATTATCACCTCACAGTTTAATTTATTATTTACCCAATCAAATTAGCGACGAATTCACAAATCAAAATTTGGAAAGAGATATAGATGTCTTGGTTTTAGCAAGGAAATCTTCGGAATATCTAATTAAAGATTTAGTTCCAGCATTGCAGCCAAAATGTAAATTAGAATTAATTGACTATTATATAGAAGATATTCCAGCACTATTTAATCGAGCTAAAATCTACATTTACGACTCTGCCGAATACTGGGCGCAGCAGCGAGTAACTGAAGGATTTGGTTTGCAACCGATGGAAGCTGCTGCTTGTGGTTGTCAAATTTTTTCCAGCCTGAATGGTGGACTTTCTGATTATTTAGATCCAGGATTCAACAGTTATAAAATAGCAGCTTATTCCAAAGAATATGATATGCAACGTATTCTTAAGTTGCTGCAAGATTGGTCACCTTCAAATTTACCAGAAAGCTTTTTTCAAGAATATCGCCGCGAGAATATTATTCCCCGCTTTCAGGTTATATTGTCTGAGCTAAATGAGTTTTTTGACCACAAACAAAATCATCAATCAAATATTCAACCTTTAACAAAAATGCGTCTGACAAAATTATCTACCCAAAGAATACTTAATAAAATTAAGAAGAAATTGCAATAATAGATTACCAATTACCCAATTACACATATATGATAAGTGTTCAAGTGAATATCATGTTATGGGGGTAAATTTAATGAGTCGTAGGTTGCTAGTAACGGGTGGAGCCGGATTTATTGGCTCCAACTTTGTACATTATTGGTGCGATAATTATCCAGATGACAAAGTAGTAGTATTAGATGCACTTACCTACGCGGGAAATCGCGCTAACTTATCTTCTTTAGAAGCAAAGAAAAATTTTTGTTTTATTAAAGGTGATATTTGCAATTCTTCTTTAGTTAAACAACTTCTAGAATCAGAAAAAATAGATACTATCGCGCATTTTGCGGCTGAATCTCATGTTGATAGGTCGATTCTGGGACCTGGTGCTTTCGTACAGACAAACGTAGTTGGAACCTACACACTTTTAGAAGCTTTTCGTCAATATTGGTTAACTCAAAATCAACCCGGACATTATCGTTTTCTCCATGTTTCTACAGACGAGGTTTATGGAAGTTTGAGTCCGCAAGACTCACCTTTCACCGAAACTACAGCTTATGCTCCAAATAGCCCCTATTCTGCATCAAAAGCCGGTAGCGACCATTTAGTTAGAGCTTATTTTCACACCTACGAACTACCAACAATTATTACTAACTGTTCTAATAATTATGGACCATATCAGTTCCCAGAAAAATTGATTCCTTTAATGTGTATTAATGCTTTATTGGGTAAACCACTACCAATTTATGGTGATGGGAAAAACGTCAGAGATTGGCTTTACGTGAAAGACCATTGTAATGCTTTGGATATAGTTATAAATACCGGTGCAGTAGGAGAAACCTACAACATTGGCGGTAACAATGAAGTTGAAAACATTAATTTAGTTCATACTTTATGCCAAATTATTGATAAATTAGCTCCCGATTTACCGATAAAACCCAGTGAAAAATTAATTACTTTTATCAAAGACAGACCGGGACACGACCGCAGATATGCAATTGATGCAACTAAAATCAAAAATAATTTAGGCTGGACTCCTTTAGTAACAGTTGAAGAAGGTTTACATCTAACCGTACAGTGGTACCTTAATCATAATCAATGGTGGCAACTTTTATTATCACAAGAATATCAAGATTATTATCGGCAAATTTATAAAAAATAAGAATATAAATTTAATCAATCCAGTTTCTACGGCTATTAAAACAATAATTCTGATGTATTTTTGCTATCTAGTTCCCAGGTTCAACCTGGGAACTATATTTTAGAGGCTCTGCCTCCAGCTATTGATAAAAGTGATTTTAGTGAACACTAAAAACTTTTAAGAATTTACAACACCAACAGGGCAAGCAACATTAGTTCCACCTAATCCACAATAGCCATTAGGATTTTTAGCTAAATACTGTTGATGGTAATCTTCAGCATAGTAAAATTCAGGAGCATCAAGAATTTCTGTAGTAATATCCCCAAAACCTGCTTTTTTCAAAGCTTGTTCGTAAGATTCTTTTGATGCTTGTGCAAGTTGTTTTTGCGCTGGGGAAAAAGTGTAAATTCCCGAACGATACTGGGTACCAGTGTCATTACCTTGACGCATTCCTTGAGTAGGATTGTGACTTTCCCAAAAAGTTTTTAACAGTTGTTCGTAACTAATTTTTTTGGGATCGTACACAACGAGCACAACTTCATTATGCCCAGTCATGCCGCTACATACTTCTTTATATGTAGGATTAGGAGTTGAACCAGCAGCATAACCTACAGCAGTAGTATAAACTCCATCCAATTGCCAAAATTTACGCTCGGCACCCCAAAAGCATCCCATCCCGAATACTACCTGCTCCATACCTTCGGGAAAAGGAGGCTTGAGAGGATTGCCATTCACATAATGCTTTTCAGGTACTGGCATTGAAGAACTTCTTCCTGGTAAAGCTTCTTCAGCAGTCGGTATAGCCATTTTTTTCCCAAGTCCGAATAATCCCATTGTTTATAACTCTGTATTTGTGAAAACGTCTTAACCTTACTTCACATTTTAAATACATTGTGTCAAATCATGCGAGTGTGGAAGGCACGACAAAAAATATGGGAATTGAGAATTGGGAATAGGGCATTGGGAGTTGGGAATCCGAAAGCTTGAAAAATAAATAGGGAGCAAAATGCTCCCACTCAAAATGTTTTTATAATTTCTGACATTTCAATACTCTATTTTCCCATCAATTAAGCGCGTCTAGCCCAACCAGTATTACGCCAAATAGTGATAAATAAAGCACCAGAAATCAGCGCTCCTAAATTCCACTTCACAGACTTCTTCAATAAGTTAATCCGTTGATTAGTACGTGCAGTTTGTACTTGTGTTTCTAGCTCGCTTTCACCTTTATTAACAAAATCAGAAAGCTGCTGCTTGGCTTTTTGTAATTCTTCCGAGTTTTTAAGTTCAGGAGCGCGTCCCCCGCTTAATTGAGCCAGTATTTGTTGCATTTGGACTTCATTTATCGGGCCGTCTAGATTCTTTTTCACTTGTTCAATTGCAGCTTTTTGTTGATTCAACCTAGCCGTAATTTGCCCTTGCTGCTGTTTGTATATCCTAGCTGTATTGATAACTCCTAAAGGTACAGTTATAAAATATATAATTCCTAATAATAAAGTTAGCCAAGAGAGAAATTTAAGGATAATCCCTTCTTTATTTCCCCTTTCGTTTAATCCTGCTATAAATACAAATGCAAAGCCAATCAAAGGTACTGCAACTCTTTCTACTAATGCACCGAAAGTTTGGAATTCCCAGTTGGGATTCAGAAATTTAGCGGGGATGAACATTTCAATGACATCGAATAATGCCAAAATCAACAGTCCGTAACCTATCCAGCGTATAGCTGGCAAAGAATCGACCATTTCAAAGATAAATCTTGAAAAATCGTTGGTAGTTTGATTCAAATTGGCAATTTGAGCCAGTAATGATTTATTTGACTGATTACTATCAATATTAGACATGAGTTTAATTTAATAGATTTAGTGAATTATTAGATTGGAAATTCGGATACTAGAAATTTACAGCCTTCTATATCAGCCGATTATTCTACAAAAAAGTAAGTTGAGTCCTTTCTTCTCTCTGTAGCTATTTGCAAGCGAAATGAATGTAAGTCAAATTAAATCTTTATGCAAGATGCAGCGAAAACAATATAGATAAAAATTATTTTTCTTCTATCAATGCTGTTATTTGTATCGGTAATTTTGGTAAGTAAGTATTATCTTTTTGCTTAGTATAAAAAGCCGTTACCAAAATCACTCTTACCAAAATTAAGACAACAGCAGCAAAGATAACCGCTAATAAGGGAGTACGAACTTGTTTCCAACTATTCATTAGCTTTGAGAACTATTATTGATTTGAGCTTTTTCTTCCTGCTGTAATATCAACCAGTAGAAACACCCGAAAATCAGAATACCTATCATTCCGTATAAATACGACGCTTGCCCACCATGCCAGCTTTCAAATGCGGCTTTGTCAGATGCAGCAAATATCGCCAGCATTGCAACACGAACCCCATTAATTACAAAACCTATGATTATTGCCATAAAAGGCACGAAAAATCTTTTAGTGCGATGTACGGGAAACATTATTAAAGCCAGCACCGAAACGCTGAGAATATAAACTATAGTGTCTATGCCAGAGCATTCAGTTGTGACTTCTATTCCACCGTTAGGTAAATTAATGAAAACTCCTTGACTCATAACTTCAAAGCCAAGATAGTGCAAAAGGAATGCTGAAAATTTGGCAGTCAAGGGAGAAATATCATATAAAAAACTGGCAATGACACTTGGTACACCTAAGAAAAACAAAATCATAAGTTCCTGCCAATATTGCTTTAATCCTTGAAAGCCAGAAGCCAGTAAAGCAACTCCTAAAGCAGAAACAAAAGATAAAAGCCGCATTATATTACCATCAGCTAAGTTTGCACTTTGCCACAAAACCCAACCGATCAACCCGACACCTACAATACTAGGCACAACTTCACTTTCAAATTTCAGGGTATGACGTTTTTCCCAAGTTAAGCTTCCTACAGCAAATAAGAAGAGTAGGCTCATGCCTAAATGTCCGGTATCATCAGCCTTCCAAACTAGTGTTAAACAAATTGCTTCTAAACCTCCAGCAATCCCTAGGAGCCAATAACGAATATCTTTGAGTCGTTTGAACGAGGCTATTTCAGTTATATTCATTACAATTTAGGTTGTCTGATTTACAAATTTTCTTCGGTGCAGTTATCGTAAAACCCCTGAAAATAAGATGTTAACAGCCTAATTTTTGCTCAATAGGTTGGTAGATTGATAATATTACCACTATCTAACGTACTATATGATACTAGGGCTTGCAATCTACTCGTTTATTTTAATACTTGGAGATTAACTATTTTCTAGGAAGAAAACAACAATATGTGTGAAGAGTTCGTAAATTTGCAAACAATATATTAAGTATAAGTGCGCTGTATAAAATCCAGTACTTACGCAATTGTTACAAGATTCCGATGGTAGCATACTCTGATTGCCTTATTAATACCTTGAGTTGGGAGTCAGTGTACAATCACCCTACAAGAAAAATATGCCAGTTGCGGTTATTCCTAAAATCTATAACGCATCTCCTGTAATTGTAAGTACTTAGGCAAAATTAATTGTATATTTGTGATTGTGAGTTGAACGTTAGCGCAGCGCTCTGCTAACGCTGTCGTATGTCCTATCGGACACGCTGCGCTAACGCAATAACACAAATAATTTTGCATACCCACTTATCTTTTGCTAAATAACTGGTATTGCTTAATAAAATATAAGTGAAATTTTGCATTAATTGGGCAACATCAAATAGTCTAAGTAGCTAGTCTAGTTTTTAGTATTCGGTAGTTGAATCGTTTTGAAAATGTAGCTAATGTTTTACTTACTCGAACTGCTCATCAAACTTAATTTTCCTCAAGTAAAATCAGTAAGTATCCCAAAATTCAGTCTATGGTTAGATGAACAATCTTCGTCAATTCCACTAATCATAGATGCACGCGCTTCAGAAGAATATGCTGTCAGTCACATTGAATCTGCACAAATAATCGAAGCTAATAATTCAGGTATTCCACAATTATCGGAAGTCCCTCTAAATACCCGTATCGTAGTTTATTGTTCTGTAGGCTATCGTAGCGCTAAGGTTGCTCAACAACTTCAAAGAGCAGGATATCAAAATGTTTTTAATTTGAGTGGTGGTATTTTTCAGTGGGTTAATCGGGGAAAACCAATTTATCAAGATAACCGTCAAGTAGAAATTGTTCATCCTTACAATTTTATTTGGGGAAAATTGCTCAAATCAAAGTATCATGCTTCTATGAAAGGATAAGGCATTGGGCATTGAGTAATTAAATTTATCCGTTTATTGATAGTTAATGTCTTCAGTTTCGATCATTATTCCTACTTTTAACGAAGAAGCCTGCTTGATTAGAACTTTGCGTCAACTTGCTCTACTTTCACCACCACCCCAAGAAATTATAGTGGTTGACGGTGGCAGCGAAGATGAAACTCTTCTAATCGCAAAATCTGCTTTTGAATCTTTTTCTTCAACAGCGAAAATCCTAATCCTTCAATCTTGCGATCGCGGACGTTCTGTACAAATGAATTATGGTGCAAAACAGGCGACTGGAGATATTTTATGTTTTGTTCATGCAGATACTACCGTACCCGATGATTTAATTGCTTTAGTTGATAAGACTTTAGCAGACTCAACGGTTGCTTGCGGTGGGTTTATTTCTTTGATGACTGGTTCTCAAACTACTCGCTGGGCTACATCATTACACAATTATCTTAAAACTTATTACGCACCACTAATTTTTCGACCTCATTTGTTTTTCAAAGGTTTGCGTTTGTTATTTGGCGATCAGGTAATGTTTTGTCGTCGCCAGGACTTTTGGGATTGCGGTGGCTTTGATGAAGCGCTACCAATTATGGAAGATGGAGATTTATGTCGAAAAATTGCGCGCAAGGGAAGAATATGCATGTTAAATCGTGTAGTGCAAAGTTCTGACCGCCGAGTTGCACGTTGGGGTGCCCTGAAAGCAAATGTAATTTATCTATATATTGGGTTTCTCTGGGGAATAGGTGTTGATGCTAAGTTTCTCAAGCGGTTTTATGAAGATATTCGCTGAAAATTGCTGAATATTTCAGAAAATACTATAGTTTCGATTGTAATTACGTGCTGTAATGAACAATTTAATTACCAGTATTAGAAGTAAAAATACTTATTCATAAATATGTTATTTTATACTTTTGGTTAATGTATTAGTGGAACAAATCTTGCAATAAAAAGAGATAGTGTTTGTGCAAGAATAACAAGCTCGTTAAGAAAATGGCGTTGCTGATTGAAAGTATGAATAGCCAATAACCCTAGTTTTGCACAATAAATGAAATTTACAGGCTCCCGAGTTTAAGGGGTTTAGTTTATCAAAGTACACAGCCTAGGCAGAACCTCAATGAATTGCGTTCCTAGTCTTGAAGCTAATACTTAGTTGATAAATATACATTTACTTTTTGCCGGGGTAAAGTAAATATGTTGCTTTTTAAACAGTTGACTTTCAGTAATTGATGATTATACTTAGGAATTAACACTTGTTTTATTTATTAAAAGTATTCTGATATACCAATGGAATCAAAAGCACTGTTGAAAACCACTACGAAAAAACCTAAAGTACATTTTCACTTTATTGACGGGCTTCGTGCTTTGGCGGCTTTATGGGTTATTCTGTTTCACTCTGTAATAGATCCTGATAAGACTATTTCCCAATTTACCGATACCTTACCCAAATGGTTTGTATATGTAGTATTTGAAAAAGGTCATTTGGGTGTGCCTATCTTTTTCGTAATCAGCGGTTTTTTAATTGCTTATTCGTTAAAAAATACTCAATTTAATTTTGCCTGGTTCAAAAATTTTGTTCTACGTCGTTTAGTCAGACTCAGTCCTACTTATTACCTATCTATTCTGATAACACTAGCTATTGGTTTTATTGCTGCATATGCTAAGAGTGAAGAATTTGCACCCTTGGGACACCCTTTATCTGTTCCAAGATTAATAGCGCATTTGTTTTATCTACAGGATATTTTCAAACTGCATCATATAAATGATGTTTACTGGACATTATGTTTGGAAGTTCAATCCTATTTTATATTTGGCATCCTTTTTTGGTTAGTGCAATGGATCGATTCTCGTTGGAATACTAATCGAGGGAGACTTTTTGTCTTTCTTCCCAGTGCTGTTATTGCTGCTTTCTATGCAATCGAAATAATTAGATATGAGGGTAGGGCAACAATATTTTTACCGATATGGTACAGTTTTCTACTCGGTATTTTTGCTTATTGGGCATGGCGCAAGGAATTGAAGCTTTTGCTTTTCTATTTCTATGTTGCAATATTAGTGTCTGCGGGAATAGCCAATTCTTCAATTTTTGCGATCGCGAGTTCAATTGTTGCGGTACTCTTGCTGGAAGTTGCGCGTGCTAACCGGATGGGACAATTGCTGAATTGGCAATGGTTACAATTTTTAGGGAAAATTTCTTATAGCTTATATCTAACTCACACTCCTGTTTTGGGAGGTATATATTGGATTGTATTTAAACTGTTTAATCATTCAGTCTGGAGTGAATTTCTTGCCTTAATGCTGGGAGTAGGAGGTTCAATTGCCTTTGCAACCCTAATATGGCAAGTCATGGAAAAACCATCTATTCAATGGAATAAAAATTTAAAATTCACAAAAAGTAGCAATCAGCAGGCAAGTAGTAATTAAAACAGGACTTACGCAACTGTCACAAGACCCGGATGGTGCGTGACACTACAAGTCCTATTACTACGTTCAAAGTTGATCTAAGTGTCACAGCACCCTACAAAAAAATATATCGTTTGCGTAAGCCCTATAAAAATTAAAAATTAATATTCATTTATTCTTGTGATTGAAAACAATACTCTTTGCAGAAGAAGCCCAGTAATCTTTTCGCTGGTTGAGCCACTTACTTGCAGGCTTTAAATAAACATTCTCTGACAAAAATAAATATTTAAATTATTATGATGTCTGATTAATCACAAATTAATGATAGGATTCCCAAGTTGCGTTCTATAGGAACGAAGAGTGAAAACTAATCAACTTGATTTGTTCTCACCGTCGGAGATTGATTCTGCAACAAGCAGAACTCCCGTGTTATTGATGGATGTGAAAGCTTTAAAAAAGTGGAAAAAGCAGATATCCGTCCATCAACAACAAGTGAGAACAAGTAAACCAGCGCTTCAAGTAGCTTTATTTGAAGTGTCGCCAGCACATGTCTCGCCAGATATAATAGATCCTTTTGAACTTGAACCTTGTTCGCTGTCTTTTTATAGATTGCCAGCAGATAGTCCAGGTCAAGCTTGCCTTTATTTTGTGGTCGATATGGCTGCTGATTTACTGCTTTATGTCGGTGAAACCTGTAAATCGAATCACAGATGGAAAGGGATACATGATTGCAAGCGGTATATTGAAAAATATCAGGACTTGCATTATCAATATGGTTTAAAGACAGCAGTTAACATTGCCTTTTGGTGGGATGCTCCTGATTCAACCAAACCCAGACAAAATTTAGAATTAAAACTAATTCAAAAATGGAAGTCCCCTTTTAATAAAGAAAACTGGAAACTTTGGGGACAGCCGTTTGGGTGAATCAGTTAACAGCGAGCAGTGAGCAGTTATCAGTTATCGGTAAAAATAAAATAAGCGACAAACAAAGAATTATTCGTCTAATAATCTATTTTGTGCAGTCAATTATTAACTAAATCAAGAGTTTACCGTTTATCCAACCAAAAACCGCTGCACCTGCTCACTGTTCACTGTTCACTGCTCACTGCTCACTTTTTATAAGCGATTCGCAAACTTTGTATGAGTATGACAAGGGAAGCAACTGCCATTAATCCACCCCAAAACCAATAAGGTAAAAATAATTGTCGCTGTATTTGTCCGGTATCAGAAAGTCCTAAAGGACCTGCGGTACGAGTAAACAAATAATCAACTTGGTGATAAGTACTTATACAGGCTTGCACGCCGAGAAATTGAATGCTAAATCCCTGAAACCAACGATTTCCTTTAAAACCAATACCAAGGATAATTAAACCTAAAAGGATAATCGCGACTATTCCAAAAAGCGAACGTACCCAAATTAATACTGAAAATAGTAAAAATCCGCCTAATATTTTTAAACTGATGCTGGCTGTCTTGAAGCTACGGGATGCCAAAATTAATATAGCACCTGCAATTGGCGGTCCCATCGGTCCAGCAGCAGATACTAAAGCACGACCAATCGGTCCAAACAATAACCTACCGCTGTGATAGGCGACACCAGAACCATCAGCGGAAATTTGTAGCTGCTGAAAGTTTCCTCCCAGCAGTATAGCTGCTAAGCCGTGACCCATTTCGTGAAACCAAGTCGCTAAAATCGAAAATGGGTATAAAATATAATCTCCATATGGTACTTGCCATAGTACAATCGTAGCTACGGCAGCCCCAATTAACCACCATATTCCTATACGGTCTACGCTATTGTTTAGTTTAGTTTCTAGTGATTGAAAATCCATAAATTAAAGGCTAAAGGTCAAAGATTAAAAGTTAAAGGGTAAAGGTTAAACAAACTTGTTTCTATATACTATCTAATCCCTAATAACCATGCCCAATGCCACAACATTAAAATGGATTATAAATTACGGAGAAATATAAACCGTTTTCTTGTAAGGTGTCTTTGTCTCCTTCAACTGTAATTAGGGGAATTCCCCAGTCAAAACGGGCAGTAAGTCGTTCTTGTAGCTGCAATCGCAATCCCAATCCTACAGATAACAAAGTTTCGGTTTCGCTTTCGCCATTGGCTTCGTCTCTACCTCCTCGGTTCCAAGCGGTACCAAAGTCTACAAAAGGAGCAAGCTGCAAGAGGTTATTTTGACCGGAAAAACGAGCTATGGGAAGTCTTACTTCGGCTGATGCAAAAACGGCATTATCGGTAAGCAAAGCGTCTTGACGGTATCCCCTAACACTTTCTTGCCCGCCGATACCAATTTGCTCCAAAGGTACGAGGGGTCTGTCTGAGAACTGTACGTCACCACGTAATAGGAACAGTGTATCTGGTGCTAAAAGACGCACCCACTGAGCTTGTCCTCTCCAAGCGTAAAAACGACTATCGGGGGATGTGTTGTTAATCGTAGAATCAAGAGCATCTAATCCGACGCTAAACTGAGAACGCACAGCAAAAACTTGACTGCTGCTACGATTTGTCCACTCCTGGAAAAAACGAATTGCGCTGATGCGGGTTCTGCCTTCGTCATCTGCTCCCGGTGAATTAGGAAAGGGAATTTCACCATCAAATAAACTCGCTTTACTTTCTCGACGACTGGCTGTTACACCTATAGCAAATTCTTGCTGCGGTGTTTCTATTATCGGTTGACGCAGCGATAATTCGTAATAACGGGATTGGGATTGAATATCAAGAACATTGAACGGACTTTCAATTACATCGCTATCGGAAGTACCATAACTAAATGATAAAGTCCCGTTACGAGGATTTACGGGCAAAGTATAATTGAAATCAAAGGAATTACTGCCGTCGGTATTGCTGTAACCACCGCTGATACTGTCACCCCATCCAAATAAGTTGGCTTCGCTTACTTGAATTTGGCGGCGAAAACTACCTACTGCCGGGGAACGTCCGTTATCTAAGCTCAGTTGAGTGTTAAAAGTTTTTGTTTCTTCAATGGTTAATTCTAGTAGACTTTCTCCGGGGCGGGTGCCAGCAGATAGTTCGGCTGAAAGCTTGTCTATTAAAGGGTTAAGCTGTAATAGCTGTAATGATTCTAGTAGCTTTGTGCGATTTAAAGGTTTTCTCGCGCCTCTTTTGATGCGGGAACGAATATATCCAGAATTTAACCGGCGATTTCCGGTGACTTTGATATCTTCTAGTTCACCTTCTATAATCTCAATTTCAACCGTACCGTCTTGAAATTTCTGGGTTGGAATAAAAGCTCCACTAGTTATGTATCCTGCATCAAGGTACAACTGCGTCAGTTGCGATCGCAGTTGTAAAAGTTCGGCAAATGTTATTGCGCGATTAGTATAAGGTTTGGTAATTGCATCAAATTCTTTCTCATCAAAAACCGTGCTACCTTTAATCTCAAATTTATCTACAACAATTTTCTGAGGAACTTCGCTGGGTACGTTTATTTCTGGTTGGGTAGGAGTACCGTTTGGTTCTAACAATTGTTCCGGTGGTGGTAAAGTCGGGATACTTGGTTCCGGAAGGGTTTGAGTTGACGGAGGCTTAGTAGGATCTTTTGAGGAAGGTTTGTTGGGCTGGGGTGCTTGGGAAATATTTGCCGGATATCTGAATAAGATATCTGCATCTACAGATTGCTTTGGGGTTGAGCTATTTAAAACTGACACAGTTGAACTATTACTAGTACGCTTTGACTTGTTTTTCGCAATAGCTTTGTTTAACCTTATAGCTTTTGAATCTGAGATATTAAATTGTTTATAATATTCTGAATTCCTATTTGTTTTCTTAATTTCTTCGGCTTTAAGCGGTTTTACTAACGTAAAAGTGAATAAGAAGGCAAAACTTAAACACTGACAGTATTTATAGCTATCTGGAAGTAAAAAATCTTTAACAGGCATAATAACAGGTAAATGAGGACCTGGACAATATAAAATTGAAGACAGTCACTTTAGTAACAAACATAACATTACTCTTGTAACTGAAGATTTGGTTATTTGCCTCGTTGATTTTACCAACATTCAGTTCAATATATACAAAAACTTTAATTTATAGCTGATAACAGCCAATAACTAAAGATATGAATGTTTACTATTATCATATGCCTGCAAACACGTCAATTAAACCTAAGGCAATATTTTAATCAATTAAACTCACTTGTTTAGCACGGATTCTAGTTATCATTCGCGGATTCTTGCCTTAATTTTTTAATTCTTCAGTATTAATTAAGGTTGAAAGACTCTGCTTATGGAAGATATGAAAATATTACTGTTCCTCATAGATCGGTTCGATCCAACCTACATAAATTTTTATCTTTCCAAAATCATCAAGCAAGGTTATGGGCGTTGCTGAATTGAGGTATGAATTGATTTTTCTTATATCTACATATGCCCCCTAAATCCCCCAGTTTCGGGGGACTTGAAATTATCTTTCTCCCCCAAAATTGAGGGCTGGGGGAGCAAATCATACTTTTAATCAGCAGCGCCAAGTTATGCACTACTGCGAATCTTTCTAATCCGTTATGACTAGATTGGCAATGTCATTTTGCGGTAGCGTATTTTTCGACATTCACGACTTAATTTAATTAAAAATATAGAATTCACCAATTAAAACATCAAATAAGTATATTCTCTGAGAAATAAGTATAATTTTGTTGACATAGACATGTATCTAAGTAAAAATAGCAGAACTAATTTTCTTTGAAGGGGTGTATTTGCCGAACTCATTTTTTAGGAGAAAGATTTATGAATGGCTTCGACATAATACCAAGTAACGATTCGCTTTTAACTGAAGACTCTTCACAACTGCTTGCTGATAATGGATTGAATGGTGGAAGTCCGCTACCACAGTCTAGTTCTTCATCTAGTTTTTCAATGCTGCCTGTCCGTTATGAAGCAGAAGATTTAAATCTGAATAATTTTTTGATTAAGAGTAATAATGTTTCTTCAGGCGGCGAACATATTTCTTTGTTGGGTAGTAATAGTAACACTGGAACCGCTGCGGGAATTTTCAACGGTTTGGCAGGAAGTTATTACGTAAATGTAGCTTATTACGATGAAAATGATGGTATTTCTTCTGCTACCGTAACGGTTGCGGGAGAAATTGAGAATTTTCGTTTTGATAAAAATTTACCTGGAAATGCTGTTGCACCGGAAACGTTAACATCTTATGTGACTCATCCCATATTGGAATTGCAGTCAGGAGATGCTTTTGAGATTGAAGCACAATATGACTTGGGTGAGTTTGCTCGTATTGACTATATTGAATTCGTTCCGACGCAAAATGCATCTCAGCCTGACGGAAGCCTACGTTATGAAGCTGAAAAATTACAGCTTACAGGCTATCAAACGGCACCAATTTCAGGAGCTTCGGGTGGAGAGCAAATAAATTTAAACAATACAGACAATACATCTGGAGTTGCACAAGGTGTTTTTGCTGGTGAAGCTGGAATTTATAGAGTAAGGGTAGGTTATTACGACGAAAATGATGGAGTTTCTTCTGCAACAGTAACAGTTGCAGGGCAAACTAGAAGCTTTGAATTCGATGAAGATTTACCATCCAGTGCTCCCGTACCTGAAACTTTAACATCTCGTGTCACTCATTCAGTAATAGGATTAAAGCCTGGTGATGCTTTTAAGATTGAAGGGCAATCTAATTTTGGTGAATTTGCTCGCGTTGATTATATCGAATTCATTCCCATACAAACTACAGTCGATGCCACAACAGCTATACGCTATGAAGCAGAAAATTTCCAACAGCTTGATGACTATGTAATTAGCTCTAACAGTAACTCTTCTGCTGATAAACATATTTCTGTATACAATTCAAGTTATCAAACTATAGGCGATGTGTTCGATGGAGAAACAGGTTTTTATCAGGTAAAAGTAGGTTACTACGATGAAAATGACGGTAAGTCTACGGCAACGGTGACTGTTGGAGGGCAAAGCCGTACTTTCTTGTTTGATGAAGATTTGCCTTCTGCTGGAGCAACTGCCGCAGCCTTAACCCAACGTGTAACCCATGAAGCTGTAAGAATACAAAAGGGAGACAATTTTGTAATTGATGCAATATCGAATGCTGCCGAGTTCGCCCGTTTTGACTATATAGAATTCGTCGCGGTAAATCCTCCAGATGGTTCGACATACTACGTTTCACCGGATGGCAGCGACGATAATCCAGGCACGGAACAATTGCCTTGGAAGACTATTAATTATGCAGTTAGCCAAGGTTCTCCAGTAATAGCAGGAGACACAGTTTTAGTAAAACCGGGTACATATACCGAGCTAATTAACTTAGATAAATCCGGTGATGATGAGCTAGGACATATTACTTTAAAAGCTGATGGTGAGGTGATTTTAAAAGATCCAGATCCTATAAATGGTCACTTCAGAGAGGGTGTAATTCAATCTGCTGGAGAAGGTTTCTGGATTATCGATGGCTTCCGGATTGAAGATACATCTTGGGCTGGTATTTCCCTTAGAGATGCAAATAATATGATTGTGCAAAACAATCATACATTTGAAACAGGAGCTTCAGGCATTATTATCATGCCCGATACTTACTTCTTCGGAGGAGATGCCGAAGTTACTAGTAGAGATATAAAAGTCTTAGGTAACACAATTGAACGAGCCAATTGGATATGGGCAGGTTTAGGAGACACAAGAGGCACTCAAGAAGCTTTGAGTATTTGGGGTGTAGATGGCTTTGAGGTTGCGAACAATCTTGTCAAAGAAGGAAAGCGCGAGGGAATCGATGCTAAAACAGGTTCTCGTAATGGTTCTATTCACAACAATACTGTAACTGGAGTCGCACAGGTATCTGGAACTCCAATCGGTTACAACGCAGGTGCTGCAATTTATGTAGAAGGAAATCGGGCTGATACTTTCAACATAGATGTTTACAACAATATTGTTTACGATAACGTTGCTGAAGGAATTGTAGTGGCTGACGAAATACCTGGTAATGGGGATGTTAGCGATATTCGCGTTTTCAACAACGTAGTCTATGGAAATGGAACATTAGGCATCAATAGCGGTATGGGTATTGCGGTAACTAGTAACGTCAATAATGTTGAAGTTATTAACAATACGGTTTTCAATAATATTCAGTCGATTGTGGTTAATGGTACGGATTATACTGGCGGCTACAATACATATGATGTATTGGTACGAAATAACATCTTTGCTGATGCTGTCTTTCGTAATGGTTTAATCCAAGATGCGAGCAATGTAACCCTCGATAACAACCTATTTACCAACGACTTTAACCAGCTTTATGAAAGTGGAGGTGGATTAACTAACTTTATTGAAACCAATAATATTCAGGTAGAAATAGTTGGTTTCTTAGATGTTGCAGCTAACAATTACCGTTTGTCTTCTAATTCAGCTGCAATCAATATTGGTTCCGATGGAATTCCCGATTATGCATCCATTGATAAAGATGGGATACTGCGAAACCAAGATGAGGCTCCGGATGCAGGTGCTTACGAGTATGTCGTTTAACAGATAAAGAGTGTTGCTGAGAAATATGAAGTTGTAATTTTATATTGTGTGAGACGTAGCCATGCTACGTCTCTACATGAGTTTCGGATTTGTCACAACATGTAGATGAATATAATTCATCACTCAATTGAGCAATGTTAAACTTTCTCTCTCTTCTTCCTTAGTGTTCTCTGCGATTTTTTTATCCCATATAAATTTCAGGAATTACGTTTTTATCCTAGCTATTGCTTGGTGTGTAACACTACAAGCTTTATTACTGCTGTAAATTTTTTCTAAGCTACAAACCCTATAATCATATTTGGCTACCTACATAAGTCTTTAATTTATCAATCCACTTCATTTTATTTAATCTTCAATAGTGTATTTTTGTCTTTTAGATAAGTTTTGATAAACTCCTATGAATCTCAAATTATATTTTTGCATCCTGAGACTTCAGAAAATTGATCTATTAAAAAATTTGCGATCGCGCTTTTTTGACTTGGAGATAAGCAATGTTTTGTAATTCTCTGAAACCTTTATATTGCAGTATATATAGTTTAGATTTTATTATATTTGGAAATTATAAAAATTGATAAAATCATAAATCAATACAAATTATGAGCGGCATGTCATCTTGGTTAACTAAGTTATTATGCTTAGGTAAATACTCACTTTTTGCTTCAAAGCCCAGATATACAAATATTAAAACAATTATTTTCCGTAATCTTGTTTTGAGAGAGATTTATGCTTTTTTTTTGACAAATAATAATATGAATTTAGTCATTGATTAAAGAATTTTATATAGGCATTTCTTACTAAGTATTTATCTATATTTTTTATATTCAGAGGTTTTTAATATCACTTTAAACCTCAATTTTTATTGTTAAAACTGGAAGTGTCAGTTAAATATCAGCGTGTGTTTGCCGAATTCATTTTCAGGAGAAAGTTACTCATGAATGATTTCGACATATCACTTAATAACGAATCCTCTTTGTCTGCAAATCCCCAAGAATTAGTTCCGAATTCAGGATTAGAAGCAGCAGGAATGGTTGCAGATGATTCACAGAATTCCGGTAATTCCTCAATGTTACCTACCTTGTCAGAAGATATTTTGCGTTACGAAGCGGAGGAATTAACGTTAAGCAACTATCAAATTGAGTCAAATAATGCTTCTTCAGAGGGAAAACATATTTCTCTTTTGGGCAGCGATAGTAATAGTGGCACGGCAACAGGTGTTTTTAATGGTGAAGCCGGAACTTATGAGGTAAATGTAGGTTTCTATGATGAAAATGATGGAGTTTCTTCTGTAGATATAACTGTTGCAGGTAAGCTTGAAACCTTTTCATTCGACAAAGATTTGCCTGCGGATAAAGCAGCAGCAGAGGCTTTGACATCCCGCGTCACCCATTCAGAAATTGAACTGCAACCAGGAGATGATTTTAAGATTGAAGCAGAAAGTAATTTAGGTGAATTCGCTCGAATTGACTATGTAGAATTTATTCCAATGGATTCTTCTACCGAAACAGATACCGATCTAGGTAGTAATATAGACTCTTCTATCGAAACAGATACCGATCCAGGTGGTAACATAGACTCTTCTATCGAAACAGATACCGATCCAGGTGGTAACATAGACTCTTCTATCGATAAGGATGCTGGCAAAGATGACAGTATAAAGTCTCCGATGGATGCTCAAACATACTATGTATCTCTAGACGGTAGCGATGATAATCCAGGGACAAAAGAAAAGCCTTGGAAAACCGTTAACCACGCCGTTCAAAAAGATTCTGCGGTAAAAGCTGGAGATACCATCTTAGTACAACCCGGTACATATACAGAGTTGATTACTCTGGATAAATCTGGAAATGAAGAACTAGGTCATATTACATTAAAGGCTGATGGTGATGTTACTTTGCGCGATCCAGATCCTAATGTCGGAGATTTTAGAGAAGGTGTGATTCAATCGGCTAATCAAGGACATTGGATTATCGATGGTTTCCGAATTGAAAATACTTCCTGGGCTGGTATTGCCTTGAGAGATGCAAACAATATGATTGTTCAGAATAACCATACATTCGAGACTGGTGCTTCAGGTATTATTGTCTTACCTGAAAGTTATTACGAGGGTGGAGAGGCTGAAGTTACTAGCCAAGATATCAAGGTTGTAGACAATAAGATTGAACGAGCAAACTGGAGATGGACTGGACTCGGCGATACTAGAGGTACGCAGGAGGCATTGAGTATTTGGGGTGTTGACGGTTTCGAGGTTGCGAACAATATTGTGAAAGAAGGAACCCGTGAGGGTATTGATGTCAAAACAGGCTCTCGAAATGGTTCGATTCACAATAACACTGTGACGGAGGTTGCAAAAATAGGCGGTACAGCCGCAGGTTATAACGGTGGTCCCGCTATCTACGTTGATGGTAATCGCGCTGACAGTTTCAATATCGATATTTACAACAATAAAGTTTACGGTAATACCTCAGAAGGAATTGTGATTAATGATGAGGAGCCTGGTGCTGGTGATGTCAGAGATATTCGCGTTTTTAATAACGTGGTTTATGACAATGGAACTCAAGGTGTTAACAGTGGCGCTGGAATAATGGTAGGTAGTAATGTTAAGGATGTTGAAATTACCAATAATACTTTGTCTGGCAATGTTCAGTCGTTTGTGATTGATGGTAGTGACTTCTTTGAAGGAGATAAAGTCTCTAATGTTGTACTGCGTAACAATATCTTTGCAGATTCTGAATACCGTCATGGTTTTGTTGAAGATGCAGAAGATATAGTATTGGACAACAACTTATTTACAGACGGCGCTGATAAACTATTTGAAACAGGCGATGGAGTCAATAATATTGAAGAAACAAATAACTTTGAAGTCAAATCAGTCGGTTTCTCCGATGCAAAAGCTAAAGATTACCACTTAACTGCTAATTCTGCGGCAGTTGATGCGGGTACAAATGTCATGCCTGAATACTTAAAAGGCGATGCAGATAGCAAACAGCGCAAAATAGGTAAAGCTGTTGACGTAGGAAGCTTTGAATTTGGTAAATCAGATGCCGTAGTCGATGATAATTCTGTAAAAGCTTACAATAAAGGCAGACAAGAAGATGCAGAAAAAGCAGCAAATTCTAAAGATTCTTCAGACGATGAAAATATTGTCTTAAGAAATAAATTCTTCTAACTTATTCATCGAAAATATAGCCCTTTTCGGTTGAGTAAAATACATCCTTATGGTGGGATGAAGAAATTTTGGCGGGGAGATATTCTTCCCGTCAAAATTGGCAGCACCCTTTTCCATTAGACTTCTATCAATTGTCTTTGCATTCCACCCAAGTTAAAACCGTCATATAACTATTTCTTTTGATGCAATGATAGCTGCACATCAACTTATGAATTTGATTTTTGTACTGTTTATATTTTATTTTTTCTCGACTGTTCTATCCAGTAAAAAGGTAAAGCAAATAACCATAGTACAGTAATAATCAAAATGATGATAAAAGATATAAATTTATCTTCTGGATATAAACTTGGATGGCGAGACTTAAACCTTATCCAGTTAATCAAAAAAGATATCGAGAATATAGTATATATAATACTTAAATGATTAAATGCACCCTGTATTTCGATATTCATAAATAGACATCTTACACTTTAATATAAAATTGCATAGCTATTCTATTTTTTGGATATCCTCTAACCTTGCTAATAAAAGGTCGCTGATAACTACACCAAATATGTGAGAATCTCTACTAAATAACGGTACAGAATAAGTTGTTAGTAAAATATCTTCACCACTTTTTCCGATGTCAAAATAAGGAACGCTCCAAATAGGTTTTCTTTGCTTCACTGGGACTTCATACCAAACTGTATTAGAATACATCAATGTATCTGCAATATCTTTACTAACAAATTTGTTTACATCTCTCAATACAAAAGGACAAGAACACATTATCTCCGGTGAAAAAGCGAATGCGCTGCCAAGTATTTTTGGATTTTTTCGTAAATGATTTTTTAAACCGATAAAAACATCATCAATATTTGAAGGAATACCATTGAAAGAGGAAGCCAACTCTTCGGTCGCTTCTTGAATTATTTTTCTTGTTCTGTCTCTATGATTTACTACCTTTTTATTTTTTAAAATAGCAAGATAGCTTTTAATAAACGGGGTATCAAAATTTACACTATTGTGAATATTATTCATTTTTTATTAATTTTACTTCTACATTTGCAACGAAGTAATAATGCACCGCGACTAATAATTAGTTGGGTGCATCATTTTTGTAAGCAAAAGTGGCATCAAAGCTTGAGACACTTATCAATACTGAAAACTAGCCGAATCTAGGGACAGAAGGGAGGAAAGGAGAATCAACTCCTAAATTATTAATATCATACAAAGAGTTCATACTATAAAAATATAAATTTACAAAGGATATATTTTTACGAATTTTTGGTGAATCTTTAGATATTCTCTATATTTTGTTTAGCAGAACCAACGTCTATATTATACTATTTAACACTTTCATTATGATTTATTTATCAAAGCTATATAAATAAACAATTGCTCGGTAACTAATATTTATATATATAAGTTGTGTATTGTCTTCGCTGTTGATGGCTATTTTCTATTTAAAGGTAGGTAACTTCTATTGGCTAATAGGTAATAGGGAATGTTTAAATAATTTTAAGAATCTAAAGACTTTTTTCTAAAAGAGATTGGATTAATTTTATAGTCTAAAAAGCATTAATAACAGCATAAAAAGCAAAGTGATAGGCAGTAAAAAGGATTGAAAGACAAAATAAATATGAGATTAAACTAGATAAAAAATATTCTTATTGTAACTGATAAATTATAAATTAGAGCCTAGCAATTACTTTTATTAAACATGGTAGGCGGTATTTTACTGTCATGTTACCTTGTGAAAATTCTGTTGCACTACCATGTTAGTTCGGAATTATTGTTTAATGAATTATTTATAATAAACGTAACTGTTGATTTTGGCTGTTTGCAGCATTGTGTTCTTCCGAATTATTTTTCTCCTCTATAGAATCAAACAATTCATCATCTTCTCCTAATAGAGTATGTGCCGCTTGTAGCATAGAATCAGCTATATCCTGGAGGTCTTCTCGATTATTAAGATAAGTTTTTAATGCTTCCATGGGATCGATGCTACTGCTGGCACTCAATTCTGGAACGCGGGGGCGAGCCAACTGGCTTACTAATTCTGGGTGAATAGTATAAGTATGGGCTGGGCTTAATATTTCCTGTAACGAAGAGTTATCAATTAAATCTAACTGTTCCGAACGAAGCTTGTAAACTAACCTAACAACTGCATCTTCAATATTGTTTTTGGCTACAGATTTAGCGATCGCCGCGAGTGGATCTTCAGTTTTGGACACGTCTACTTCAATGGTACGAAAACTGCGAACTGCTAAAGGACAAAATTCCCATTTAGCGCTGCCGGATTCGACTTCTACCATTACATAACCTTTGTCTTCCTTTTCTTCGCTAAAATCAACTCGTTCGATGCTTCCGGGGTATACTACCGGCGGTTTGTTAGATTTATTCAAATTTTGGTGTCGATGTACATGTCCCAAAGCGACATAATCAAAACACGGACGTGTAAGTAAAGATAAAGGAAGAGTGAAACCTTTCCCCACAGCTAAAAAGCGCTCTGCTCCCAAGTTTGCTTTGTCAGCCATTAAATGGGCTAAAAGTATAATCGGAATATCGGGATCGAGACGACGGATTTCTGCTTCTAGCACAACTTGCAAACGTTCGGTTAATAATTGATTGATTTCCCCGAGCGATAAACCTTGAGTCTCTTGACGAGTCATTAAAGCAGAACGAGTTAACCAAGGTAAAGTAATTACCTGTACTTCACCGCTACGAGTTTGAACATTATGTGTATCTAAAGTATCTCCTACAATAACCCCAGGAACGCCCAAAGTACGGTAAATACATAAGCTAGCTCCCCCTTGTCCCTGAGAATGCTGATCGTGATTGCCTACAAGCAATACGGTAGGAATTTGAGCATCTACCAAACGGCGAAACTGACTTGCAAAAGCCTGTTGTACGTAGGGCGGGGGAGTTGCATCAGGAAAAGCATCCCCACCGAATAACACCAAATCTACTTGTTGTTCGATCGCGCGATCCATGCATACAGATAGAGTCGTGACAAAATCTTCTAATCGCGTATTTAATCCAGTTTCCGGATTGATACGTCCGTGGGTAAAGCCACTTCCCATGTGGATATCGGAAAGGTGTAGGATTTTAATCATAATTAGTTATTAGTTGTTAGTTGTTAGATTAATCGGAAAGAAATATAGTTTGCGGGTTTTAAAAGCTGAGTCATGAAATAGTAAATTTAGCATTAGTAACTCATAACTCATAACTTATAACTTATAACTTACAACTATTTTTTGGTACTATTTCACCAAATTCTCAATACCAATAAAAAATAGAAAGACGTTGCATTGCAACGTCTCTACACAATAAATATTAATTGTTCTTAACCTTCGATATTCTAAATGTGAATTCCACACTCAGTTTTACCACTACCTCTCCATCTTCCATCGCGTTCGCTTTCACCTTCAGCAACTTTAGTAGTGATAGGCTCATCGCCAATGCTGGGATAACCCTGGTCGTGTAAAGGATTGTAAATTACTTTATGTTCTTCAACAAAATCCCAAGTTTCTTTACGAGTCCAGGTAGCTAAAGGATTAATTTTAAGACGACCTTTTTTATCTAATTCAAAAATTGGCATACTTGCACGAGTTGGTGCTTGATCTCTTCTGCGTCCGGTGATCCAAGCAACAGTGTCAAGTTCGTCTAATCCTCTTTGCAAAGGTTCAATTTTAGTAACGTCGTGGAATTTCGCAATATCTTTGTCCCAAAGCGCTTCGCCGTACTTAGCATTAAAGGCTTCGCGGCTATCTACTTCCTCATTTGTATAAATTTTCAAATTAACGTTATACAACTTTTTTACTTTGTCCACTAATTCTAAAGTTTCGCGGAAATGAAACAGCGTATCGAGAAAAATAACAGGTGATTGCTGCTTAAGTTCGCGATAGAGAATATCAGTAATGACAATATCATCTACGTTAAAAGCGCTAGTTTGCACTAACCCAGTAGAAATATTCTCCGCAGACCATGCCAAAATCTCTCTTGGATGGGCAGTTTCATATTTTTGGTTCAACTCTTCCAAATTGAAATTGCTAGATTTGGTAGATGCCGTAGAAATAGTCATGAAAATTAATTGCTCAAATGCTTATATACCAAGGATAAAGTAATTTTACCGCACAAAGGCACATAATCCGGTCGGGATTAAGCAGTTAATAATTAACAAGCTAACAATACAGTGGTTCCCAGAGTGAAGTAAGGGAGGGGGAAGAGGGGAAAACTTTTTTATTCTATTTATTTTGGCGTTGCTGATTAAAAGTATGAACAGCCCCAACCCCCAATTCTGGGGAAGAAATATATTTTAAAGTTCCCCAAAGAAGCGGGAATTTAGGGGGCTGCTATTAAACACAGGACTTACGCAATTGTCACAATGTCCGTTTGGTGCGTGACACTGAAAACATTGTTACTACGTTCACAGTTACTCAAAGTGTCACAGCACCCTACAAGAAAAATGTGCCGGTTGCGTAAGTCCTAAAACAGTAATAATAAATTCATATCTCAATTCAGCAATGCCTTTATTTTTCTGGGCTTTGTTGAGTTGCCAGACTATTAACAACTGTTGCTGGAGTCTCCGGCTCTTGTTGAGACTGATGCAATATTTAATGAGATTCGTATGGTTTGTGCTATTAGCGGGAGAACTGTATTCCACATTGGGCTAGGGTAAATCTGTCAAATTGAATTAAGGGAGCCACTAGAAACTGCTTGCTATCGCAATTACTAAGTAAGTTTGCGTAATTTTAAGTTTTGATATGGTTTTGTAGATAATTATACGGAAAATTGGTAGTCTGGAAAAAGTTTAAAAACAAAAGGTTGTGAAATATGAAGGAATCAAAAGCTCCTAATGCACTCAAAGAATCCTTACTTATGGGCTTTTTTGTAATGATTACTGGCGCGAGTGTAATCACTATCATGAACATGTTTTAAGATAAAGAAAATATTTTCGTTTAATATAAATTAGTATTACCCCGCTCATGACTGAGAGGGGTTTTAAATTTTGTATTTAAGATTTGGCGTTGCTAATTAAAAGTATGAATAGCCCTCTAATCTTCAATTTTTGGAGATTTAGAGGGCTACCCTTAAATAGTAAGAATAAATTCATATTTTAATTCAGCAATGCCCTCGATTTTAACAACGGATGATTGAACTTTAGATTTTGATTTTGATTTTTCAAATGTCTTTGTTAGCAATTACTAATGCCCAATTCCCTATTACCGATGAATAATAGGAATCTCAATCATAAAACTTGTTCCCTCTCCAACTACCGAATGACAAAACAACTTGCCAGCATGTTTCTCTGTAATAATTTGGTAGCTGACTGATAAGCCTAAACCCGTACCTTTTCCTACTTCTTTAGTGGTGAAAAAAGGATTAAAAAGTTTTGGTACAATGCTTGGAGGAATGCCGCAGCCGTTATCGGAAATGCAAATTTGAGCAGTATTTTGATTGATTTTTTTAGTCAAAATTGTAATTTTGGGAATAAAACCATTCTTTTTGGATATTTGCTCTTCTAAAGCATCAATTGCATTAACCAAGATATTCAGAAATACTTGATTTAGTTGAGAAGGGTAGCATTCAATTAAAGGAAGATTGCCGTATTCTTCAATCACCGCAATACCAGATGAATTATTTTTTAGCTTTAAACGGTTTTGTAAAATCATTAATGTAGATTCTAGTCCTTCGTGGATATTTACTTCCTTAAATTCGGCTTCATCTAAGCGTGAAAAATTACGTAATGATAAAACAATTTCTCGGATACGTCGCGTTCCTTCTCCCATTGAGCGAACAATATTTTGCAAATCAATTTTGAGAAAATCAAGGTCTATATTGTCAATTTCTTCTTGAATTTCTGGTACTGGATTTGAGTAATGCTTTTGATAAAGCTCTACAAGTCGGATTAAGTCTTGGCTATATTCTTCAACAAAAGAAACATTTGCATGAATAAAATTTGCAGGGTTATTAATTTCATGAGCTACCCCTGCTACCATTTGTCCTAAACCAGACATTTTTTCTGTTTGAATTAGTTGGGCTTGAGTTTCTTGTAGTTTCTTGAGGGTATTTTCTAACTCAATCGCTTTTTGCTGTACCTCTATTTCTGCTTGTTTGCGTTTGGTAATATCGGTTGCGACACCTAGTATTTGTTTAACCGTACCATCTTCTTTACGATTAAAAACCATTTGTCTATCGTAAAACCAGTGCCATTCTTCATCTGAATCTTTGAGGCGATATTCAAACTCTAAAATGTCTCCATCAGCAGCAGCAAGCATTTTTTGCTGTTGAGAAACAATTTTTTCTAAGTCTTGTGGATGAGTTATTTCAAGCATTAGCTCGTCTATCGAAGCGAGAATATCTTCCTTAAAGTGACCAAGGAAGCTAACAGCTTCTTTATTGACGTAAATTGTTTTCTGTTTTTCAAAATCGTAGATATAAAGAACGTTAGGAGAAGAATCTGTAATTCTTTGAATAAAGTGTTGGCTTGCTTGAAGTTTTTCTTCTGCTTGCTTGCGTTCGGTAATATTTAAAGTAGTTCCTATTAATCTATAAACCTCACCTTGACTATCTTTGATAGGGTTAAGAGTTGTTAAAAAACACATTTCTCGACCTTGCAACGTTAAAGTTTCTTCGTAAGTAATAGCTTTACCCGTTTCTATACATTTTTTACATCTTAGATATATATCTGCTGATGCTTCCAAGCCAAATAATTCTTTGACTGTTTTACCAATAACTTCAGCAGTAGATAAACCCATCATTCGTAGTCCGAAAGAGTTGATACCTACACAAAGTAATTCGTCACCTTCAACATCAAGAACGTAGATATTATGTTCCAATCCATCGTAAATACTGCGTAGAAATTGTTCTTTTTCTCTTAATTTGGCTTCGACTTTTTTCTGCTCTGTAATATCTACAACACAACCGTACCAAATAATCGAATTATCTACTTGTAATTCGGGCTTCGCAATACCTTTTAACCACTTTTTTCTATTACTTGCAGTTATACTTCGCCACTCATGTTCCCAATTTCTTAAAGTCTGAGCAGAAATTGCAATACTTTTTTCTACTTGAGGAAGATCCTCGGGATGGATATCACTAAATACTAATTCACTACTTTCAGGTTGTGTTAATTGTGATGGCTTAATTTCAAAAATTTCCTCACATCCCGAAGAAACATAAGGAAATGACATTGTAGCGTCGGGATGTAAACAAAATTCGTAAATCATTCCCGGTACGTTGTCTGTCAGTTTTTTTAATCTTGCTTCGGTTTTTGCAAGTTCTGCGGTACGTTGTGCGACTCTTGCTTCTAATTCTTCATTCAGTTTTTGTAGCGCATTTTCTGCTTGTTTGCGCTGAGTAATATCAACTATACACCCATCCCAAAGAATAGACTTATCCGTTTGTAATTGAGGTTTTGATATACCTTTCAACCACTTATATTGACCACTCCCAGTAGTCATCCGCCATTCAGATTCCCAATTTTCCAAAGTTTCAGCAGATTTAACAATTGCGTTCTTCAACTTTAATAGGTCTTCGGGATAAATCATTCTAAACAGTAGCTCGCCATCGTCATATACCTCTTGCGGTTCAACTTCCCAAATGTCTTGACAGCCAGAAGAAACGTAGGGAAAAGATATTACACCATCGGGGTTTAGTTGAAACTGGTAAATCATCCCCGGAACGTTATCTGCTAATCGAGAAAGACGCGCTTCAGTTTCACGTAGCTTTGCTGTACGTCTTTCAACCCTTGCTTCTAGTGTCTCATTTAATTTTTTGAGGTTTTCTTCTACTTGCTTTCGTTGAGTAATGTTTTCGTAAGTACCGAAAATTCCAACTACATTACCTTCACCATCGCGTAAAGGAATTTTATTTGTATCCAGCCAGAAACGGTTCCCATCTGCTTGAACTTGAGTTTCGATAATATTGAGTTCGGGTAAACCACTATCCATAACCCGCTTATCGCATTCGCGAAACCATTGTGCTTCCTCTTTTGTCCAAGGTAAATCGTAATCGCTTTTACCTACTATATTTTCTGGTTTATCCACACCAGCATCTTCAGCAAGATTGCGGTTACAGCCCAGATAAACTGAATTCCGATCTTTCCAGAACATAGAATGCGGGATATTATCAATCGCAAGCTGGAATAATTGTTGCGACCATTGTAATTCTGCTTTTAGCTGCTGATTTTCTTGTATAAGAGATTCATAAATACTTTTATCAATAGTGATAGAATTTTCATTCATTGTAAAAATAGGATTTTAAAATAGCCTTCAATATTTATAGTTCCCAAATTTATGTTCGCAGCGAACAGCGGACAGTGAGCAGTGAGCAGTGAGCAGTGAGCAGTGAGCAGTGAGCAGTTATCAGTGAGCAGTGGGCAGTGAAAAGTTTCCAATTACCAATGCCCAATTACCAATGCCCAATTACCAATTACCAATTACCAATTACCAATTACCAAATTCATTATGAAACTAATTTTATACAGTAAGCCGGGATGTCATTTATGCGAGGGTTTGCAGGAAAAATTGGAAACCATACTGCAAACCCAGGATTTAGCTTCTCTTGATTTTGAGGTGCGAGATATTACCACTCGTGAAGATTGGTTTGCTGCTTATCAGTATGAAGTGCCCGTACTGTGTGTAGCAAAAGATGATAGTTTGCAAACAATTCCCCGCCCTTCTCCCCGTACTTCGGTAAGTCAGTTAGAAAAAACTCTCCGGAAGTATATTTAAGTGTTTGTATATCGTGAAAAATGTTGCAGAATAAGCGCAAGCAATGCGTGTGACGAGGACGACGAAATGAAACTGCGTGAATTACTAGGTGCTATTGATAGTTTGTCCCAATTACCCCAGCATCCTGCTATGGATGCCGAAGTAAAGGGTTTGACAACAAATTCCCATGCTACCAATGTTGGGGATGTATTTATTGGAATGCCGGGTACGCGAGTTGATGGCGGAGATTTTTGGGAAAGCGCGATTAAAGCTGGTGCGATCGCTGCTGTAATTTCTCCTCAAGCTGCCCAAAAGTATCCTCCCCTTGCTCCTCCTTATCAAGAAGGAGTTGATGGAAATTCTCCTTTGGTTATCGTGGCGGCTGATATGACAAAAGCTTGCGCTCAGCTAGCTGCGGCTTTTTACGATTATCCCGGACACAAGTTAAAGTTAATTGGGGTAACTGGAACTAACGGTAAAACCACTACCAGCCATTTAATTGAATATTTTCTGGGGCAAGCTGAATTAGATGCTGCTTTGATGGGAACTTTGTATACTCGTTGGAAGGGGTTTGTTCAAACTGCTGCTTACACTACTCCGTTTGCAGTTGAGTTACAAAAACAGTTGAAAGCCGCTCTCGATGCTGGTAATGAGTATGGAACTATGGAAGTAAGTTCCCATGCTTTGGCACAAGGAAGGGTTTTGGGTTGCAAATTTGATGTTGGTGTATTTACCAACTTGACTCAAGATCACCTTGATTACCACAAGGATATGGAAGATTATTTTGCTGCTAAGAGCTTACTATTTGGTTCTGATTATCTTACCGGCAGGGCAATAATTAACGCCGATGACGTTTATGGTAAGCGGTTAATAAAATCTTTAAGTGAGCGCAAGGTATGGAGTTACAGCGTCAATGATTCCACTGCTGACTTATACATGAGCGAGTTGAGTTACGAACCTAATGGAGTCAACGGCACCTTACATACTCCAGAAGGTGAAGTAGCTTTTAGATCGCCTCTTGTAGGACAATTTAATCTAGAAAATCTATTAGCGGCTGTAGGAGCCGTTTTACACTTCGGTGTAGATTTACAATTAATAGCGTCGGCGATACCCAAATTTGAGGGAGTTCCCGGACGTATGGAGAGAGTCCAAATTAGCTCAAACCAAGATGTCAGCGTAATTGTAGATTATGCTCACACTCCCGATAGTTTGGAAAATTTATTAAAAGCATCGCGCCCATTTATTCCGGGTAAAATGATTTGCGTATTTGGCTGTGGTGGAGATAGAGACAAAACCAAGCGTCCCAAAATGGGTAAAATCGCCGCTCATTTAGCCGATTTAGCCGTAGTCACTTCCGATAATCCCCGCACTGAAGATCCAGAAGCCATTTTACAAGATGTTTTAACCGGAATTCCCGATACAGTGCAGCCAATGGTGATTGGCGATAGAGCTAGCGCTATCCGTACTGCAATTATGGAAGCAGAATCCGGAGACGGAATACTATTAGCCGGTAAAGGACATGAAGATTATCAAATCCTTGGTACTGAAAAAATACATTTTGACGATAGAGAACACGCCCGAGAAGCTTTAGAGGAAAGGATGAAGAATGGGTAATGGGTAATGGGTAATTGGTAATGGGTAATGGGGCATGGGTGATGGGAAGAAAATTAAATTTCGCAACTTTATTTTTAGTAGGGAACTTAACACGCTCCTACTACATATTAAATTCCTAACTCCTAACTTAATTTTCAATGCCCAATTAGCAATGCCCAATTACCCATTACCCAATTCCCAATGCCCAATTTTTAATTTTTTAATTTTTAATTTTCTATCTTTTTGTAAAAAAATCACACTTAGGGGGGAGAATCTAAGAAAGTATTATTTATTGCTAGATACTTCTTAGGTTTTCCTTCTTTTGTTTTCTCTAGTTGTTATGAATTTATCTCCACCTCAGAACTTATCTATTTATCAGTCGGCAATGAAAGTGCAATTGCCTCCAAAACCTTTAAATCTTAGTTGTACAACTTTGCTGTCTATGGTGAAGTCGCAAATTGATTTACTCATTGAGCAAGAAATTTCAGCTACTGTTGTGGCTAAATTTCCTCCGTTAGATATTTTTAACTCGCAATTAAAGCGGTATCGGCAGCATTTTGATAATCCGCTTATCTATAATTGCCAACTAGCTAAGGCTGGAGAAATAAACACAGAGGTTAACTCAAATACGCTGGCATCCATTGGCAATGATTCGGCTTCTGACTCCGGTTCAAAGCATAATTTGATACAAATGATTGCTGAGAATCGCCAAATTGAACGAGAATATTTTTTTATTGTTTTATCTGCTCAATTTTGCAGCTTGCTTTTGGCACATCGTCCCCTCAGGAAAGTTAAAAAGCAGATTTTAGATCGCAAAAGTAATCATCATATTCCGTCGCTGGTAACTGTCCAGACTTTTGACGGTAAAGTAATTGAGCAAGTATTAAATGCGATCAAAAACATAAGTAACTCAGAAGAATTTTTAGCAACACCTGAATTTAGTTATCCTCAAGAACCAAAATCTGCTTTAACTAGCCAATTATTTCTGGCACAAATTAAAAGACAAGAGCAAATAAATTCCCGAAAATATAAAAGCCGTTTCAGTAGTTTTAAAGAACAAAACAAAACACTCCAGACAAAGTTACAAGCAAAGGACGAATATCTCAGAAATGTGTGTCAAGAATTACTTTCACCCCTAACACACATAAAAACTGCACTTTCCTTATTAAATTCTCCTAGTATCAAAACTACCCAGCGACAGCGTTACTTGGACATGATTAAACGAGAGTGCGATCGCCAAAATTATTTGATGACTGGTGTAATGGATTTGGTAGAGTTGGAACGTAATTTGGAATCCACTTCTCTAGAACCTGTATGTTTGTCTGAGGTTGTACCAGGTGTTGTTAGCACTTACCAACCTTTGGCACAGGAAAGAGGCATCATGCTCGCGTATACCGTACCAAACGACCTACCATATGTTTGGTGCGTTAGCGGTGGATTAAGGCAAATAGTAATTAATCTTCTATCTAATTGTATAAAATTTACGCCAAACGGCGGTCAAGTTTGGGTAAGAACTCGGATTCAGCCAAATTACGTGCAGTTAGAATTCCGCGATACCGGTATAGGTATTCCAGAAAATGAAATTTCTAAAATATTTAATCGCTTTTACAAGGTGCGCCCAGTTGTTAACGAAGAAACAGGAAGCGCTGGTTTAGGTTTAACTATTGTAGAAAAGTTACTCCAACGTTGTGGAGGAAGCATATCCGTCTCTTCCATGCCGGGTGAAGGCTCTAGCTTTAAAGTACTTTTGCCTAGCGTCTCCCAGTGACAGGGGGAATAAGGAGAGTCGGAGACAAGATGAAGAATAATTTACTCATCACTTGCTACTTGATAATCCTAGCTTCCTACTCGCAATCCAAAATCCTTTAACCCTTGACTTTTAACCTTTGCTCTTTGAGCTTTTTCAATCCATATTGCTCAAATTTATCAAAGCAAGAATTTGAATTATTTACTCCTTCTAAAGGCAGATAAATCGTCAAAATTTCACCATGTTGAGGACGTTCGCGTACAATCAACTTGCCGCCGATAGCTTGAAATAAATGCTTCGTAGCAGCTAAATTCAGGCTTATTGTACCGGTTTCCGGCTGGAACATTAGAAGTTGACCAATTGCTTTGCGAATGGGTGGCGTATTAGAACATTGCGCTTGTTTTATATCTTGCGAAGAATTTGGCAGCAATTGCAGCTTTAATTGATCGCCAGCTTGAATTACTCGAACTTGAATATTACTACCTGCGGGTAAATTACGTGTAAAGTTTTCCATCAAGCCTGTAAGGACTCTATCAAGCATACCTGGGTTAGTTACCACCGCCGGTAATTGCTGCGGCACAAGTACATCCAAGGTTAAATTTCTTCGATTTGCAGCTTGCCGCCAGCGAGGAATACTTTGCTGCAACATTTGCTCCAAGCACATCGACGTTAGTTGAGAATTAGAAGGGTTTTGGGAAGAAGATGTTTCTAATTCCGCAGCCCTAAACAACAGCTCCATTCTGTCGATCTGCTCGGTACATTCGCGATCTATAGATTGCAATCTTTTAGTAACATTAGCAGGCAAATCTTTTTGCTTCAATAACAAACGGGTAGTAGTACGAATTGTTGTTAAAGGAGTACGCACTTCATGAGCGAAAGCCTGCAATAACTCAACATCCGAGCGAGATGAGGGTTTTGTTGAGGTAGCAGTAGAGTAGCTAGAGCAATGTGATTCTTCAACCTTGCTTTTAAATTCTCCCGCTCCTTTACCATGCAACTTTGTTCCTCTATCTTCAGTTTCCGGATACTTCGCCAGCAACAATTGACTGAACTGCATAACTAATCGATAATCAGGTGCAACCGGATAATATTCCTGTACTAAATTATCCAACTCCACAAATAAATCGGGATTAGTTAGCATTACCCTGCCCGCGAGAGCCTGCCATGCTTGACTAATTACTTCTGGATCGAAAGAAAATAAAAACTTACTTTTATCATTACTTTCTTCGGCTAAAACTAATATTAATGAAAACTTTTTAGTAAAAATTAAGCAAAACTGCTCCTTCGCCAATGGATCTACCCTCAGCAAAGGTAACACTGACTCATCGGAAATATTTTTCTGTGCTGCTTCGCTGCTGTCAGACATTTGAAAGGGCATCAAAGCCAAAGGGTTAAATGGCTTTGCCGTAAAAGTTACAGTCCGCAAACACTCCAAGAGCGTTGACTCGCACAATACAGGTGCAGGCGCAGCCAAAACTAATCCCTGATTCGTGACAGGTGTAACTACAGATAAAGAATTTAACAGCAGTTCTTGAGCAGCAGAAGCAGCTGTACGCCATTGTTGTCGTGCTTTATGCAACGAACATTCAGCTAGTGATGCTCCACTTGAAACTAAAATTTCCTTTAAACTCGGCAAAATCCACTTATACTCATACACAAGGTTTCACCCCTTTATTTCAAAGCGACTAACAGCTTCAGAAACTGGTGACTCACTACATATGAGCTTACCTAAAATGTGTCTTCTAACGAAAGGAGTAGAACCGAACAACTATAGGGGCGATTTCCGTTTTCAGTTACAAACACGCTTATTTACTAGGACTTATGCAACTGGAACATTTTGCTTGTAGGGTGCTGTGACAGTCCGCTTGATTTCTAACGCAATAATAAGGTTTTCCTGTCACGCACCAACCAAAACCTGATGACAATTACGTAAGTCCTGTTTACAAACACGCCTCAAATTAACACTCGCTACTTCCTACTCCCTAATTTCCTCCTCAAGATAAATGCACATGTTAACTAGAGATTGATTGCAATTTAAGTTTATTAAGCAAGAACATTAGTAGGACACGTAGGTCTAACTTTGATTATGACTGATTGTGGCGAACTACTAACTATATTAAATTGCTAAACGGAGATTTTAAATGAGTTTGGGCGAACATAAGCGTGCTGTTGGAACATTTTCGAGCCGCAAGAATATTGAAGATGCACTCCAAGAGCTTAAGGATGCTGGTTTCGATATGAATAAAGCTTCTGTAATTGCTAGAAATAGTGATGGCGATGGTGAAGTTGGTGGTATAGAGACTAAGGAACAGCTTGCCAACAAAACTGATGAAGTTGCTACTACCGGAGCCGTTACAGGTGGAGTTTTTGCAGGTATAACAGGTTTACTTGTGGGCTTGGGTAGTTTGGCTGTTCCGGGTGTTGGTGCAATATTGCTTGCTGGTGAAATTGCTACAACTTTGATTACAACTGTGGCTGGTGCTAGCATTGGTGCCGCTGCTGGTGGCTTATTAGGCGCGCTGGTGAGTTTGGGAATTCCTGAAGAACGAGCGAAAATATACAATCAACGAATTGAGCGCGGTGATTATCTATTAATTTTAGATGGCAGTGAAGCTTCTATTAGTAGTGCTGAGGTAATTGTAAAAAATCACGGGATTGAAGAATTTGAAATTTACGATGCTCCTAATTCCGCAGCCAATGATTCTGACTATATAAATTCTGCCCCCGATACTAATAATATTGAGCAAAATCCGAAGCCAATAGCGGGCAAGGATTCTAAAGTTGTAATTATTGACCATCGCGAGTCTGCTTTTTAATCAAATTTGTTCGCTGAATCGAATTGTTTGAATAGATGGGAATCGCTGCACTTACAGGGCGGCGAGGATGTCAAATCTTGCATCGGTAGTAGATGGAGGCTTTGCCTCCAAAGCCTATTTCTTACCTTAACCTGAGAAGCAAACTGTTTTTAAGCGCTACGCAACTGTAATAAGACGATTGCATTCGGCGTAACCGTGCGAGCGAACGCGATCTGCTAGTTGCGTAAGTCATAAATATTAGCAGGACTAAGGCTGCGCGTCACACAACTCGGATGGTGCCGTACACTCATTGCTTTATTATTCCCTTAACAATTAATCTGTGTACAAGCACCCTACAGCATAAATGTGCCAGTTGCGGCCATTCCTAATTAGATACCAAACTTTTTAATTATTTTTTTATATTCTATAAAATTTCTTTTCTACAGATAGATGCATCATATATTACGTAGCTTAATGTCTAATATAATTTTGGTTTAATTTATAAAACTATTCGATAGGAACTGCCTTGATGAAAAGCGTGTCTTATAAGAATGTATTTATGATTCTCTTATTAGTTTTCTCTTCACTATTCCAGAATTAATAATTTAATAATTTGCTTATAAAAACATCTTAAAACTGTCAAGAGTGTAAAGGGTGAGATTAGGATTGTTTTTTACCACATGAATACTCCTAAATAACTAAATTTCAGGAATAGGGTATTTTTTTGTTGAGACTGAAGCAGCAATCAGTTGTTAATTATTAATGATTAGTGCAATCATTTATTAAGCTTTCATATACACTTGTATTGCTTTTGACTTCGCGTAGGGCGTTAACACTTAATTGCAGGCAAAAAAAGTTGCAAAAAGTTACTTCAGTGTAAAGATAGATGAATTTGCTGCATTTAAGTTGTGCAAGCTGTTTTAAAGTTTGATTCTCAATTAGATTTAATAAACTAACAGCAACTTGAAAAAAAAGTGGCTAACTTTCACAAATTTGCTAACATCAAATAGCTGCTGTCCGGCGACATTACATGTAAGCATTTGAAAGTTATTGGCAAACGTGTCAGATTTTAAAAATGCAATTTCGTATTGTTGTGTCGTATATATCTAGTGGTTGGTTATGGAAATTCAAAGAAAGTGCTTCTTATAAGAGGTAATGCTATCTTTAGTTTTCGTCAAATTTAGTACCTCAAGTGGTGCTTACTCAAACTCATCTTCGATTGTTTTTAAACAGTCGCTCCTCAACACAACACACCGATTAATTTAATTGCTTTGAAGGATCTATAAGGAGATTCAAATGAAAAATTTTATTCCTCTTCTCATTAGCGGTATTTTGGTTACAGGTGCAGTTGGTTGTGGTGAAGAAGCCGCTAACACTGGTTCAGAAAATCCCAGTGCTACTAATGAGGCTTTACAACCTTCAGCAAGAGAAGCTAGTGAAACAGAAGGTTTAAATCAACCTTTAGGTCAATCTGGATCTGTTCCCGGAGCGGAAACCGCACCTAAAGATCCAGCTGCTGTAAGTGAAGGAGCAGATGCGTTAACAAGCGATTTATCAAAAGAAGTTAGTAAAAAGCTAAAAGAAAATTTACCAGCTAGCAACTTAGAAGTTAAAGAGCAAGAAGGAGTTGTTACCGTTGGCGGTACAGTTTCTTCTCAAGAAGAACTTCAACAAGTTGAACCTTTAACTAAAGGAGTTAAAGGCGTGAAAGGGGTAAACGTAGAAGCAAATGTTGAAGGTGCTGTTCCTGGTGCTGAAGGTGCTATTCCTGTTGCTCCCGAAGGTGCTGCTCCTGAAGGTACTAATCCTCAGTAGAAAATTCAAATTTCGCTCAAGTGTGTTGAGTCGAATTATTACCCGAAACAGGACTTAAGGTTAGTTAAGTCCTGTTTTTTTATGTTTTATTACTCAAAATTGGTAATTGGTAATTGGTAATCAAAAATTATCAAATCCTTAGTACTTTACCTGCGTAAACTCTCAATCAAGAAACCAAACCACGAGAAGTTGCTAGATAAACAGCAAAAGTTCCTAGCCAATGGCTACCAGCATAATGTTCGCTGACGGCATTTGCTAATCCAAGTTGACGATGAACAGCAGCAGTATTTATAAGTGTTTTAATGCGGCGATCGCCATTAGGTAATCCAGAAATTATTCCTTCTATCATCCAAGCTCGACTCAAATTTAGTCCGTAGAAGTGAGCTTGCATATAATCTTCAGCATCATTAACCTCAACGGGGTTTAACCAACTTGTATTATCAATTGGTATATCTGGAAGAAAATTAGTTAACCAGTCAGCAAAAGCATTTTTTGTAAGTGTTCTTCGTATCAAATCAGCTTCAGCAAGACAGGGTGAAAGAAAATCGTGTCCCAAGGGTTCAAATCTTAAAGAATGATTTCTATCCTGGAAATAAAACTGTTTTACTTTATCCTCAATTAAATGAATAAAGTCAGTATTTTTTGTGGTTTGCGCCCAGTCGAAAATCAAACCCAATCCAAAAGCCGTTTGCTTATGCATCCCAGTGCGATTGGGAACGATCAACTTTTTCAGCCAATGGTATAAGTTTTCGGCAATCTGTATTTCTAATGGTTGCAACGCCATCAAACATTGCTTCGCACAAACATCATCCCATTCACGAAGCTCGGCGACAAGCTGCAATAACCAAGCGACACCATAAGGAATTTCAAAACGAGGGTGATGCTTCAAATATGACACCTCTCCCTCAATATTTTCGGAAGTTAAACTTTTTTCTAAAGCTTGCTTTGCTGACAAACTAAAAGCTGCTTCTGGAAAACCGCGAGCTAAACGCGCAAGTAACCAGTGCCCATGTACCGAAGAATGCCAATCTAAACAACCGTAAAAAGCAGGAGTCAATTCTCGGGGTGGTTTTACGTCTTCATCGCTATTCAGCCAATAGATATTACTGTGAGGATATTCGCAATCGACGCAGTTTAAAACTAATTCTACTAATTTTGATGCAGTGGTTTGATTTATTTCCATCTTATTAGTTATCGATTTTATACGAAAAACCCAGTTATTTAAAAAATCGGGTTTCCTAATTAAACTTTTAAACTTTACTTAATCACCACTCATGATAAAGCCCCTCAACATAAGACATAATTTCTTCTTTTGGTAATCGAATTTTCGGCTTTTGCTGCGGATATAAACTTTCAACAGCTTTGCTATCTTGTTCAACAATTTTAGCCGTTGACTGTAAGAGCGAACGTTTAATTAAATCTCCGAATCCGGGTACATTAATTATAGGATTCCGCCAATTCGCATATAAAAGTACAAATGTCCGGGTTTGATTTTCTGTTTCTGGGTAAAGAATAAAGAATTGTAGAATTTCTCCGAGGGGAACTTCAGCTTTAAATAAAGTAGTTGATGGGAAATTATAAACTAACTGATTTTTAATCTTTTTCGGAAAAGTCATTAATGATGGATTCTGGAAGAGTTCCTGCATTGTATTGTCTTCCCGGAGAAAGGTTTGCACAACTTTAGCGTAATAACCATCCTTTTCAAAACTTTCTACTGGATTATCTTTAATTCTAAAAGTATCGTGATGAACTCCATTCTGGTGGTTAAAATCATAGTTAACCTTAATGCACTGCAAAAATTCAGCTTGAATAGTCGTATCACCTGCAATGCCTAAAAAACTTAATCCCTTGGTTTTCTCAGAAATCAAACTAGGAATAGGTAAACGAGGCTCAAAATTACCATAAGTCCAAATTAAGTCATCTTGAATAATTAAATTCAAGCTTTTTGCAATCGGTTCTCCTTTTACCTCTCCATCCTTAATAAGTCTACCTTTACCATCAAATTCCAGCGCGTGAAACGGACAAGTAATCGAGTTATGTTCCTTGCAAATCCAACCATTAGATAGAGGAGCTTGCATATGCGGACATACATTTTCTAAAGCATAAATTTCACCTTTTGCATTTTGCCAAATGACATAATCGCAGTTATTGAGCGTAATTTTATAAGGCTTATCGATACATAACATCGAACGGTGAGCAACTAACCAAGGGGCACCGGGAAGAATATAATTCATGAAATTATTCTCCTAATATTTAATTATTAACTCGTTCTGTAGTCGGAGCATCCTGCTCCCTAATTATTCAATACTTATTAAAGACTTTTAGCAAAACCCAACTGCTGTATCATTCCAAAAACATCAGCTTGACCCCAATGTTCTATAACTCTATTATCTACAATAGTATCAATATGTATAACTGAAAATTTGACTTGTTTTCCCGTCGGGGAGATTCCCATCAATTCCCCTTGATGAGTACCACTGAAAGTTCCGCGAGTGAGAACTTTATTACCTTCAGCAATAACATCTTCAAACAGGTGATAACCATCTGGAAATGCAGTAAATAATGACATTGCATACTGCATGAAATCATCAATTCCTTTACAAGGAATTGTATCCAATCCATGTCCGACTATATCAGCAGACATAAATTTTATACCTTGCTCAACATCTTGTTTATCAAAGGCTGCATACATTTTCAGCACGATTGCTTTGTTCTGTTCTAGTAACATATTTTCTACAACGATTTCTGCAAAAGTCTATTTTTAATCACTATAATTTGCAGATTTTCGACTTTCATTGACTTTGGTTAAGATTCTCTGTGTTTATTCACTCTCCGCTTTAATCTACTTAGAGATTCCGGTTCAATACCAAGATATGAAGCGAGATAATATTGAGGAATCCTTTGCAAAAGTTGGGGTTCAGTTTCTATCAACTTGAGATAGCGTTCTTGCGGAGTATCAATTAAAAGAGAAAGTAATTTGTCTCTCAATAGAAATGCTAAATCTTCAGCAACAAGTCTCAGTAATTTTTGTCCTCCCGGCGCATTTTCAAACAAGAGCATTGTTTGATGATTCAAAATCATAATTTCTGAATCTTCAATGGCTTGACAAGAAAAGCAAGCAGGTTTCCGTTTTTGAAAACTTTCATAATCTCCAAAAGTTTGATTTTCGGTATGAAAAAATAGAGTATATTCTTTACCGTCTTTCAATACAAAACTTCTCAAACAACCTTTGTAAGTAAAAGCGACAAAATCACAAACATCACCTTTATGAAACAATAATTTTCCCTTACTTACTTTTCTAGATTTTAAGCTCTCTTCGAGAAGATTTATATCAATTTTGAATTCAGGTGAAAGCTGCTGAATAAACGTATAAAATGATTGATGCATGAGAAAATTTTGATATTACTTTCACTTACAATTATTTTGGGAAAAGGTAAATCATAATCATAAAAATAGGCGAGCAAAGATGCCCACCTTACAAGAATATTACTTTTATTTACACAAAAACTTAATCTATATATTCCACAACTTCTTCCGTTTTGAAGCGAACTTTCGCCATATTTGCATACTTGTCACTAGGAAGACGATATCCAGCAGTACAAACAACTGCTGTACGATATCCTTTGTCTTTTAATCCCAAAACTTCATCGTACTTAGTTGGATCGATACCTTCCATTGCACAGGTATCAACTTCTAACATTGCCGCAGTAAACATAAAAAACCCTAAAGCAATGTAAACTTGTTTAGCTGACCATGCATCTTTATCAAAAACGTCAGAAGGTTGATCGAGAAAACCTTTAACCATATTAGCAAGACCTTCAAGCTTATCTACCGGAATATTTCGGACTTCTGACATCCTTGATAGATAAGTATCAACATCTTTCTCGTTTACACCTTCTTTAATAGCTAAAACTATTAAATGAGAAGCATCCACAACCTGTTTCTGTCCCCAGGAATGTTCTACTAATTGCTGACGAATTTCGGGATTGCCAACCACGAAGAATTTCCAAGGTTGCAATCCGAAGGATGAGGGTGAAAGTACCAGGCTTTGTTCCAATACTTTCCAAACATCTTCTGGTATCTTTTTGCTGGAGTCAAATTCTTTGGTAGCGTAACGCCATTCTAGTTGCTTGAGAACTTCTTGGGGTGCAAATGTTGTTGCGTTCATGTAGGAGTAAAAAAAAACAGCCAGTTTTAAAGATAAACGCAATTACAAATAATGGCTAGTTGATAATTCTTAACAGAATATCCATGATTTTCCATAATTATGCAAGTACCAATAGACATATTATATTGATTTAATTGCAATCAATGCTGCATGGTTTGGCGGAAGATTAAACTCACCATAACCGTTGACAATTTCAACTTGAAAACCAATTTGCTCGAGTAATTAGTCGTGCAAAATTAATTTTACATTTTTAAAACTTGAAGTTCTTGGGATTGCTTCGTTCCTGGCTTCGGACTATACACAATTAATTTTGCCTAAATACTTATAGTTTTAATTTTAAGGGTTTATATCAAACTTTAGAATCAAGAAGACAAAAAGTAAGGACACTGCATTGCTCTTCGGGAGTTGTAGCAAGTGTCCTGTTGTTAATTATCGAAGCAGTTTATGGTGTTACGATTACGGATTTTTAAACCAGGTATAAACGTGGTCGTTGGAACCTGCAATACCCATACCTACAATGTCATTTATTTGGGTTCCAATAGGCAAAGTATAGCTATAGGGCGCTCTATACTTATCCAGATTGTTGCTAGTACCCGAAGAAACCTTTCCGTCTCTGTACCAAGCATAAACATGGTCGTTGGAACCTGCAATACCCATAGCTACAATATCAGAGAATGATTTTCCAGGCGGTAAAGTGTAGTTATAAGGGGTTCTATACTTGTCCAAGTCTCTGCTAGTTCCTGAAGAAACTGTTCCGTCTTTGTACCATACATAAACATGGTCGTTAGAGCCTGCAATACCAATACCTACAATGTCCGAAGGAGTCTTTCCTGTAGGTAAACTATAGCGATAACGCTGTCTATACTTGTCTAAGTCATTGCTACGTCCTGAACTTACCGTTCCGTCTTTGTACCATACATAAACATGGTCGTTAGAGCCTGCAATACCCATACCCACAATGTCCGAGGCTGTTTTTCCCGCAGTAATAGTATAGTTATACAGCGCTCTGTATTTATCTAAGTCATTGCTACGTCCTGAACTAACAGAATTAGCTTGGACTGCAGCCATACCAGCGGTAGAACCCAAAACTGTCGCCAAAAGTGTTGAAATTAGAAGTCGTTTCATGATAATTAAGCATCTATTTTTTATATAAAGCTGTATGCAAATCAAAATTGATTCAACAGCTTTATATTAGTTATTTTGTTGTAGATTAAATAAAGTAGCCATAGGAGAAAATCAGGTATCAAAAATAATATTTATAGGAGAAAATCAGGTACTTACAAAATAAATGGGTAAGTATAATTCGCATATCCGAAAGCCCCATTTTTTCCAACTAAATTATCGGCATCGAATATTGGACGCTGAAAATCAACAGACTTTTGCCATTCTGCTAATTTATTGTGAATTTGAGCGGTTAATTTACCAAGTCTATTAAACAAGCTTATATCGTTGACTTGATGTCCAATAATCGGCGAGTCAATCCATGAAAGTATCGAAACAGGCTTAGATATTTCGTCAGCTTCAGCAATAGAAACAAAGCTATTTGAATTGTTGTAAATGGGCTTTTGATATTTGTAATGATTGCAACTGGCTAAATACTCGATGATTTTTGCTTCAGATTCTATCTCTTTAACAGTATTCTGCAATCCGCAATATACCCGAAGTAAGAAATTACCTCTTTCGGTAGATAATCCAAAAGTTGTATTTTCTAAATGTTTGATGAATTTTAGTTTGGAGGATTTAAAATTATATTGTTTGATTGCGCTATGAGCTATTTTGGTGCTGAGAGTAATTTGTTCTGCGGATGAATCTTTTTCCATATGCTCTAAACAATTTATTATGATTACCATAGATGGAGAAGATACACTTACTACCATAGTTTTATGTTTATATATCTCCTGGTTTAATTTCAGCAGAGATATTGAATTTTGGATCGATGGTCACCAGAAATTAAGGAATCGGTCGTTTTGTTAACTCAAGCTTATTCCTCAAGCTGCGAATAATAAGTTTTACTAATGCATAGCTTTACAAATTGGCATTTTACGAATTGAATATTTCACGTCAAGATAATAAGTAATAACACCACTGCACATAATACATTTTTGGATAAAACTAATGGTTCAACTCACACAGTTAATTCAAGCTGAAACAAATCCAGGACGTTTAACAGTTGAAACTGTTGAAATAGCTCCTCAAACTACCGCGATTCGCTGTCTTGATTGGGATAGAGAGCGTTTTGATGTTGAGTTTGGTTTGCGGAATGGAACAACTTATAATTCTTTCTTAATAGAGGGTGAAAAAGTTGCTTTGGTTGATACTTCTCACCGCAAATTTGAGGATTTATATCTATCGATACTTGCGGGATTGATTGATGTAAATAGAATAGATTACTTAATTATTAGTCACACCGAACCAGACCATAGTGGCTTGGTTAAAAATATTTTAAAACTAGCTCCTTCTATTACTGTTGTTGGCGCTAAGGTAGCGATTCAATTTTTAGAAAACATGGTTCACCAGCCTTTTGAATCAATGGTGGTGAAAAGCGGACAAAAGTTAGATTTAGGCAACGGACATGAATTAGAATTTGTTTCCGCACCTAATTTACATTGGCCCGATACAATCTTTACTTACGACCATAAAAGCAACATTCTCTATACTTGTGATGTATTTGGAATGCATTACTGTGATGACCGCACTTATGATGAGAATTTCAGCATAATAGAGGAAGATTACAAATATTATTACGACTGTTTGATGGGTCCGAATGCACGTTCGGTGTTGTCGGCTTTAAAGCGGATTCAAAAATTAGAAATAGGCACGGTTGCAACAGGACACGGACCTTTATTAAAACACCATATTCCAGAATGGATTGGACGCTATCAAGATTGGAGTTCGGAGAAAACTAAAAAAGAAACATTAGTAGCTTTATTTTACGTAGAAGATTACGGTTATAGCGAAGAATTAGTAAGAGCGGTTGCACATGGCAGTGACAAAACAGATGTAATTGTAGAATTAGTAGATATCAATAATACCGAGCTTCAAGAAGTCCGAGAAATAGTTACACAAGCTCACGGTTTAGTTATTGGAATGCCTCCCCAATCTTCCGATGTAGCTCAAGTCGCTTTAAACACCATCTTAGCTACTGCTCATAATAAGCAAGCAATTGGTTTATTAGAATCGGGAGGAGGAGAAGATGAACCCATTTATCCCTTACGAAATAAGTTTCAAGAATTGGGATTAACCGAAATCTTTCCTCCGATATTAGTTAAGGAAACTCCCACTAAAGCCACAGAACAACTTTGTGATGAAGCGGGAACCGATTTAGGACAATGGTTGAACCGCGACAAGACAATTAAACAAATCAAATCTATCGATAACGAGCTAGAAAAATCATTAGGACGGATTAGCACCGGACTTTATATTATTACTGCCAAAAAAGGAGAAGTTCAAAGTGCAATGCTGGCTTCTTGGGTGACACAAGCGAGCGTCAATCCATTGGGAGTTGCAATTGCAGTAGCCAAAGACAGGGCAATTGAATCCTTGCTGCATGTTGGAGACAGCTTTGTTTTAAACGTCTTGGAAGAAGGGAAATATCAAGGATTAATGAGACATTTCCTCAAGCGCTTTCCTCCTGGTGCAGACAGATTTGCTGGAGTAAAAACATATCCCGCTCAAACCAATGAATCTCCAATTTTAGCTGAAGCTCTGGCTTATATGGAATGTGAAATCACCAGTCGCATGGATTGTGGAGACCATTGGGTGATTTATAGTACCATCCACACCGGACGAGTTGCCCAGGTAAATGCATTAACCGCAGTCCACCATCGGAAAATAGGCAATCATTATTAGTTAGTGGTTAGTGGTTAGTGGGAACATAATTACTCCTATCCCGCTCTAAGATTTCCTATAAAAATTTCTCCCTCACTCTCTCCCTCTCTCACTCCCTCCCTCAATCACTTAGGTAATCTTTTACCGGGAAGGGAGTAGTTATTATCTCCCCCCTCTACCCCACGCCATTTGCTACAACGGAGGGAACCTCCGCAACGCAATGGCTCCTCTTCCCCCTCATCTCTCCCATCTACCCCTCTTCCCGCTATGTATAATCCTGCTGAAAATACCTCGAATTCCATGTATGAAATCAACCGGGAGCGCGTTGTCAAAAGCTTGGAATTTATTCAAGACACAATTGTAATTTGCTTGTGTATCGGTTTATTTAGCTTCATGGTGCTTGAGGTAAGAGATATGTTTCTCTCTTTGCTTCCACCTCTAGAGTCTCATGCTGTTACTGCCGATATTCTGTTTTTGCTGATTTTAGTTGAGTTATTCCGACTGCTGATTATTTACTTGCAGGAACATCGAGTATCTATTGGTGTAGCTGTTGAAGTTTCCATTGTTTCCGCATTGCGAGAAATTATTGTTAAAGGTGTTTTAGAAATCGGTTGGACTCAAGTTGTAGCAACCTGTGCCTTTTTACTAGTTCTAGGAGTACTATTAGTTCTCCGAGTTTGGCTACCCCCTACCTTTAATGGTATCGATCCCGAACAAGCAGTATCTCAACGCTATCGAAATCGACAAAATAAATCGGAATTAATAGAAACCAATGGGCGTTAACAGTGAGCAGTGAACAGTGAACAGTGATGAATTAGAAAGTTTTACCCCCTCTAACCCAATTACCAATTACCAAATACCAAATACCAAATTTAATCCAATATTGATTATGTCAACTACTACCACAACCACAAATCGTAAAAGAGATGTCCAAGTTGCTGAAATTGGTCAAGATACAAAAATTTTGCGATCGCGAACTTGGGAACGATTAAAGTTTGAAGTTGAATATTCCCGTCAAAAGGGAACTACAGCAAATTCTTATTTGATACAAGCTGATAAAAAAGCTTTAATCGATCCTCCTGGTGAATCTTTTACGGAAATTTATCTCCAAGAATTAAAGCAACATCTAGACCTTACTAGCTTAGATTATATTATTCTGGGTCATGTCAATCCCAACCGTAGAAAAACTTTAGAAGCATTGCTGCCAATAGCTCCTCAAGCAACTATAATTTGCTCTCGTCCGGCTGCGAATGCGCTCAAAGCGGCTTTGCCTGAGTGGGAATCGCGAATTCAAACTGTACGCTCCGAGGATACTCTAGATTTAGGAGGTGGACACGATCTAACATTTGTGACTATACCTACTCCCCGTTGGGCTGATGGACTTTGTACTTATGATTCAGGTACAAAAATTCTCTATACAGATAAATTGTTTGGCGCTCATATTTGCGAAGATACCTTATTTGATAAAGACTGGAAAAGTTTAGATGCGGAACGTCGTTACTATTTTGACTGTCTCCACGCACCCCAAGCCAAACAAGTCGAAGCTATTTTAGAAAAGATTGCAGTTTTTCCTGCCAAAACCTACGCTCCCGGTCATGGTCCAATTGTTAATTATAGTCTCAGTAGATTCACTTATGATTACAATCAATGGTGCCAGAATCAAAAATCCAAAGAGTTGAGCGTTGCTTTGCTTTATGCTTCTGCTTATGGGAATACAGCGATTTTGGCAGGTGCGATCGCTCAAGGTTTAGTTGAAAATGGAGTGAATGTAAAATCTATTAATTGCGAACTCGCAGATACAGAAGAGATTACCCGCATTGTAGAAGCTTGCGATGGATTGATTATTGGCTCGCCGACATTAGGTGGACATGCACCAACTCAAATTCAAACCGCTTTAGGAATAATTCTTTCAACAGCAGCTAAAACCAAATTAGCAGGAGTCTTTGGCTCCTATGGGTGGAGTGGAGAAGCAGTTGATTTAATAGAAAACAAGTTTAAAGATGCCAATTATCGCTTGGGGTTTGAATCAATTCGGGTTCGTTTCACTCCTACACCTCAAATTCTCAAAGAGTGTCAAGAAGCTGGTGGATTATTTGCTGAAAACTTGAAAAAATCTAAAAAAAATCGTACTCCTAGCCAAGTTATTACGGAAACCCATATAGATCGTACCGAACAAGCAGTAGGGCGAATTGTTGGTTCCTTGTGTGTTGTAACAACTCGCGATGGAGAGACAGATAAAGGTGTTTTAACTTCTTGGGTATCTCAAGCCAGCTTTAACCCCCCAGGAATCATGATTGCTATTGCTGACGAACAAAATGCAGATTTGATATGTAATTTAGGGGATAAATTTGTACTAAATATCCTCAAAGAAGGCAGAAATGTGCGCCGTTATTTTTCTCGTCATAGTACATTAGGAGATAATCCGTTTGTCGATCTATCTACAAAAACTGCTGACAACGGTTGTCTCGTTCTCACCGAAGCATTATCTTACTTAGAATGTACCGTACAAAATAGAACCAAATGCGGTGAAAGATGGTTAATTTATGCTGTAGTTGATAACGGTGAAGTCTTTGAAAATGAAGGTTTGACTGCTGTAGAACACCGGAAATCGGGGAGTTATTATTAGTTATTGTAGAGACGTAGCAGTGCTACGTCTCCCGACGTTTGAACAGCTTTTTACTTAACAATCCATTTTCGCCAGTCAACATTATTCTCCTCACATGGTTGATATAATTCTGGATTACCAGATACAAGCACTTCAGCAATCATCTGCATAGATTTGGTTTTACTAGGTATATAAAATTCAGAATTAGGGTTATAGACATCGGGATGATGCCAATTGTCTAGTTGAATAATTTGAGTTAATTCTTCAGGTACTATTTCTCTTAATTCTGTTTCAGTTGCTAGAATTTGCGTGCGATATTTGTTTGCGATATGAATTGTCAGGTCAAAATTAAAGTTATCTTTTATCTGAAGATGTCTCGGAATTTCCCTTGAGTGAACTATAATTTTCTTACCGCGAATCACTACTAACAAATAGTCCGGGATTTCTTGCTCCGAATCTTCCCATACATCAAATCCTTCGTCGCAAATAATTCCTGCTACGGACATATCTTGATAATCTTCTTCTTTGCTTCTTTCTAATTCACCCAATGAATACTTAACTGGGAAATAAGTAGCGAAAGGTTCGTTTATTAAAACACGGCTTCCGAATGCAGAAATAACCAAGACTGGTTCAACACCATTTAAGCCGTACCAACTAACTATTTCTTCTATCGTCAAAGCCCAATTAGCATCGTTTCGGAATCCCGTTAGACGAGCAGTTACCATATCGTAATTCATATTATCAAAACCTGGAAAATATAAATTTGCTGCTGCTCTATCTAAGCAGTTAAGAATATCTTCTGTAATAAAATTTTTCATTTGATATTAGCTTACAAAAAGCTGGCTAAGAGTTACTTCCTCCTTAAATAAGTTAGGCGATCATAAAGCCGAGAGGGGAGTAGTTTTTTTACTTGGGAGTAATTTCAGATTAACAATAGTGCAAGATGTTAGTTATACAGCACTTTGCAGCTAAATGAGGTACAAAGCTATATTCTGAAACTCTTGTAGGATGGAGAGCAGCGAGTCGCGGAGGTTCCGTTGTAGCAACTGCGGGGCATTCCTGCCCGTCCGAATGTACTTTACCAAAACTAAATATGCTGTATCTACAATTCGGGAATGACAAATCCAGTTAGTCACAACTAGTACAATTATTTACTTGATTCACAAATTCATAAAAAAAAATACAAGTATGTTCTAGCAACACTGATAGTACTTTTGTCGCTACCGGAAGGCATAGAATACCACAAAATCCCACCGAATCTGTTGATTTAAATCTAAATTGGTCAAATATTCGCGATTTATCAGCATTTCGTAAACGAGATAATAATATTATTGAAAATACACGGGTATCAAATCAATCAGTCATTGTAGAAGCGACTGGTTTTATGCGTAATGAAAATGGGGAAATTGAACTTGTTGCTCTTCAAAATACCCCTTTGGTAAATAAACAAATTGCCGATTGTAGTGGCTGATATACGTTCAAATAATGTTTTTAATATACAGTTTCAAAAGGCAAGAAATTGAGGAAGTATGAATCTTGTCTTTTTCGTAAAAAAGAGTAATTATACTTACCGATACTTGTTCTATTTTTACGAATAAACTTTGCGTATTTGAAAAAATATTGTTAGTATTCAAGTGGATTTTTTGTAGTTATATTGACCAGTGTATTCTACCAATTGATGTAATCAACATTGGAAAATATGGCCATTATTACAGTTACTAGCACCGCAGACAGTGGAGAAGGAACCCTTAGAGAAGCTATCTTAAATGCAAATTCTGGCGATACTGTTCGCTTCGATTCCGCCCTTGCTAACAAGAAGATAACGCTTACTAGCGGTCAATTAGATATCGACAAAGATTTGAGTATTGATGGAGCAGATGCCGAAAACTTTACCATTAGCGGCAATAAATCCAGTCGGGTTTTCTTTGTAGGTAGAGGAAAAGACTTTACGCTAAAAAACTTAACTGTTAGTGATGCTAAAGCAGTTAGCGGCAAAGTTAAGGACAATAAAGCAGAGTTAAGAGGTGGAGGAGTTTTCGCTGATGACTATGCTACTCTCACTATAGATAATGTCGAGTTCAAAGATAACGTAGCCGATCGAGGTGCAGGAATCTACCTGGACTATCGTTCTCAAGGCACAGTCTTGAATAGTAGTTTTGATAACAACGATGGCACTCCTGCTAATTCTGGTTTTAGCGCAGGTGCAATTGCTGCCCAGCAAACTCAAGGCTTGACTGTTGAAAATAGCCGTTTCACTAATAACAAAGGTATAACGGGTGGAGCTATCTATAGTTTGCTCGGTCCATTAACCGTCGAAAACTCTGTTTTTCTTAAAAATAGTGCCAAAGACGGAGGTGGAGCAATCTTTACCGATGGTGCTAGTCCTGGTGGACCAAGAGGGAGTGAACCTGGAACCATTGCTATTCGCAATAGTCAGTTTGAAGGGAATGAAGCCGCTGGTCATGGAGGAGGATTATTTCTATTTTCTTACAAGCAGGACAAAGTATTTGTAGAAGACAGTACAGTTATCAACAACTCTCTGAGCAAAAGTAGCAAGGGAATTGCTCTAGGTGGCGGTATCAGAGGAGGACTAGGCGAACTGACAATCCGTAATACCACTATTGCTGATAACACTTCAGAAATGCAAGGTGGAGGTCTTTGGTATGATGGACCTAACCCACTCACCATTGAAAACACTACTTTATCTGGCAATCGGGCTGTCTCTGATGATGAAGAAACTTTCGACGCGGGAGGCGGTATCTTCATCAATCCGCCATCGAGCGCTCCTATAAGCATTAGCAACTCTACTATCGTTGATAATACTGCTGGCGATGGAGCTGGGGCACTGTGGTTCTCAGGTAAGAATGAAATTACCCTGAGTAATTCAATCGTTGCTAATAATAGCTCAAATAATGGAACGCAAACTTCCTTTCAGCTTATAGATGGCGGAGGAAATATAGAATTTTCAGAACCCGACGGAAGGGGAAGAGTTGTCGAAGGCTCTCAAATAGTTGACCCGAAGTTAGACTCATTGCAAACTATCAATGGTTCTTTAGTGCGTCCTCTCAAGTCTAATAGTCCTGCAATTGATGCAGGCACTAGTACAAGTATAAAAACTGACCAACGCGGTGTAGTACGAGATAGTAGTCCAGATGTAGGAGCATTTGAATTTACCTCGAACCCTTCTAATTCGCAAAGTCCAAACAGCCCTGAGCCTGAGTCTGAATCACCTCCCACAGTTCTTAACAATGAACCCTTACGTTATGAAGCTGAGGAACTGACTCTAAATGGTTATCAAGTTGAAACTGTAGAAGGCTCTGGTGCTAGTGGTGGTAAACATATCTCTCTTAAAGGGACTCGTGGGAATAAAGGCTTTGCTACAGGCACGTTTAATGGTGAAGCTGGAACTTATCAGGTAGAGGTAGGTTACTATGACGAAAACGACGGTCAATCTAGAGCTAAGGTCACTGTAGAAGAAGAGACTACAAGTTTTATCTTTAACCAGGATTTACCCGATGGTTGGGCAAAACCCGCCGCTAAAACTAGCCGTATTGCCATAGAAAAAGTGCAACTACAGTCTGGTGACACCTTTAAAATCGAAGGAAATAGTAACCAAGGTGAATTCGCTCGCTTTGATTATATTGAATTCTCTCCCATTGAAGATGTAGAAGCATTAGAACTCAACTCTAATTCTTTGACTCCACAAAGCCCGAACATAACTGAGCCTCAGTCATCTACAGAAAATGACTCTTTAGTTTCTGAAGTTTCAGAACCTGTCATCAATGGAATAGTAAATCTCCGGAACGTTGATTTCGATAAAGATGATCGAATCGATCAAAAAGTTTCGTTGATTTTAGATGATATTAACAGTACGGCATTCTATAGCAATTCAGGAGGCTTTTACGAAGTCTTGGACTTAGATGGTAGTGTGGTCGATAAAGTTACAAATCAGCTTATTTTACCGGGAGAAAAAGGCTATGAAACAGCAGCACTCAACCAACGTATTACTGAATTAGAGTTCGATGCAGATAATGCTAACTTAACCACAAAGGTTGATGGGGGAATAATTTTAGCACCATACTTGATTACGAATGGTACTCCACAAGAGTTTCTGGACAAAAATCCTACTAATAATATGAATGGAAACGCATTAAATGCCTACTTTGGTTTTGGCAATGCTAATCCAGATGGGATAGAGCACCTCAAATCTTTAGATAACGGCTTTGCCTTTGAGGATATGTATGGCGGGGGCGACAAAGATTTTAGCGATTTGACTTTCACTGTTACTGTTGAGAGCGCATAATTTTCCATATTATGCAGTAATAATTTGAAATTTTGAACTATTGAGATACCCGCAGGACTTACGCAATTGTCATAAGCCTTTGGTTGGTGCGTGACAGGAAAACCTTATTATTGCGTTCAGAATCAATCAGTGTACTAGCAACGGCAATAAAGGGGGAAGAAAATCTACACCCCTTTTTGCCTCCCCTACAAGCAAAATGTGCCACTTGCGTAAGTCCTAACCCGGTAAAACCGGTTAATAAAGTTCAAAATACAGCTTTTTTCTAATTTACCTAATTTATGTTTAACCGGAAAATACAGCAGATTTTATTTTAGTGAAGTACATTCGGACGGGCATTCCTGCCCGTACTATAAGAGCTTTACAGTACAGTCTTGTACCTCATTTACCTGCTAAGTGCTGTAAGTAACAAAAGGTTCATTTATCAAAATTATGCTTCCGAATGCAAAAATCGTCAGCACTGCTTCAACACAATTTAAGTAGGTGGGTGAGAAAATTTATAACTATGTCATTGCGAGCGAAATGAAATGAAGCGAAGCATTCAGCAAAGCTGCGGCTCATCTCAAGGGTTTCGGCTAATTTACATTTCGTTACTTAGTTCGTTGTATTTGCACCTACCTACTTAAGCAATTGAAAACTGTTATTTTTTCTTCAGATAGCATTCAGCGCCAATAACTACATTAATCTTTCACTAAAATTGTTATTTCTAATATAAATAATGATTTGCTTCTCCGATTTATAACTATGATTAACCCTCGTGAAATCTACGATTTAATGTTAGATTATGGCAATAAAAATACCCAAACAAAAGAAATTATCATCGGTTTAACTTGGACTTTATGCTTAACTGAAGGTGCTGGTTTATGCATGAGTCCAGGAATGCTGACTCGGACGTTACCTTTTTCCGGAACTTTAGTAAATAAATCAATTTCCGATTTAGCTCCTTGGCTGCGTTCGTGGAATCCCTATCAAGCAACTATCGGAATGGCAGCGATTAATTCTGTTATCAATTCCTCTTCAAATTTACCCGATACTGGTACGCTTTTATCTCCCGATAGTTCGGCAAATTTAGCAGTATTCGAGCATTTTTTACCACAGATTCGTCACAAAAATGTTTGCATAATTGGACGCTATCCGGGATTGAATAAATATTCCGAAGAAATGCAAATGAAAGTAATCGAATTAAATCCGGGACCACAAGATTTTCCCGCACCAGCTTCAGAATATTTGCTACCGGAAGCCGAATGGGTATTTTTAACTGCTACTTCTATTGCGAATAAAACCTTTCCTCGCTTAGTTCAGTTAGCAAAAAATTCTAAATTAGTTTTAATGGGACCAACTCTTCCTTGGTTGCCAGACTTAAAGCAAATGGGAATCGATTATTTAGCAGGAATTAAAGTTACCAATTTACAAGCTTTAAGAGAAACAGTTGCCGAAGGTGGTGGCGTGAAAATCTTTGAAACTGGGATTCAATATAGTGTAGTTGAGTTGTGAGTAATTAAGGTTAAAGGTCAAAGGTTAAAGGTTAAAGGTTAGAGGTTAAAGGTTAAAGGTTAAAGGTTAAAGGTGAAGAGTTAGGAGTTAGGAATTAGGAATTAATTCTTTACTGTTCACTGTTCACTGTTCACTGTTTAAAGCGGAAATCTACTGTGTAGCTTTTTGCATTCTTCTTTTAATATCCCGGATTTGATTTTTATGGAAGCTGGAGATTTAGTTATTACTTCTTCACATGACATATTAATCATGTTGGGGTTGTAATCATCTTCAAAATCTGAAGCACCTGCACCATAAACTATTTCGGAAACACCAGCCCAAAAGATAGTCGCAGCACACATTGCACAGGGTTCGCAGGTAGAATACAGTGTATACCCTGATTCTAAAGCCGCAGTTTTCAAACGTTTGGTTAATTTACGTAGAACATTAACTTCAGCGTGACAGCTTGGATCTGCATCTGATTCTACGGTATTACCGGCTTTCTCAACTATTTCGTTATCCTTCACAATCACCGCACCAAAAGGGGTTTCGCTCTTTTCAGCTTCGGCGATCGCCATTTGCATTATTTCTTCAGGAGACATAATCAGTTATCAATGAACAGTGAACAGTGAACAGTGAACTGTTAAATTACGACTATACAATCATAGGTCTAGTTGTTAACTATTATGATCATAGACAGTTTCAGGGCTAAATTACGTAAGGAAGCGCAACTTTGGCGTGATGAAGGAATAATACAGGATTCTCAATACGAACAATTATCCCAAAGGTATCAGTTTGATAGTTTAGATAATGTTGCTCAAGATAGATTTATTTTTATTTTGATTGGAGTCGGTTGTATACTCGTAGGCTTAGGAGCAATTACTTTTGTCGCTGCGAATTGGCAAGCATGGTCTCGTGAAGTAAAGTTAGTTTTACTATTAAGTCTATTTTTTGCAACAAATATTATTGGTTTTTTCCTTTGGAGAGAACCTGTATTCGACAATGCAGGGAAAAAACGACGGCAGCGTAAGCGAGTCTTTGGACATGGTTTACTGCTTTTAGGCGCTCTACTTTTAGGCGCAAATATGGCGTTTATGGCGCAGACATTCCATATAAGCGGTTCCGATTACGAACTGTATTTATTCTGGGGAATTGGCGTTTTGGTAATGGCTTATGGCTTGCGCTTGGCTTCTTTAGGAGTGTTTGCTTTCGTCTTGATTAACATTGGTTATTTTATCGGCTTAGGAAGATTATGGACTAATTTGTATGAATTGTCTTTATCAATACTAATGTTAGAGCATATGCCACTTCTTTGGTTGGGGCTATTTGTTCCCTTAGCGTATATCTGTAAATCGCGATGGATTTTTGCATTATCTACAATTGCTTTTGCTATTTCGCTGCAATTTAATCTAGGTAAATATTACGGAACAACCTGGATAATTTCTTTTGCTTTTGCACTACCAGGAGCATTACTGTGGAGTTATGACGATTTACTTTTTCCGAAAGTCGATCAAAGATGGTTTCAATCGGTTGCGCGTAATGTGGCGCTGTTGTTCTTCAGTGTTTTATTCTATATCCTGTCTTTCCGGTTATATTGGCGATTTGCTGATTATTCTAATGAATACAATTCAATATCAAACTTATTTTTATTAATAGATTTGCTGATTATTACAGCTTTAAGTCTATATCAGTGGTTTAATTTACTCCGTCCAAAACGTAACCGGCAACTTCAAATAATTAGTATCAATAATATTACAATTGCTATATTTGTGATAATGGCTGCTTTGGCACCGATTTTAAAACAAAATATTGGTGAAATGTGGTTTTTAGCAATTTGTGTTTTCAATCTATTGTTAGCATTATTAGCTTGCGGAATGATTCGTCAAGGATTGGAATCTAATCAAAGACGTGCTTTTTGGGGAGGAATGATTTTACTAACGCTGCAAATTATTTCCCGAATGCTGGAATACGATACAGCTTTATTACTTAAATCTTTAGTTTTCGTTTTATGCGGAGTTGCTGTTATTGGCGCAGGATTGTGGTTTGAACGTCATCTAAATTCAGTAAGCAGTGAACAGTGAACAGTAAACAGTTACCAGGGAATAACTATTTATTTAACAACTAACAACTACTCCCAACCCACTTTAAAATTTTCTATCAAAATCTACCTCTACCCCCTCTTCCCCCTCACTCAACGCCAGTAATCTATCAGCGGGAAAGGAGTAACCACTAAGTACTAACAACTAACAACTAATTATGAAACCTTTTCCAGATGAATCGTCAGAGAAAGAACTTATTCCCGATTTTAAGGGAGATTCGTTTCCAAATAATAAACCAATTCCAATTCTTAGATTTGTAATACCTTTATTAATCCAAGCTGGTTTACTTTTCTCGATACCAGCACAATCAGCTTACACTTACATTACAGGTATAACTGTAATTTTACAAACCGTACCTGTAGATCCCTATAGCTTATTAACAGGTTATTATCAAATTCTAAGTTACGATATCTCCACAAGAGGCACTTTAGAAAAACTTCCCGGCAGCAAAGATGTATTAAAAGATGGGAAAAGTTTTTATGTAATTCTCCAAGAAGTTAAATCAACTGACGAGAAAATTCCCAAAGCATGGAAACCAATACGTTTAAGTAAAGAAATTCCCGATTCTCTTCCAGATAATCAAGTCGCTTTGAAAGGCAATTATAGATATGGTCGGGTTAAATACGGTTTAGAACAATATAATATGCCAGAAGACCAACGCAATCAAATTAACAAAAATATATCTCAAGCAAGACGAAGCACAACTCAAAGAGATAGACAACCTATCGTAGTGGAAATAAAAGTTGATTCCCAAGGTAAATCGGTACCTGTAAGCATGTGGGTGAAAGAAAAAAATTATCGGTTTTGACAGTGAACTGTTATTAGTGAACAGTTATCAGTGAACAGTGAATAATTAGCAATTAATAGTTAATAGCTAACAAAGTTCTTAATCAGAGCTTAAGCCCTTGGATTCAAGACTTTAGTTAAACAAAAACCTGTAAAAATTATCAAATCCACAGCTTTATTTTTAACTGCTCACTGCTCACTGCTCACTGTTAACTGTCTTCGTTACGTAATTGCCAAGCTGCACCAAAAGCGGCACCGGCTCCTGCTAATAAGCCAGTACTCATTCCTTGCATCGTTTTACTAATGGGATCTTGAGTCAGACATTCACTTGTTACCTTAGTCGCGTTGATACACATGGTACTTTCCGCCCAGCTAGAAGTACCTCCAAGCACTACACCAGCAAAGCTACAGGAAACAACTAGCATTAATAGGCGCTTATTTTTTCTATCCATAGATAGGTTTTAAAATATCTTTAGTATTAATTCTCTATCCAATGTACATAAAAATTCATACTTTGTCAGCATAGTTTGTATAAAAAGTAAATATTTTTTAACTGATTTTGAGTTTCTGTCTCTGAGGTTTATGTAGTGTTGTCTCATGCGGAATAGCGAAACCCGCCTATGCAGGTTTCGCTTGTAGTTTTATGTCACATTTTGGAAATACAAACGGCGTTTAATATCAACTCAAAAGCGCTATGTTAAACAAATCTAATTTTGGATTTAGTTAAAACCATTGTGGCTGCCAAACCGATAAATATAGTTACGGGCAAGCCTGACTCTGGTACTTTTCTTTTGCGTGGGGGTTCATCTTTTTTAGCGTAAGTATAAGTAACGGATACTGAAGCACCAGCAAAAGTTTCAAAACCAGCTACTAGATTACCAGGTCCGGTAGCTTTCGAGATACCCATAGCATCAACAAATAGATTAAAACTACCATCGCCTACGAAGGGGGTAAAGTCATCTGGGATAGTGAAAAGTGCTGATTCTTTTGCAGAATCAGATATTTCTGTTAGTTTTACGCCGGAAGTACCATCAAAATCTAAGACTTCATCGTATGCTTCTAAATTTTGTTCAATTGATGCAGTCGGCAAAGCTACAAGTAATAAAGAACTATCAGGCTTTGTTAAACTAATTTCTGCTGCAAGATTTCCCGTAACCAAAGCTGCTTGAGCATCTCTGTTTTCTAACTCAACAGAACCCTCTACCTTGCCACTTAATTCAAATAAAACGCTTTCTAAATCCCCTAGGCTGCTGTCAAATTTTGGTAAAGTAATTTGTTTTGAAAAATTAGTTTTTTCTAAATCAATCGAATTTTCGTATTGCAGTGTAGATGCTTGTGCGGCATGAATGGGCGCTAATATTGCAGCAAAAGCTGCCACCATCACCTTTGTTTTGGAAATGGATAGATGCATAATTATTAAACCTATATACTGTTTGCGTTTTTATGATTTTTGTTCAACGCACCCTTGTGTCTTTAAAAGAGATTAATTGAGTTAATTATTTTAAGCAATATTACTTAAGCATATTCATGAAATATTTACAAAAAAACTCCGGATATATCCAGATATATATTTTTTTTGTAAGTAATGACTCAATTATTTAAGTTAAATAGATTCAGTTAGTAAAAATTTTATGAATGAACGGTTAATATTTTACAAACTTAACTGCTCAAATTAAATATATTCCTTGAAATAGTCAGCGTCTATGGTGTTTGTACTGATTTTAGGGCTTTATTATTTTTTATAATTCTCGGAAGCTCCCACCAAGTAACAGAAGGATATTTATGATGTTCTTCGTGGTAACCGAAATGATAGCAGGTAATAAAAGACCAAAGAAATGGACGGTAAATGCTTTGAGCGCGGTGAGAATTTTGATATCCTCCTGATGGTTTTCGGTGGGGTAAATATGTTCCGAAATAAAATAGCTGAATTGAGCTAAGTAGTAACGGTATTGCCCAAAATAATATTAAGTTAATTTCTGGAATATGGAATATAATTCTTACGGAATGGTAAGCGATTGTCATTCCTGAAAAGCGCAACCAACTCCAATAGCGAAACATGAAATAAAAGTACCAAGCAAAAAAATTTTTATGTTTACCATTATGGTAATCTGGGTCAAGTTCGCTGGCTGGATTTTGATGATGTTGCCAGTGTCTTTTTAATAATTTTTTATAAGAGAAAAAAGCATATAAACCTACAGCTATATGACCAATTAAATTATTTATTTTAGGATTTATTGGAAAAACGATACCATGCATTGCATCATGGGCAGTTATAAATAGTCCTGTAAACAAAAATGCTTGCCATAAAATTGAAAATATAATCAATATTTTATTAGTTTCGGGAATGTTGATATTGGTAAATATGATTAGACTGGTTGTCCATGCAGTGATAATAGCAAAAGCAATTATTAATCCGATGTAAGCTTGACTATATTGGATTAATTGTCTCAATTTTTTTGGCAAGATATCGATTAAGAATGAAGACATAAAAATAGTAATTCGGTTTTATTCCCAAAAATACTCTTAGAGTCAAGGGAAGGGTAATAGAAAAAATCAAAATTAGTATACTGAATTATTTTCAATAATTAAATATATGTAGACTACATTTTCTCGCTTTTTTGTAATGAGTAAAGGCTGCTATTTAGACTATATTTTCCGTTTCATTGCTTTTGTTACTTGCTGACAATTGGGATACAGTAGATAACTTGGTTGAATTATTGGAACAATTTGCTTGAGCGGGAATGTTAATTAATATGCTAGATATTGCTATCAAAATAGCGGATGTTCTGTTCAAGAATAATGTAGATTTGTGGGTAGTCATGATGAGAAATTTATTTGTTGGTTAATAAGTTATTGGACTTTGAATTTTTGGTAGAAGTCGTTCGATTAAATTGATGTAAAATAATTCCAATTTACGAATAATTCACCCGAGTAAATAGAATTGTTGTTAACAGGATTTATTTGTAAAAAGCAAGATAAAATTAAAATTTATAATCCTATTAATCGAGAAAAATTTCATCTTTATTGGGTTGATAAACAAACTCTAAAATAAAAAATTATAACTCTCTGTGTAACTCCGCGTTGACCTTTGCGCTTCTCTGCATTAAAAAGTATTTAATTAAATGCACAGTGACGCTGAGGTTTACGCAAAGGTATGCATAGAGAATATCAAATACTTTTTCATACTTTTTCATAACGACAATAAATATCTAATTAGTTACAGTAATTGCTGATAAACTAATTGGGTATTTTTGTATGAATAAACTAGTTCCTTGGTTAGGCTATTCTCGTGGCTATATTTCACCTTTCAGTAATCAAAATTAAGATAAATAAATACAGAGAGAATCAAATACTGTTCTAATTGTTAATGATGAACCTTCAACTTTCAACAGCATAGAAGCAAATAATAATAATGATGATTATGATTCCATTTCTGGTGTCAATACTACATTAGATGACCCTTTAATTTCATCTGGAAAAACTATCAAGCAGGTAGGTTTTATAGATGCTTCTCTCGGAGAAATCGTATCTGACGAAGATTTTACAATTTCCGACAGTCTCACAATTACAAAAGGTGGTTAATGTCACAAGAATTACTTTAAACTATCTCCTACTTCTGAAGACTCAACTGAGAAATAGCTTTGTAAATAGTTTAAAGTCAGGCGCTTTGTTTCTTTTACCAGTCTTGCACGAAAATCAGGACTTTGTCCCAAAGATAACCAAATCAAATTACCAATTGCTTTGACCATAACGAAGGCGATCGCATCATAATCTTCTACATTTAATGATGGGTTGCGCTTCGGTAAAAGTTTTGCTAAGGTCTGAATCAGTTCGGTATCAAATGCATCATCTACCTCTGGTATAGTCGCTTGCACCTCCATAAAAACCGCACGAAAGCCGGGATGCTCTGAAAAAAATTGCTCTACTCCATCAGTTATCCTATCTACATAATCAACTAAAGGGAACTGTGTCATCTCCAGGGTATCAAAGCTCTGAAATTGCTCTCGAAACAAGTCACCATACCGCTCGGCTAAAGCCTGCAAAATAGCTGCTTTATCTGGGAAAAACTGATACAACGAACCAATAGGAACCTTTGCTTGTGACGCGATCGCTTTAGTTGTCGTTGCAGCATATCCTTTCTCAACAAACATTTTCTCCGATACATCCAAAATTCGATTAACTCGCTCCAAACTACGAGCTTGTCTTGGTTTGCGACGTTTTCTAGCTGCGGTATTAGACGAATTTTCTGCCATTTTTTTGCATCCCCTTGACAAAAATGAGCTTTCCTAGAATCATAGCTAACATGAACTATGCTCGCATTCTAACTGTTTAAGTCTCTCCCAGACAAGTGCCTTATAGAATTTACTACTCACTAATCACTACTCTTTCAAATGGAACTTCAACGTTTATCTCGACTGAGCGATATAATTTTTGCCGTAGCCATGACCATAATGGCCCTGACTTTTGAGCCGCTTCCACAGAAAGAGATGACACCCCAGGAAGTGATTGCATTTGTGCAACAGCAATTGCCATCATTAGCGGTTTATATTTTGACATTCATCGGAATTGCTTTCTATTGGATTACCCATCTCCAACAGTTTCGATACTACAAGCAAACCGATACCGTTCACATATGGCTTAACCTACTCTCCTTACTTTTCATTGTTCTTTTACCTTACGCTAATGATTTATCCACAATCTATGATGGTGTTTTTATAATTCAGTGTTTCTACAGTTTTTCGGCAGCGGGAGTAGGTATATTTTCCACGGCAGCCTGGATTTATGCGACTAAAAATCGGCATTTGGTCAGTCAGGATTTGTCAGACCAAATCATTCGTCAAATTCGACAAGAAAGCTATGTTGAACCCATTGTTTCCCTATTCGCAATCGGGGGTGCATTAATTCATCCCTTGGGTTGGATACTGACATTTATAGTTGGATTCCCATTGATTTTTCTGATTCAAAGGTTATTCAGAATCAATAAACAAGAAAACAAATAAAAACAGGCAATTTAATTTGCCGGACATCACGCTACACATCTTTTAAGGTCTAGTTTCTGAAACAATTTGTACTATTTTTCCAATCCCCTATTGACAAAACATGAATTAAGCTCATATTGTATAAACATGAACTAAACTCGCTTTTTGAGGAAACATCATGACAAGCAACCAGGGTCAAAGTATACTAAGTTTATCTGGACCAGATGCAGCTACAGCTATAGAAGAATATGGTCAAGATCCCTTAGCATTTATGACAGGCTGCGCTCGCAAATATGGAGAAATTGTCCCTATCCAGTTAGAAAACGACCTATTTTGTCTTCTCACAAATCCCGAACACATAACTCAAGTTCTCAGAGACAGACAGTTATTTGTGAAAGCAGAAGATATGGAATTGCTAAAGACTTTATTAGGCAACGGTTTGTTGACCAGCGAAGGAAGTTTTTGGCAGCGTCAGCGACGGCTTGCTCAACCTATTTTTCACCAAAGACGAATTAACGGTTACGGTGAAACTATGGTTGAATACACTCAGCGGATGTTAGAGAATTGGAAAGCTGAGGATACTTTAGATATACATCAAGAAATGATGCATCTCACTCTCAATATTGTGATGAAAACTATTTTCAACCAGGATATTGCAGGTGGAGATGCGGGAAATGTTGCTCAAGCAGTAGAAGAAGCTATGAATTGGTTTGTTGAAAAGACTAATTCACTCTTAGCTGGAGATGAAACAAAGACACCCGCAGATAAGCGTTATGAGGATGCTATTGTGTTGCTTGATGAAACAGTTTATGCCATGATTGAGCATCGCCGCGAAACTGGCGAGTATGGCAATGACTTGCTGGGTATGCTGATGAAAGTAGAAGATGCTGACGATGGTAGCCGCATGACAAACCGGCAGCTACGAGACGAAGTCGCGACCCTCATCGTAGCAGGACATGAAACCACCGCCAATACACTGTCTTGGGCATGGATGCTGCTCGGAGAAAATCCTGATATTAGAGCCAAACTAGACGAAGAGCTAAAGGCTGTTTTGCAGGGTAATGCGCCCACCATTGAAGATTTGCAGCGGCTACCCTACACAACTATGGTGATTAAAGAAGCTTTACGACTATATCCTACTGTTACTGACTTAAGCAGACAAGCCACAGAGGATTGTGAAATTGGCGGATACAGTATTCCCAAAGGAACAACCCTTAATATCAGTCAATGGGTGATGCATCACGATTCTCGCTATTTTACAAATCCAGAAGTGTTTAATCCAGAGCGTTGGGCTAATGATTTTGAGAAAACTTTACCACGAGGTGTATATTTCCCCTTTGGTGATGGACCGCGTGTTTGCATTGGTAAAAGCTTCGCCATGATGGAAGCGGTATTATTGCTAGCTACAATAGCCCAGTCGTTTCACCTAGAACTTGTACCCAACCAGGTAATTGAGAAACAACCTTCAGTTACTCTGCGTCCGAAGACAGGTATTCAGGTTGTGCTGAAAAGTGTTTAAGTAATATTATGTTCGGATGAACATTTGTCATTGCGAGTGGAATGAAATAATCCGAGTCCTTGGGATTGCTTCGCTCGCAATGACATACCGTAATATTAATATTATAGCCGTTACACACCGTACAATTATTTTAAACAAGTTTTTAAAATCTATTCATTTCTCGAAAATACTGACGATAAAGTTGGCAATATAGAATTGCTTTACTCCTCTTTATTGTGACTAATCCCATACTATGTAATTTAAACATTTCCAAAGCAGGTATATTAACTGGACAACTTGAATTAATAACTTTTTGAAAAGCAATTGCTAATTCTGGTTGTGCTTCTAAAGCTATTAAATGTCTTCTTAAATGACTGTTTAAGGGTCCTTTCGTTCTGTTGGTTTAATTATTGGTAGAGCGCCTCGCGTTAATCGGTACAATGAAGGTAAATTTGTTTTTTATCCCAATGGTCAATTTCAAAGTTCTAGCTTTATAGGCGTAGATGCTTCAACTCGTAATCGCAGAGGTAGACGTAGTGGAAGTGGTGTTGGGAGTCGCAATAGTCGCAATTATGGAAATTTTAGAATAAACGGATATGACTTAACTTTCAATTATCCCGATGGTAAACAAACCAATCATATTGCTTTTTACGTACCCGGAGATAGAAACGGTTTAGTACTTAACGGTATATTTTATACAAGACAAAGATAAATCATTCAAAATCGTTTCATGCGGGCATTCCTGCCCGCTTTGGGAATATACACCAATCAATTATTGATAATCGATTCTACTCAATTATCAAATTAAAAGGTAAACGAGCATATACACCGGAAGGGTCATTCATATTTTGTACGGCTGCTATTTCTGCTTTTAATTTCTTAAATTCAACTGTCAAAGGATGATTTGATTCGAGTATATTTTTGTTCTTGCTACTTTTAAAAATAGTTTGAGTTTCTTCTGAAGCCTTTCCAAAAAATCTTTCGCTAAAGCTACTGGCTTTGGGATACTCTTGTAATTGCCATTTTTCTCCTAACTTTGCTTCTGTTGCAGCATATTCGATAGCTGCATCTAAACCACCAATTTCATCGACTAAACCAATGTCTTTTGCAGTTTTACCAGACCAAACTCTTCCTTGAGCAATTTCTGCAACCTTGGCTTGAGGCAAATTTCTACCTTTAGCGACTTTTTCGAGAAATTTATTGTAAATTCGATTGACGCTGTTTTGAAATATAGCTAGTTCTGCTTGCGATTGGGGACGAGTTGTAGTACCAATGTCGGCGTATTTTCCTGTTTTGACACTATCCCAAGTAATACCGTTGTCGTTAGCTAATTTTTGAATATTGGGTATGCTGCCAAATACGCCAATCGAACCCGTAATTGTATTTGGTTCGGCAAAAATGCGGTTGGAATCTACAGCTATCCAATAACCACCGGATGCGGCTGTATCGCCCATCGATACCACAACTGGCTTCACATCGCGAGTTAATTTAATTTCTCGTTGAATTATTTCCGATGCAGTAGCGCTACCACCGGGAGAATTTACCCGTAAAACCACCGCTTTGACATCTTTATCTTGACGAAGACGGCGGAAAATCTTAGCAAAGCGGGTTCCTCCGACTTCTCCAGCATCACCATTGCCGTTAACTATACCACCCTCTGCATAAACTACCGCTATTTTATTTTCTGAACTTCTTTTACTCAAACTTTTATCAGCAATTTGAGCGTATTCATCTATATCAATTTGTTTAAAAGATTTTTCTTTACTGTCGGTTTTGGTAAACTCTTTAAGTTCTGTAACTACTTCATCAAAATATGCTACTTTATCCACCAAACGGTTGGTTTTAGCTTCATCGGGTTCCAAAAGACCTTTAGTATCGGCAATTGTTTGTAGCTGCTGGGGAGTCATTTTACGACTTTTACCTACAGTACCGCGCCATTCACCCCATAAATCATTCAATAATGTTTGAATTTGCTCGCGATTTTCTGGACTTAATTGTTTTAAAACCAAAGGCTCAACTGCACCTTTGAACTTTCCTACCCGAACAATCTGCACTCCAACACCAAACTTTTCCAAAGCTCCAGCTAAAAACATCGGTTGCGAGCTGAAACCATTAATTTCCATTCCTCCATAAGGATTAACCATAACGGTATTCGCCACCGAACTGAGATAGTATTCTTTTTCACCCCATCCCACACCGTAAGCAACAACTTTTTTACCAGAATCGCGAAATTTTGCTAATGCCTGACGAATCTCCTTAAGAGTTGCAAAACCCGCACTTCCCGCTCCCGATGCGTCTCTTGCATCCAAATAAACCCCTACAATTTGCTTATCGGTACGAGCTTTTTCCAAAGCATCTAAAACCGAACGTAATGTCATCTGCTTCCGATAATTACCCGAAAGCGCTTGCTGTAAAACTAAACCGGAATCGGGTTTTCCATCAGTAATTTGAGTTGATAAATCAAATACCAACATTGAAGAATCTTTTACTTTTGGTCCTGAATCTGAAGAAGCGGCAGCAAAAACTAATAAGAAAAATCCTACAGTACTGATACCTCCAAAAATAAACAGCCCTAATAAACTTCCAATTAAGCTAGCAAAAGTTTGTTTAATAAAATTACGCATATTATCCCCGGTTTTACTAATAAATATTTACGCTTAACTATATTGTAAAAATTGTAGTAGTGCATAAGCGCATAAGCACAACTACCTTGTCAAAATTTTCCTCCGTGCATTACTTCATATTTCAAAAATTATCCTGCATTATTTACCTTATATTTCTAATGTCTCCTAAAAATATTGTTCCTAACACCGAAAAAATGCTCAATAATTGAGATATAGAATTATTCAACTGCTTTTTGTAAACTATCAGAATGTTTAAGCTGTTCTAGTGTAGCGTTACCAGTACAAAATAGTACGGTGCTAATTTCCGCAATTAAAACTTTTGCTAAATCGTAAAGTGTAGCTTCCGATGATGTTGCAGCTTGCAAAAACGGCATCGCCAATCCAGCTAAATCCGCTCCTAACGCAATAGCTTTTGCCACATCCACGCCATGACGCAAACCTCCCGAAGCAATCAAAGGTATCTCCGGTGCGATCGCGCTGATTCCGGTGATGCACTCAGCGGTTGGTACGCCCCAATCAGCGAAGGTTCTACCCAAACGCCGCTGTAAAACATTATCAGCACGCTCGCTTTCTACCAAAGCCCAAGAAGTGCCCCCCGCGCCAGCCACATCAATCGCCGTCACTCCTGCACCAATCAGCTTATGAGCCATTTTCGCTGAAATGCCATTACCGACTTCTTTAACAATTACAGGTACCGGTAATTTATCGCATAAAGTGGCAATTTTGTCCAAAACTCCACAGAAATTAGTATCACCTTTGGGCTGAATGCATTCTTGTAGCGGGTTGAGATGCAAAATCAGCGCATCGGCTTCGAGAAGATCGACAACTCGCAGACATTCATCCAAACCGTAACTGTAATTGAGTTGAATTGCTCCCAAATTAGCAAACAATAATATATCGGGAGCATATTTGCGAACTGCAAAAGTATCAGAAACCTGCGGATTCTCTACCGCAACTCGTTGAGAGCCGACACCCATAGCCAACCTGTAATGTTGAGCAACTTTCGCTAAACGAGTATTGATAGTTTTAGCTTCTTGAGTTCCCCCAGTCATCGAAGAAATTAGCAACGGTGCATTCATAGGTTTACCTAAAAATGTAGTACTGATGTCAATTTCCGAGCGGTCAATTTCTGGTAGACAACAATGGTCAAAACGATATCTTTCCAACCCACTAGTAGTTTGACGAAACTGAACATCTTCCTCCAGACAGATGCGGATGTGGTCGGCTTTACGGGATTCGGTTGCTGCTGAGTAATTTGTAGAAATCTTCACGGTGGAGACTGGGATTAATATTAACTGCTATTTTTTCAGTCTCCGGTATTTTGGGTTTTTTTGGAGTCAAATATGCGCCTTTTTAACAATTCGCAATTCGTAATTGGGGATGGGGATTGGTGATGGGTAATTGTTAATTGGTAATTGGTAAGCCCGCAGACTGAAAGTCTGGGGCTACAATTACGAAGTCCACCTGCGTGGACTAGATTTTTTGACAACGAACGTAGGTAGGACGGTAGGATTTTTCTCGGTGCCGCGTAATATCTATTCACAGCGTATACTGAGAGAGCTTTTTTACAATATACCTGACTTTTCAAAAATCCTGTAATAAAAAATCTGGCTCTAAGCTTATCTCAGTTAACTGTAGTGATGAATCGAGGTAGCTGTCATAGAAAGCCGTATCAGTCTGTTTTTCTATAGTCCCAAACCAAATACCATCACCGTATTCAACATTAACTAATTCGTATCCTTGGCTAAATAATTCTTTACCATCTGCTAGAAGTTCATCAAAAGTGCTTCCAGAGACATAACCACTGTTAATACTGTAATTTTGTTGAAAAACCCCAAACCAGATACCATCACCGTATTCAACATCAACTAAGTCATATCCTTCTTCCCATCTTGCTGAAATATCTTGTTTGAATTCATCAATACTGCTTGCAGTGTTATAACCACCAGTACCAGGAACATCTCGAAAAGTCCCAAACCAGATACCATCACCGTATTCAACATCAACTAAGTCATATCCTTTATTCCAATTCCATACTTCTGAAATATCTTCTGTAAGTTCAGTAAGACTGGTTGAAAGGCTATAAGTATTAGCACCATAATTTTCTTCAAAAGTCCCGAACCAAACACCATCACCCTTCGGGTTCAGCACTTGCTACAACGGAGGGAACCTCCGCAACGCAGTGCTTCACCGTATTCAACATCAGTTAAGCGATATCCTCCTTGCTCCCACTGCTGTTGAACAGTTTGTGTAAGTTCCTCAGCACTGCTTACAGCGATAAAACTACTATTCCCAGGTGTGTCTTGATAAATTCCAACCCACTTACCATCACCATACGCAACATCAACTAAGTTATATCCTTGACCTAAATCCTCTAAAACACTTTCTTCAAATCCCAAAAGATTTTCACCAGTAGTGTAAGCATTGTTAGACATAATTACGTATCTGTTCAGATTTTTGCGGAGTATAAAAGAGCTTTTTAAACCCTATCATTGCTTATCAGGATTCTATAAACCTTTTACGAGAATATATATATATGTTTTTTTACGCAAAATTTCAGAAGCCGCATTATAGTTACTAATGTTTTTTCTTCCTCCGCGTTTACCTTTGCCCTCCTCTGCGTTAAAAAAATATCTAAAATGTTACCTTAAAGACTGTCTCCCCATGCTTTAACAAAATGCTGCTAACCATCGCTACCACCCACCAACCAGCCACCGATTTGGGTTATCTTCTCCACAAACATCCAAATCGCTGTCAGTCGTTTTCGCTTCCCTTTGGAGAAGCACATGTTTTCTACCCGGAAGCTAACGAACAACGATGTACCGCAGCGTTATTATTAGATATTAATCCGGTAAAACTAGTTAGAAAGAGAACTTTGACGCTGGATGCTTATGTAAACGATCGCCCTTATGTAGCTTCTTCATTTTTCAGCGTTGCGATATCTCAAGTATTTGGTACGGCTTTGGGTGGGCGTTGTAAGGATAAACCTGAGCTAGTAGAAACAGCGATACCGTTAGTAGCAAAAATATCGGTTTTACCTTGTCATGGGAGTGAAGGCTTTCTACGAGAATTGTTTGAACCTTTAGGTTATCAGGTAAGTTTGCAAAATTATCCTTTAGATGAAACTTTCCCGGATTGGGGAGAAAGTAAATATTTCACAGTTGAATTAGAAAACACTTTACCGCTTTCGCTTTTACTTAGCCATCTTTATGTTTTAATACCAGTTTTAGATAATAACAAACACTATTGGGTAAACGAAGAAGAAGTAGAAAAACTATTGCGTCACGGGGAAGGTTGGTTAAAGGAACATCCATTAAAGGAAGAGATTACCAAACGCTATCTCAAACGTCAGTATCGTTTAACTCGTGCAGCTTTAGCGCAACTAACCGAACCCAACGAACCAGATCCAGACAGTGCTGAAGAAAATCACGATAAAGAAGAAGCAGCTGTAGAAAAACCCTTAAGTTTAAATCAACAGCGTTTGAATTCAGTTGTAGAAGTATTAAAACAGAATAATGCCAAACAAGTTGTCGATTTGGGTTGCGGGCAAGGAAATTTACTTAAATTACTTTTGAAAGACACTTATTTTGAAAAAGTTACTGGAGTAGACGTTTCCTATCGCTCTTTAGAAATTACTAAAGAAAGATTAGATCGTTTGTATTTACCTCGCAATCAATGGGAAAAATTACAGTTGATTCAAGGTAGTTTAACTTACAGAGATAAACGCATTACCGGATACGATGCGGCTGCGGTAATTGAAGTTATAGAGCATCTTGATTTGCCCCGATTGAGTGCATTTGAAAGAGTTTTATTTGAATTTGCAAGACCGCAAATAGCAATAGTAACCACACCAAATATAGAATATAACGTTAAATTTGAAAGTCTACCAGCAGGGAAATTACGTCATAAAGACCATCGCTTTGAATGGACAAGAGTAGAATTTCAAAACTGGGCAAAAAAAGTAGGAGAAAAATTTAGTTATAGCGTAGAATTGAAAAATATAGGAGAGGAAGATTTAGAAGTAGGTTCACCGACACAAATGGTTGTGTTTTCAGTTATTAATTAACAATAAAACAAGAAAATATGTAGAGACTTAGCAGTACTACGTCTCTACGGAATTTGATAATCCTCTTTCGTTTTCAACATCCTCTAATTGAGATAATATTTAAGAAAATCTCCAGCTTGTGCGATCGCCTCACTTCCTTCGGTAAGAATCGGTGCAAATAAATGCAAGCAGTGAATCATATCTTTCCAAACTTTAAGTTCAACTGAAACATTACTCAAAGCCGCTTGACGTGCTAATCGCAGCGAATCATCAAGGAGAACTTCTTGGCTACCCACGTGAATTAACATTGGTGGTAAACCCGATAAATCAGCAAATATTGGCGAAACTATTGGGTTACTAAAGTTACCGTCGGGCAAATACAAATTTACCACTGTATCTAATAACTGTGGCGACACCATCAGGTCAAATTCAGCTTTGGTTTGAACCGTTTTGCCAGTTCTTTGCATATCTGTAAGAGGCGATATTAACAACGTTGCGACGGGAAGAGATTCACAATTAGAACGTAACGAAATTAGCAAAGAAAGCGCTAAATTTCCGCCAGCAGAATCGCCAGCTACAGCAATTTGATTAGAATTAAAACCACGTTCTTTGATTAACCAATTATAGGCGATTAAAGTATCTTCGAGTGCTGCGGGGAAAGGATATTCCGGAGCTAGTCGGTATTCGATTAACAATACTTGAGCGTTGCTTGCTGCTGATAAATCGCTAGCTAATCGTCGATAAGTTTTGCGATTCCCAACCATAAATCCACCACCATGTAGATACAAAATGATTTTGTCTTTTGCTGCTTTTGGGGTTGAGATTAAATCTGCTATTACACCATTACAATTGACTTCAGATACTGTCGCTGTAGGATGAGACGGCATTGAAAAACCGGCTTCAAAATTAGCACGCATTTCACTTGGAGTTTCTCCCCAAGTAAAGTTACGTAATTGTTCTAAAACTACTTCAAGTTCGGTTAAGCTCATAATTTACGATATGACTAATTATTTATTTCATTTATAATTTAGTCTACGAATAGGGAAAAACTAGGGAAGTATCGATGAAAAAAATCATCAGCAAGCAATTATGTAAGTAGAATTTTCTATACTCGTCACTTGCTACTTATAAGTCAAAGGTTTAATGAAAACGAGAAAACTAATACAACAAAATGCAGGCAATCATATTCATCGGTATTCAAGGAGCGGGTAAATCAACTTTTTATCGCGAATACTTTCTCGATACTCATATCAGAATTAATCTTGATATGCTCAAAACTCGTCACCGAGAAAAGCTGATTTTTCAAGCTTGTTTATCAGCAAAACAAAGATTTGTGATAGATAACACTAATCCTACAGTAGAAGATAGACAACGCTACATTATTCCAGCCAAAGCACAAGGTTTTCAACTGTTAGGATATTACTTTAATTCAAATTTAGAAGATTGCAAGCAACGTAACAGTCAACGCTCCGGTAAAAAAGTAATTCCTTTAGTAGGAATCTTATCAACTTACAAAAAATTAGCTTTACCGAGTTACACCGAAGGATTTGATGCAATATACTCGGTAAAAACCCGTCCAGATTATTCATTTATCGTTGAGGAGTGGAATCGTGAAATTTGACGAACTAGATACCAAAATGCGGGTATTTGAAACCGCTCACGATTATTGCGTATTACCAGGGATTTATATCGTAGCAAGATTAGATGGACGCGGTTTTACTCGCTTAACAAAAGACGTTCATAAATTTAAAGCTCCCTACGATGAACGTTTCCGCGACTATATGTTAGATACCGTAGAGCATTTAATCAATAGCGGCTTTGATATTATTTATGGTTATACCCAAAGTGATGAAATTTCTCTACTATTTAGCTTAGAAGATGAAACATTTAATCGTAAAACTCGCAAAATCAACTCAGTCTTAGCAGGAGAAGCGAGCGCTAAATTTTCCTTACTTTTAGGAGATATGGGTTGTTTTGACTGTCGGATTTCTCAACTTGCAAATACTCAACAAGTAATAGATTACTTCCGGTGGAGACAGCAAGATGCTCATCGAAATTCTCTTAATTCTCACAGTTATTGGTGCTTGCGTGGGGATGGACAAACAGCACGCAAAGCTACTAGCATTATGGAAGGTTTATCGGTAGCCGATAAAAACGAATTATTATTTCAACATGGAATTAACTTCAATGAATTACCTAACTGGCAAAAACGCGGTATGGGTTTGTATTGGGAAGAATATGAAAAAGAAGGATATAACCCCGTTAAAGATGAAACCGTTTTTACAACAAGACGGCGAATAAAAAGAGAATTGGATTTACCGATGAAAGATGATTATAGTCAGTTTATTGGGAAAATTATTGGTTATTGAAATTATTGTAATTCTATATATTTTATAAATTTTAATATCAATTTTAAACAATCGTGAATAGCAATTAATAGATTCAGTTAATTACTTATAAAATGATGAAATGTCATTGCGCTCGCGTTCGCGCAATGACAACTATTTACCCAAATTTAATATGCAGGTTGTTTTTAACAAATACCTCCGGCTGGCAACTACACTATCATCAAATTTGAGAAAATTGTCAGAAAATGCAAATTATTTTCCAGAAGCATAAAGCTCGCAATGACATATCGTAATTACTCCCTTCCCGGTGGAATATTACCGAATTGAGTGAGGGGATAGAGGGGGGAGAAATTTAGCGCAGATAATATAGATGTTTTGGACTTTGATTGAAAGCTCTACTATGTAAGGCTTTGAAAACCTGTTAGTTAAAATCGTTCCAAAAGGGAAAGACGTTGCTTAATCAAGCTATGAATTACATTTACCTACAAGATTGTATTAAATACAAAATCTGTATAGAAACATAAAACTGCTAAGTCTCGGAAAATGTGAAATCACCATTTCATCCACACGATTAAGCAACTTCAGATTTTGAGTTTATTAAGCGCTACAAAGCTTGAAATCTTATATCATTGCGAATTTTGTCAAAAGATGACTCATTTTTTACCTTTTTGCGGAATTCTTTGGGGTTAATATTTATCGCTTGTTGTAAATTTTGAATTGCTAAATCTATTTTATTTAAAGCTACATAACAGCAAGCTTTGTCATATAAGATATTTGGTTGATCTGGAGACAAATCTAAGGCTTTATCGAAAAATAAAATTGCTTCTTCATTTCTTTTTAATTTATGGAGTACTGAACCATAAATTTTCCATGCTAAATCATAATTTGGATTAATTTCTATTGCTTTATTCAAGGCTGCGATCGCATCTTCATTTCTTCGTAATTTATGAAGTGTATAACCTCTAAAGCAATGTGCAGCATAGTTATGCGAGTCTATTTCTATTACTTTATCAAAAGCTAAAATTGCATCTTCGTATCTTTCTGATTTACCTAGTGCTGTTCCGAGACGATTGCGAACTTGGCAATTTTGTGGATCTAATTTTAAAACTTGATTAAAGGTATCAATCGTATCTTCTAACTGCCCTAAACTATATAGTATCTCAGCCTTTCTACATAAAGCCTCTGAAAAATCGGGTTGAATTTGTATTGCTTTTTCAAAACAAGTCAAAGCTGACTCAAAATTTCCTAAGTCGAATAACGCAATACCTTTGTGATACCAAGCTAAGTTTAAATCGTGATTGTATTCAATTGCTTTATCAAAACAGAAAATTGCATATTCTAATTTTTCCATTTTCCATAGAGTGCAACCTTTCTCATACCAAGTATTTGCATCATTTGGCTCGATTTCGATTGCTTTCTCAAAACAGATTAAAGCAGATTCTAATTGTTCTAAATCAAATAAAGTAATACCTTTGCGATACCAAGCTAAATCAAATTTTGGTTTGTACTGGATTGCTTTATCAAAGCACATAAGGGCATCTTCTAATTGACCTAGTTCGTATAGAGTTAAGCCTTTCTCATACCATGCTTTAGGATAATTAGGTTTGATTAAAATTATTTTTTCAAAACTGATTAATGCTGGCTCTAATTTTTTTTGTTCCAACATCACAATACCCTGTAATAACAAAGCCTTGAGGTAATCAGGCTGAATTTCTATAGCTATATCAAGAGACGAGAGTGCTTCTTGTAATTTTCCCAGTCTAAATAAACTTACTCCCCGCTCATACCAAATATAATGAGAATGGGATGAATTTGTTATTGCCCTTTCAAAATCAATCAGCGCTTCTTCAAAGTTTTCTAATCCTTGTAGTGCCATTCCCCGAAAGACTAAAGCATCATAAAGATTGGGTTTATACTCCAGAATTTGATTGTAAATTAACAATGCTTCTTCAAAGCGCTGTAATTCTATAAGAGTCACCCCTAAATGATGCAAGCCTTGCCAATTTTCAAATGAATTCATTTTAAATTTGAAAATGTATGATGTAAAAAAGTAGCTTTAAGCAATTTTTTAATTTATTTATTTATACCAGATATTATTTTTATAATCTATAAAGCAAACGCTACTTAATAAAATCAATATATTTACTAATACTTCAGAGATAAAATAATGAAGAGTTCAGAAAGAAAATATGAAATATGGTTGTAAGTGCAACAGTATGATATCGAAACAGATAAAGATTTTGGTCAAGAATACTACAATGCAATAATAATTTTCTCCGACGGTTTAAAAATCGGTATTAATATTTGGAGTGCAAAATATTTTCAAAACAATATTCATCAAATTGATTTGATAGATGACGAATTCGCTATACTGCCAGACGTTATAGTAAAGAATTATCAAGCAGACTCAATCAGGAAAGCTATTATAAACTTACTTGAAAAACAAAACTTTCTTGAAGGAAGAGGTTTTCCTTGTATCTAATAATGCCAATAAACTTTTATTACCTACTACCCATTACCCATTACCCAAATTACTATGAAAATAACTATCCCCGAACTGTCTCTAGTGACGCTCATCGGTGCATCAGGCTCCGGTAAATCAAGCTTTGCCAAAAAACATTTTCAACCCTTTGAAATAATATCATCCGATTTTTGTCGGGGATTGGTTTCCAACGACGAAAACAGCCAAGCTGCTTCTAAGGATGCTTTTGAGGTACTCCACTATATTGCTCATAAACGTTTAGCAGCAGCAAAACTTACGGTAATCGACGCAACCAACGTTCAAAAAGAAGACCGCAAATATTATGTAAACTTAGCAAGAGAATATCATTGTTTACCCGTTGCCATAGTTCTAAATTTACCAGAACATATCTGTCATCAACGCAATCAACAACGTCCCGATAGACAGTTTGGTTCTTATGTAGTTCAGCGTCACGTGCAAAATTTAAGACGTTCTTTAAGAGGTTTACAAAAAGAAGGTTTTCGCTACGTTTACGTGCTTAATTCTATCGAAGAAATCGAAGCTGTAGAAATCCAACGTCAACCATTATGGAACAATCGCAAACACGAACATGGACCATTTGACATCATTGGTGACATTCACGGTTGCTGCGACGAACTCGAAATATTATTACAAAAACTAGGCTATCAAAAGTCAGTTACCAATAACAATTCTACCCCCTCTCCCCCCTCCCATATTTACTCCCACCCAGAAGGGCGTAAAGCCTTATTTCTCGGTGATTTAGTAGACAGAGGTCCCCGGATTCTTGATACGGTAAAACTTGTCAAAAGCATGGTGGAAGCGGGTGCGGCTATTTGCGTACCGGGAAATCACGAACACAAGCTGTTACGAAAAATACGCGGCAAGAAAGTTAAAATTAATCACGGTTTAGAGCAAACTGTCGCCGAAATTGAAGCTTTATCACCAGAAGTACGCGAACCTTTTCTTCAAGAAGTTGAAAAATTTATTGACTCCTTAGTAAGTCATTTTGTCCTCGATGATGGAAAGTTGGTAGTAGCTCATGCGGGAATGCGTGAAGAAATGCAGGGAAGGGGTTCGGGAAAGGTGCGGAGTTTTGCACTATATGGTGAAACTACCGGCGAAATTGATGAATTTGGTTTACCCGTCAGGTACGATTGGGCTTCCGAATATCGCGGTGAAGCGATGGTAGTTTACGGACATACCCCCGTGCCGGAAGCGGAATGGTTGAATCATACGATTGATATTGATACGGGTTGCGTTTTTGGTGGAAAGTTAACGGCTTTGCGCTATCCCGAAAGAGAATTGGTAAGCGTTGATGCTGCGAAGGTTTATTGCGAACCCGTCAAACCTTTGGGAAATGGAACAGGTGCGCGAATGAGTTCTCAGCAGCAGTTAGATGATGTTTTAAATATTGATGATGTCTTGGGTAAGCGGATTATTAATGTCCGTTTGCAAAACAAAATTACGATTCGGGAAGAAAATTCCATTGCTGCTTTGGAAGTGATGAGTCGGTTTGCTGCAAATCCTAAATGGTTAATTTACCTTCCTCCTACAATGTCACCCGTGGAAACTTCTCAATTACCCGGATATTTAGAATATCCCAAAGAAGCTTTTGCTTATTATAAAAACCAAGGAGTTACTGAAGTTATTTGCGAAGAAAAACACATGGGTTCGCGAGCGGTGGTTATTGTATGTCGCGATGAGGAAGCTGTTAAAAGAAAATTCGGAATTTTTAATGAAGGAATCGGTATTTGTTACACTCGCACCGGCAGACGCTTTTTTAATAATTCGGAATTAGAAGCGGAATTTCTCACAGGTGTAAATAAAGCGCTTAGTGACAGTGATTTTTGGTCGAGATTAAATACCGATTGGGTATGTCTCGATTGCGAACTTATGCCCTGGTCGGCGAAAGCTCAAGGATTAATCCGAAGTCAATATGCAGCAGTTGGTGCGGCTTCTCGTCCCGCTTTAAGTAATGCCATAAATGTACTTACACAAGCCAGTCAAAATGGTGTTGAAGTTAACTTGTTACTTGAAAAATTTCAACAGCGTCAAGAAATGGCAAATCAATATGTAGACGCTTACCGTCGCTACTGTTGGGAAGTTAAGGATATTTCCGATATCAAACTCGCACCATTTCATATTTTAGCTACAGAAGGTGCAGTACATATCGATAAAAACCATTCCTGGCACATGGAACAAGCTGCAATTTTAGAAACAGCCAATTCCGAACTATTAATGGCTACTAATTACAAAATTATAGATTTAAACGACCCCAGCAGCGAAGCAGAAGGAACCCATTGGTGGGAAGAAATGACAACAAAAGGTGGTGAGGGGATGGTTGTTAAACCGTTGCAATTTATTGTCAAAGGTAAACGGGGAATTTTGCAACCAGCGGTGAAATGTCGCGGTAAAGAATATCTGCGGATTATTTACGGTGCTGAATATACTACTGAAGAGAATTTAGAACGATTGAGAAAACGGGGGTTATCTTTGAAACGCTCCTTAGCGATGCGAGAATTTGCTTTGGGTGTGGAAGCATTGGAAAGATTTGTGGCAAATGCGCCATTACGACGGGTGCATGAATGCGTATTTGGGGTTTTGGCTCTGGAGAGTGAAGCGGTTGATCCGAGGTTGTAGGGGAAATATCGATTGAAAAACCGCAGAGACGCAGAGAGCGCAGAGGAAAAAATTAAAGAGGTGTAGAGACGTTGCATTGCAACGTCTCCCCATATTTTGATGTGTATCGAGAATTCAGGTTTACCGAAAAATTTCCCCAAAGCATTGTATAAATTTAAATAAACTTCTAAAAAATTTTATCAATATTTCTTGTAAATTTATCAACAAAACAATTTCAAACAACTTGCAAAATTTTGTATAAGACATTTAAACTCTGTTCTATGGGAAATTGGGGAGATTAGGGAATGGTGACGACTTTAGTAGGACGTTACGAAGTTACTGAAACATTAGGTGGAGGTGGTTTTGCAATCACCTATCTCGCAAGGGATATTATGCAACCGAGCAAACCTCTATGTGTAGTCAAACAACTACGTCCAAACCAAACCCATCCGCGAGTCATAGATTTTTTTAATAAAGAAGCCGCGATTTTAGAGAAGTTGGGAAAACATCTCCAAATACCCCAGCTATTAGCGCATTTTCAAGAAGAAGATAATCTCTATATTGTTCAAGAATATATTCAAGGACACGATTTAAGTCAAGAAATATCTCCAGGAAAGCGACTGAGTGAAGATTATGTCAGCAAATTATTAAAAGATATTTTAGAAGTATTATCATTTGTACATAAATATGGAGTAATTCACCGGGATATCAAACCCCAAAACTTAATGCGTCGTCAAGAAGATGGCAGAATATTTCTGATTGACTTTGGTGCTGTCAAAGAATTGGGAAGTTTAATGTTAAACTCCCGTGGTGAAATAGCATCAAGCGTGGTAATTGGTACACCAGGATTTATGCCAACAGAGCAGGGTTTAGGAAAACCTTGTTTAGCCAGTGATGTTTACGCATTAGGAATGACTGCCATTCAAGCTTTAACTGGACTTCAACCCTTTGAATTAGAAGAAAATCCCCAAACTGGTGAAGTAATTTGGTTAGAGCAAGCGCAAGTTAGTCAAAATCTCGCAGAAGTAATTAGCAAAATGGTACGCCGTCATTATAGTTTGCGTTACTCTTCTGCAACAGATGCATTGCAAGGGCTGATTTCACAAGCACAATCAATACCACCTATACCGTCTACACAGCTAAATCCACCAATACCTTCATCATCACAACCAACAAAACCAAAATCACCAATTAACTTTTCACGTCGGAAAACTCTTCAAATCCTTGGTTTTGCAGGTGGTGGTTTTCTACTTACTGCTGGAGGGAAGACATTATTTGATAGTGTTTCAAAATCAAATCTAGAAACATTAAATCTAGAAACATTTGATTTTGAAACAGTAACAGTTAATGCAAGTGGAAACATCATCAATCGTCAATCTGGCAGCGCTAAATACTTTGCAGAAGACTTAGGTAACGGTGTCACCCTAGAAATGGCAGAAATACCCGGTGGTGAATTTCTTATGGGTTCGCCAGCAGATGAGAAAGAACGACGAGATAGGGAAAGTCCTCAGCATCAAGTGACTGTTAAACCTTTCTTCATGGGTAAATTTGCAGTTACCCAAGCACAGTATCAAACAATTATGGGTCTAAATCCTTCTCATTTCGAAGGAGAAAAACGCCCTGTAGAACAAGTAAGTTGGAATGAAGCGACGGAATTTTGTCAGAAATTAACAGAGAAAACCGGAAGAAAATACCGCTTACCCAGTGAAGCCGAGTGGGAATATGCTTGTCGGGCTGGTACTACTACACCATTTCACTTTGGGGAGACAATCACCACCGATTTAGCTAATTACGCTGGCACAAAAACCTATGCTAACGAACCCAAGGGTAAATATCGCGAACAAACAACAGAAGTAGGTAATTTCCCTCCCAATGCTTTTGGTTTGTGCGATATGCACGGTAATGTCTGGGAGTGGTGTCAAGATACCTGGCATGGTAATTATAATGGCGCACCTAATGATGGTAGTGCTTGGGTTAAGAATGGTGATGATTCTCTTATGGTGCTGCGGGGCGGTTCCTGGTACGTCAGTCCTAATAACTGCCGTTCCGCGTCTCGCTACAGCGACACTGCGCGCGACTACATCAGCCTCCTTATTGGTTTCCGTGTGGTGTGTGCCGTCGGGAGGGACTTTTAGTAGCCCTTTACACTTTTCCCCTTTTGCGTTTTGCTCTTTTTTCTTTACCCTTTTCCCTACCGAAGGCGGTCGATTTTTTTGAGGATAATTATTTGTATTAAACCACTTATCCTATCACTGTATATCTGACCTGTTAGTTAACTAAAATATTCAATTGAAAGTCTACCCAGGCAATGGGCGGATATTCAACCGGATGAAATTTACGAGAAACTGATGGATTACTAGTTTCCTTTAGCTCAGAACAAATTAAGATAGGATTAAAGTACGACCAAAATAGCAAGCATTTAAAAGCAATTGAAAAAGAAGTTGTTTCGCCACGAGGTAATATTGGACTTTTACCTTCCCAAGAAGTTGATTTCGATTTGAAATCAAAAGTTTTGGGTAAAGGTGGGGATAAACGTTTCCATGCAAAATTTATAGATGAAGTACTACATTTTCCTAGTTTAGTAACAGAATATTAATTAAAATATATGACTTTTGTAGAGTTAAAAAATCACCAAGTTTGGCATGATTTTACTGAAGTATTAGAAAATATTGATGCCAATGCACTAATTAAAGAACACTTAGAGTTATGTGATTATAAGGTTTGCGGTTACTGGGATGAAAGCGATAACTATTATGAAGAAATTACTTTACCAAGTAACTTAGAAACAGAATTAATTAGTAGTTCTATCGGACTCAACCGAAATCAAAAATTTATTCAACTGAAATTTATACTTCAAAATCTAATAAATAATAATCACGTAAGAATAGGTGAACTAAGTTTAATATATGACGAAAATCTCGAATTTATTAATGAGAATTGGTATATAGATACTGAGTTTTTAGAAAAATTTAAATAAATTCAATATTGAATATATCAAAGAGAATCTAGAAGCCCGGTTTTTTTCAATAAATCAGGTTTATAAATTCAAATGTTCTTTTGATTTGCATTTTGATAATGAAATTCAAATTTTTTTAAGTTGTCCAAAATATGAGATAATTAAAATAGTAGAAAATAATTTTTATAATGGGAATATAAGCATTTTTTTTTTAAGAGTCAAACCTACCCATTTTATAAAATACCTTTAAAATAATAATATCACGAACCGTTAATCATAGAAAAATATTTTTTTTGAGCAAATAAATATACAAAACTGAGAGAAAAATAAGTATTTATCTCATTATAAACGGGATTATATTAAAACTAGTGGTAAAGAATCAAACTTTTAAGCTATTCAGTATGAATAGAGTTAGGAATTAGAAATTATATTAATCTTGTAATCTAAGCTGATTCTTCTTCTCAAAATACTGCTGATGCTCCTCTGAAGCTAACCAATAACGAATCGCTGGTTTAATCTCAGTCACAATATCTTTATCGTACTTCCCTAAATCCTGTAACTGCTGCTTGGAATTTCTGGCGATCGCCTCTTGCTCTGGTGTATGAAAAAATATTACGGAACGATATTGGTCTCCTCTATCTGCTCCCTGACGGTTTAAACTTGTAGGGTCGTGAATTTTCCAAAATACTTCTAATAACTCTTCGTAACTAATAATTGAAGCATCGTATTCAACTTGTGTAACTTCAGCATGTCCGGTAATTCTAGAAAGTACATCAAGGTAACAGGGATTTTCAAAATGTCCGCCCATATACCCCACTGACGTAGAAGTAACACCATTTAACCTGCGAAAAGCAGCTTCTACTCCCCAAAAACAACCCGCACCAAATGTAGCTTTCATAGTTATTTTTATACTAAATCTTGTAAATCTTTAACAATTAAATCTGGAATTGCCATGCTTTGATTAAGTTGTTTGCCGCGTTTGTTAATCCAAACTGATGACAATCCCGCAGTTTTTGCTCCACCAACGTCACGCATGATATGGTCGCCAATATAAACTATTTTTTCGCGTTCAACATCAAAATGTTCAATTGCACGATCAAATAGTTTTGTTGATGGCTTAATCCAACCGAAATCTGATGAAAATATAATTATCTCGAATAGATCGCGAATACCAACTCGATCAAATTCTTTTAAAAAGATATCTTTTTTAGACCAAATATTTGAGACAATCCCCAAACGATGAGTTTTTGCCAATTGATGCAAAACTTCTACATGCTTCCCAGATATAACTCCGACTTCATGATTTGCAAAAACTTGCTCTAATAAATTTAGTTCGTTTACTGGTAAATATGAAGCTTGAGGATGTTTCTGTAAATAACTAATTACTGAAGGTAAACATTCATAGTAAGCTGGATTTTTACCATCGGCTTTTATTTTCCTCGACACTGTAAATATAATTTGATTTACTAATTCATCGGTCAATAAAATTCCGCCCAAATTACGATAAGTTGCTGCAAAATCTTCGGTATCAAAGAAACGATAACCTTTAAACATAAAGGAATGACCGACATCAAGTAGAAGCACATCAAATTTATTTATGAAGCTCATTAGTAATTGTTTTAGTCGTTAAAAGAACCATATTTACAAAAAAACGTCTCCTTCCATACTACTAGAGGGCGTTCCATACAGTTGAATGCTTTATCAAAACTGTTTAATATAAACTTTCGGTTTTCAGGGGGGCTTTATGACGAATACTTTTTCATTTCAACCGGAAACAACCTTCGAGGTTATAGATGGTGGGTTCGATGGTGAATTTGATGGAACTGGAGATAGCGTTTTTCCCGGTAATTATTTTACTGTAATACTTGGTAGCAATGGTGAAGCTGCTGAATTTGCGGAATTTGATATCGGTGAATTTTCGATTCCGGAAGGAGAAATTATTACCAGTGCCAGATTTGATGTAAAAATCACTGGTTTAGAAGTAGGTGGATTAGGGGCTTCTTTTGGGGATAATCCAGATAGTATCGGCGCATTCGGATACGCGGGTAATGGGGTTGCTGATGCTTCGGATTTTGAAACAGGGGTACTTCTAGATACGGAGGATACCTTACTACCATCTGTAGGACAACAGCTTTCTTTTGATGTTACCGATTTTGTGCAAAACTTAGTTAACGGTGGCGAATCTTTTGCGGGAATCGGTTTACGTGCATTGGAATTAGGAGGTGTAGCAGTAGATCCATCTTCTGTTAGTATGCCGACTTTGATAATCGAAACTGCTCCTAGCAATAATAATCTTCCGGTAGCTACTGACGATGTTGTTACAACTTTGAAGAATATTGCTGTTACTATTCCCGTTGCCAACTTACTTGTTAATGATACCGATTCAGACGGTGATACTTTAACTATTGCTGCTGTTAATAACGCTGTTGATGGTACTGTGGTCTTGAACGATAGCGGTACTCCGGATGACTCAACCGACGACACGATAATTTTTACCCCCAATCAAGACTTTAGCGGCAATGCCAACTTTGAATATACACTTAGCGATCGCCAGGGTGGTACCGATGTTGGTTTAGTCACTGTTATTATCCCAAATCAAATAGACGGTACAAAAAATGACGATGATTTAGAAGGTACCGATAGCAAAGATATTATTCTGGGATTTGAGGGTAATGATATCCTTAAAGGTTTGGGGGGAGACGATATCCTTAAAGGTGGCGAAGGAAAAAACGAGTTATCTGGCGGTTTCGGAGATGATTTGTTATTCGGAGGAAAGGAAAGAGATATCCTGTTTGGAAATGAAGGAAATGATTTTCTCGATGGTGGTGACGGCGAAAACCAGTTGAATGGTGGTATTGGAAATGACGGGCTTTTGGGAGGAAAAAATTCAGATATTCTCATAGGTGACGAAGGAAATGATTTTCTCAATGGTGGGGCTGGTGCTGATATTCTGACTGGTGGTACGGGTGCTGATAATTTCTATCTTGACGGTAATAGTTCTACAAAAGATATAATTACCGATTTCAATTTAGGAGAAGGTGACAAATTAACTAGCTTCAACAACCTTTTGTTTAGAGATTTATCTTTCTCTGGTAATGATATTTTATTTGGAGATAAAGTATTAGCGACTTTAGAAGGATTTGATACAACTTTCCTTAATGAAAGTCACTTTTATACAATTTAAGGAAAGAGAATAGAAAAGTTAGGATTGATATCATATCCGGTAAAACACTTATCATATCTGTGGAGCTTAGAAATAGGTAATCGATGGGTAATAAAAAATCAGAATAGCTCTCGGTTATAGTGTAAGTAATTAACCGGATTTGGTATTAATAGTTAGGAGTTGATATGGGAGCATCCCGATTTTGAGCCAACATTTTATCCGACACCCTGTAAGGGTGCGGCTATATAAACAAAGCCCACTTTCGTGGGCTAAGAATCTTAGTAGCCCACGAAGGTGGGCTTTGTAGTATTAGCCCCAGGCTTTAGTCTGTGGGCTTTTTCCATAATTGGGATGCTCCCGTTGATATTTGTATTAACTTTGCTTAGATATTGTTTTCCTGCTGTCAGAATTTATTCTCTTCGTTAAAAATAGTTAGGGTTAGATTTTAATTACAAACGGTTTTAGTTGATACTCTTAAAAATTTATCATTCTTAACTTAGGCTTTTAGTTTCGTAAAAATAAAAAATAATAGATTTAAACCCTCAAACCTCAATCAAATAAATTGAATTATAAAATTAAGAAAATAAAATAGATTAAATAAAAAGTCAGTGATTATATGTATTACTTAAGATAAATTTATACTGATGCATTCAAGCATTTTAACTTAAATGACATACGAAATAAGTATGATTATGATTGTAGAAGTATATAGAAAATAACAGCAAGAGTTTGTAATATGGAAAACGCTGACCAACGTAAATTATTATCTGCGCTATGTCATGGGGCAATATTTTTAAGTTCTATGGTTATTTCTGTTGCAATACCTATCGTAATTTTGTTTACGACAAAAGATTCTGTTGTAAAGGCTAATGCCAAAGAATCCTTGAATTTTCACATTAATCTTTACATATATGGATTAGTAGCTGGAATGTTGACTATAGTTCTGATTGGTATTCCACTGCTATTTGCTTTGGGTATAATCAGTCTCGTAATGCCAATTATTGCCCTTGTTAAAGTTTTAGATTCACCAGACGAACCTTACCGTTACCCGTTTATCTTTCGTTTAGTTTAGTAGTCTGTTTGTACAAAGATAAATATAGAGACGTTGCACCCGGTGCAACGTCTTTTGTCTTGATGCGATTCCTAATTTTTGATACTAATGTATTGAATTCAATAAATAAGCGACACATACCTGATATACTCTGACGAATAGATGAGATAAGAATTAGATTTGTAACTATTATGAGCGGTGTCGATCGGCTACAAACAATTTTGGCTGATTCTCCTATAGGTGAGGTATTGCCAGCTATTTCTAAATTAAATCTTCCCGATTGGTGGTTGGCTGGGGGAGCTTTACGAAATACAGTTTGGCGTTCAATTTTTGGCGAAAGCTGTCAACTGTTTATCAATGACTTTGACATTGCTTTTTTTGACGAAGCGGGAGATAGAGAACAAGAATTAGCAGCAAAAGCCACTTTAAATCAGCAGTTTCCCGATTATCTATTTGATATAAAAAATCAAGCCAGTTTTGCTCGATGGCGCTCCGGCAACAAAACTTTCATCAGCACTGAAGACGGAATCAAAAACTGGCTGCACACTACAGCAGCGATAGGTGTGCGTTTAGATAGTCAACAGAATTGGGAATTTTTTACTCCTTATGGATTAGATGACTTGTTTAATGGTGTTGTTCGCCCAACTCCTACGAATATAGATAATCCAGACGCTAAACGTAAAGCTGATGGGTATTTGCAGAAATGTCCTTGCTTGCGATTAGTGTGAAGGAGAGGGGGTGATGGGGAAGTTAACTTAATTCCTAACTCTTAACTCTTAACTCCTATCTCCTAACTGCTCGCTGTTGACTGCTAACTAAATATATGATACTAATGTACTATGAAGGTTGATTTAAATATAAATTTAGCAGTTGGGATTGAGAGATTCCACTTACGTCTGTTAATAGGAGAGCAGAATTTATGAAGTTTAGCAAGGTTGATTTAACTAAGTTATTAGGTGTGTCTCATTCTGACGGATATTTACAGCTATTGCTCGACAGAGGGGATGAGTTAGAGTTTCTAGAGATACCGGCTCCAATACAGGCTTACGAGGGATTGCAAGATTTAAATGAACTGATTGCTGAACCTCCGCCATTGTTAGAGGAGGAAGAATCATTTGCTATGTTACCAGTAGCTTCCGCAATGGCAAGTGCTATTGGATACGATTCTGAAAATGAAGTTCTACAAATAGAGTTTAATAGCGGTGCAGTCTATCAATATTCGGATATAGACGAGGATACCTGGGAGGATTTATATTCTTCCGATGCGGTAGGCAAGTATTATAACCAATACATAAAAGGTAAATATCAATCTCAACGTATAGACAATTCTTGCTGAAATTGATTTACAAAGAGTTTGAGATATATCTATTAAATTAAAAATTTTAAAGTTTCCTGGTGCTACGGCTAATTGCTTTTATAAAGCGGTTAGCCTTTACTTTTCAGCGAACAGCGAGCAGTTAACAGTGAACAGTTAAGAGTAATACCATTTCTTTATAAAGATGCGCCGAATTCAGCCCCTGAAGAGGGGCTTCGTTTGTCTAGCCCCACTCTTCCAGAGTGAGGGCTTTTAGCGCAGCCTCATACAGAATTGGTATAAGGATATTTTTATGATGTGATATCGTTGTTTTCTCTATATAAATTTAAATTTATGATTGATGACTTTAATAGATTTTCTTTACTGTGATTATGATTGACTTTTTCTGCAATTGTGTCCGTACTATTCCATTCTAGAGCTATTAAGATAAGATTTACTGTATGCAATATGCTCCAAAATTCATATTTTACAAATATTGATTATACATAGCAATGACTTTGCTATAGTTGTTACGATTAATAGGTTTCCGCATTTATATTAAATAGTAAAACCTATATGATTTTAAAAGTTGCTGCTGTTTATTCTGCATTAATCATTGCTCAAACTCCTGCTCCATCACAAAAATTTTTAGATTTAAAAAATCAATTGGAAAAACATGGATTTCAGGTAGTGCTTGAATTACCACCCAAGCGGGGAGCTTATGGTTTATTAAGCGAAAGTCGTAAAAAAATATGGATTAATCCAGTGGTTTTTGATTTAAATATTGCAAATCCGACTTTGATTCATGAATCCGTTCATGCAGCCCAAGTTTGTGCGGGTAAAGGAAAAATTAGAGCTTTGGGTTTGAAAATTCAGCCAATTGCAAATGCTCGAAGGCTCTTTCTACGATATAAAGACGCTCATCGGCAAGATTTGGAAAGAGAGGCTTATGCAGTACAAACTCAATCTAATAGTTTTGAATTAGCGAAGAATCTTTTGAATAAACATTGTAATAAATAAGGGAATTGGTAATTGGTAATTGCGTAAATTCTGAGATAATAGCGGGCAAGATGCCCGCACTACAGTTATGAAACCCCTGCACCTGCTGAATTAATCAATACTCCGGGCTGATATCCATCGGGGCGATCGCCAACTGTTGCACCTCCATGAATCATTCCTTGAATCTCGGCATCAAAGAAGGTATAAGGGAATTGCGATTCTGGTTTACTAACGCTTTCTAAACGATTTGCAAGCTCTGCGGGAATATCAAAATCTAACGCTTTGATATTGTCTTCCAACTGCGATAACTTGGAAGCACCTACAATTACCGACGCAATACCGGGGCGATTTACCGCCCAATTTACAGCAACTTGTGCCATGCTGTGCTCCACTTCCTTGGCTACAGTTTCTAATTCAGCGACAATTTTCCAGTTTCTGTCACTTATCTTCTGAAAAGCTGGATTATCCACATCGCGAGTTGCATCGAGTCTACCTTCCCCAGAGAATCCGCCTTCACTAGGCTTGTATTTACCGCTCAAAAGTCCGCTAGCTAAAGGGCTCCATACCATAGTACCCATTCCTAAATTTTGCCCGAGGCTGATAAATTCTCGTTCGATGTTACGCTCAGCTAAAGAGTATTCTAATTGTAAAGCCGAAATTGGTTCATAATTACGATATTCAGCGATAGTTTGCGCTCTTGCTGCGTACCAAGCAGGTACATCGCTTAAACCGATATGACGTACTTTTCCAGCACTCACCAAATCATTTAAAGTACGCATCACTTCTTCAGCAGGAGTAACTTTATCCCAGGTGTGGAGAATATATAAATCGATGTAATCAGTTCCCAAACGCTTTAAAGAACCTTCCACCGCTCGCATAATATTTTTACGTCCATTTCCACCAGCGTTAGGGTTTCCCGGCTCAACGTTGTAGCTGAATTTGGTGGCAATAACAACCTTATCGCGTAGATTGCGTTCTTTGGTAAACTTACCCAACCAAGTTTCGCTGGTACCATTCGTGTATAAATCTGCCGTATCGAGAAAATTTCCACCAGCATCGACATAGGTATTAAACATTTGTCGTGCGATATCTTCATCCGCACCCCAACCCCATTCCGTACCGAAAGTCATGGTACCCAGAGCAAGACGACTTACGCGCAACCCGGTACGTCCGAGAGTATAGTAACTGTTAAGTGGCATTAAAGATAACTCCCTGTGTATGTGTTAGTTCTAGTTTAGGAAATTAGTGGGGTGGATTGATATTCAATTCTTGCGGGGTTTTATCGAAATCTTGCTGAGGTTGGGAAAAATATAAAAGCAATAGCTATAAAATTTAAGATTGCAAAATGGATTTAGATAATTGGGTAAATATTGCCACAGAAGTGGGAGCTATAGGTGAAAATGGTGATGAATTTAGTTCTAGTCAAATGGCTCGCGAAGCGATAGAAATTATTTTGGGAAAAGATAATTTAAAAGAAGCAGTTAGATATTATGTAGCTCACAAACCGGGAAAAGAATTGCTCAGAGGGGTGCTTTGGCAATTACATCCTTATAGTGCAATGGAAGAATGCTATAGAATTTTCAAAGAATCTAGTAATTTAGATGAAAAGATAGATGCTGTTGAACTACTTCGGGTTGTTGCAGATAAACGTGTATTAAAATGGGTTCCAGAATTTTTGAAACATGAAAATCCTGGCATTCAAAATTGGGGAATTGGCATTGTAGAACAGCTACTTTTTTCTCATCTTTGTGATGAAGAAGATGTTGCTGAGATATTGCAGCAAGCAAGTAAGCATCATAGTAAATATCTTCGAGATAAAGCTGACGACATGCATTTAATCTTTAATACTGAAGAGGAGTTAGATTTTGAAAGTTAAAATTGCGACGATACAAAGCATAAAATAAACTTTAGGTATATAGCTTACATATGGAAATTGAGTTCAATTTGAAACCAGAAGAATTTCACGACGCACTTAAAAAAGGTTTGGGACGAGCTTATTTATACGTAAAACAATATGGAGACAGCCAGGTAAGAGATAGTATTCTTTATTGTTGTTTGCATAATCCATCTTATGATGCTCAATGTGAGGAGCAACGAGCAGAATGGTTAATTTCTTTAATCGATTTGACAGAAAATAAAAATTTTTACTTTTCCAAGATAATAGATGCATTGATGCCATCTACAGATTGTTGGGATACTTATCAGCTTTTTCAACTGTGTGGAATCCTTGCGAAACGTAATTTTAAAACAGCAAAAACTGTAATTTACCAAAAATTTGATTTACAGGAATTTAACGAATCTTGCTTAGGAGGCTATGAAATTATTAATTTAGATGGTTTGACGGGTTTAAGATATGTTATTCAACGTTTAGGTAAACGGTTAAGTGAGGAAGAAGATTATTGGGATGATTGTGATGTTTTTGATTATGCTTATGAAAAACTTGGGAAAGTAGAAGTTAGCGATTATCTCCAAACGGCATCAACAACCGACAGGTATATCAAAACATATTTAGAACAAGTAAAAAATCATAATATAGAGAAGCCATCATTTAGTAAAGAATCATATATTGAAAGGGTTCGCAAAAAGTATCTGTTAAAAAGAGTTTTATCAAATGTAGAAAATAAGAAATATAATTCAGCGTATACTTATACAGTTTTTGGAAAATATGCTGTAGAAGCCGAACTTAATCTAGTATTTGAAAAGTTTCTCGATGAGACAAGAAAAGAACAAATTGTGCGTTACTTGTGGATTTTTAGAACGCGAGAAGTTCCCAGGCTTGACAATAAGCTCTTTCAATTAGCAATGTCTGATGATGGAGATATCCGCACTGCTGCTGTAGCAACTCTTAAATTCTGCCAAGATAGCTCTATTCGTAATTTGGCTATAGATTTAAGTAAAAATCAAGATGAGGAAATCGCTATTTGTTCTGTAGGGCTTTTTATCAAAAACTATCAATCTGGAGACAATAGATTTATTGAATCAATCCTTCCTAGAATAAATGATGAAGATACCAAGCATTTCGTTTGTATGGATTTGATCAAAATATTTGAAAGACACGAGGTAGATGAATTATTGACAAGTTTATTATGGGCTTATGAAAATACACCATGTACTCACTGTCGAGAAAAGATAGTCAAAGCTTTAATAGCTAGTAGGTTAATACCACAAAGGTTGGTTGATGAGTGTCAGTTTGATTGCGTTCAAGATGTCAGACATTTAGCAAGAGAATATACTCGTGCATAGTGTAATTATTGCTTTTCCGGCTAAGTATAAAGTATTTATAACCGATTTAGCATTTAAGCCATTTATCATATCTTGATTTGAGAGACTTATGAGAAAATATATAGGTAGAAATTAATTAAATTTTATGACCTTAACAGAGCTATTCCCGACTTTAAGAAAATTGCCTCGTGCAGATAAATTAAAGGTGATGCAGTTCTTGATTGCAGAACTAGCTCAGGAAGAGGAACCAAGCTTACAACCGGGAGCAACTTATCCTATTTCTTCACCTCTCAATTCCCATGAAGCTGCTCACAAACTAGCTCAACTTTTAGAATCCGAGCGGAACCAAGCATAATGCGTGATGCTCAAAGGTTTAGCTTTACAGAAGGATTTGATGCCTTTGGTGTCCCAGATGCACTACCTCAAATGCCACTGAATTTAATATATCTAGGTTCCGAGCTTGAGGTTTTAGCATTGCTTGATACAGGTGCAAGCGTTAATGTTTTACCTTATAACGTTGGACTTCAGCTTGGTGCTGTTTGGGAAGAACAAACAACTTCGGTAACTTTAGCTGGTAATTTAGCTTCGGTTGAAGCACGAGGTTTATTGGTATCTGCTCAAATCGGTAATTTTGACCCAGTTAGGTTGGTTTTTGCATGGAGCCAGTCAGATGAAGCGCCATTATTGCTTGGTAGAATGAATTTTTTCCTAGAATTTGATGTTTGTTTTTATCGCTCGCAATTGATTTTTGAAGTTCGCCCTAAATTGCAAAATGGCTTATAAAAGAGCCGTTAGCAGTAAAGATTTTGATTGTTCAATAGAGTAGAGACACAGCAAATGTTAGATATAACTTTAAAACAAACAAGAGTTTACCGAGAAGCGAAAGAAGAAGGAAGAGAAGAAGGAGAACAAGAAGCAACTTTGAGATTAGTAATGCGACAGCTAAACAAGCGCTTTGGAGAACTTTCCGAGGAAATGCGTTCTTCAATTTCTAGTTTACCTTTATCTAATCTTGAAAATCTCAGCGAAGCTCTGTTAGATTTTACTAGTTTGGCTGATTTACAAGCTTGGTTAGAAACACAAAATTAGAATATTTTAGCTGTATAATTTGTAAAATAGACCTTTACCAAATCGTCGAAGAAACTAAAATTATTTTTAGATTTTTCGACGAATTAATATTTATAAAAAACTTAATTATTATGAGCAAATGGAAATCTCATCTCTACGCGATTCTACCTCACCCAACTGAAGCTAAGGTGTTGATGCTATCGCATAAAACTGGTTGTTCGTTGCCTCATGTTTGTGTAAATGATGATTTAGAATGCGATGATATCCCGGTTATCAAGAAAGAATTCGAGCAAAAACTTGGGATTTCGGTAAATATTTTATATTGCGCTAGTAATTATTACGACGAATCAAAACGTGAAATTCACGGTGTATATGTACTTAAGCATAATGATTCTATTACAAAACTAAATATCGGTTCTTGGACAGATTTAGAAACTTTGAGGAACTTATCTTTTAAATTTCCAGAGCATAAGTCAATTATCGAAAAATATTTGACGGAGATTGAAAACAATAATATTCCTGAATTACGTCCACCTTGGGCTAAAACAGGTTGGTTCGATTCTGCAAGTCAATGGATTGAATCACAATTATTAGATTTAAACTATCAACAACTTTCCTCTATAGAATGTATTAAAACCTGGGGAATTTCTTGTATATTGCGAGTTTCTACAAACCACGGAAATCTTTATCTCAAGGAAGCTTCAACACTACCGCTTTTTTGTAATGAACCAGTAGTTACTAAAGAGTTAGCAAAATTATTTCCCGAACATATTCCTACTGTTCTCAGCATCAATTCCGAACGTCATTGGATGTTATTAGCTGATTTTGGGGAACCTATTGGTAGAAAATCACCTGTCAAAATCAAAAAAGATGTTTATCGTTTGCTTGCTCAAATACAGATTAAATCGGTTGAGCATATTGATAATTTATTGAATGTCGGATGTTTGGATAGACGTTTGGAAAAGTTAGCAAGTCAGATTGATTCTTTGTTTAACGATGAAATTGTTTTATTTCAATTAAAAGAAGCAGAAATTAAACAGTTACAAACACTTGCTCCACATCTGAAAAGCTTATGCAGTCAATTAGCCGATTATAAAATACCTCAAACATTAGTTCATGGTGATTTGCATTTAGGGAATGTAGCTTTAAATAAGGATAACTACCTTTTATTTGATTGGACGGATAGCTGTATTGCTCATCCTTTCTTTGATATGTTTCAATTTTGTTTTCGTCGGTATTATAACCCTTTTTCATCTATAAAAGCTGTGAGGAATGAATATTTAAATCAATGGACGGTTTATGAATCAAAATCCCGCGTATTAGAAGCTTGGAAATTAGCAAAACCACTATGTGCTTTACATCATGCGGTTACATATCAGTATATTAGTAATTGTTTAGAGGCTAGAGAAAAACATTTATTTAGTAATGCGTTAGGTAATTTTTTACGAGAGCTTTTGAAGTGTTAAGTTGAATAAGTTTTTAGAGGATGAAAAAGTATAAAGACATTTACGAAATACTAGATGATTTACGACAGCGTCCAAGTATGTATTTAGGTAGTAAAAAATCTTTAACTGCTTTGGTTGCATTTGTTTCTGGATTAAGATTTGCACAAATGGATGAAGGTAATCCTCCTTTCAGCGATTTCAGTAGTTGGATTGCAAGAAAAGTTGAGGGTATGTCATCAACAATGTCCTGGTTATGGATGATTGAAGAATGGGGAAATGAAAAAGCTTTTGACAAGTTTTTTGAGTTGCTCGATGAATATCGTAATTGTAAAAGCGTTTGTTTATCTAGAGCTATTATTCGGAACCATAAGCCAACATTTGTTCAAATAATAAATGGCGAACGAGTTCCACCGGAGAAACCTTTGGAGCTTTGTATTGCTCAATTTGTACCTTCAGAAGTTTATTATTTGCTTGAAATTTATACATGGAGACAAGATAAGTATTTTCCTTATCAAAACTCTATTGATGAAGTTAAAAAAGTTGCTCTTTCTCAATGGGGAGTATTAGAAAATGAATGGTTTGATTTTTGATAAAAATGTTTCACGAAATAAAGCTTGCTGCAATAATATTTTTTCCCCTGCGGTCTTATAAGCGATAATTTACATAGTAGCTATACAACTAAGAGAAGATTAATTATGACAGAATTACTCGAACAAGCAATCGCTAAATTAAAATCTCTATCCGCTCAAGAGCAAAACGCGATCGCAAAAATGATTTTAGAAGAACTCGAAGATGAGCGTAAATGGGACGAATCATTTGCTCGTTCTCCTGAACTACTAGCTAACCTTGCAGCGGAAGCAATGTCTGAACATCGCGCAGGTAAAACTCAGCAGTTAAATCCAGAAAATCTGTGAAATCTCTTACAACTTCAAAGTTCCGTAAAATGTTTGCCGATTTACCCGAACAGGTTCAAGAACAAGCCCGTGAAGCATATCGGCAATTTAAGGAAGACCCTAACTATCCTAGTTTAAAATTCAAAAAAGTACATCCTCAGTTACCAATTTATTCTGCAAGAGTTAATAGAGACTATAGAGCAGTTGGTCAATTAGATGAAGATACGGTAATTTGGTTCTGGATTGGTTCTCATGCAGATTATGACAAACTTTTAAACCAGTTATGATATTTATTCTTAAACGGTATCAAGAAGGGTTGCAAAAATTTATAGTGTTGATTGCAAATGCTTCACTGTTAAGGAAACCGCTTTTTTTACAGTGGCTTCTTCATCATAAAAATCAAATTGAGCGCGATTTTCTAACCAAACAAACTTTTTATTATTAGTAGAAATATTTTGAAAAAATTGACGGGCACCTTCAGGAATCGCAGCTTTTTCACTGTGAACAAATAATGTTGGTACGTTAATATTTTTAGCTTTTGGCATGGGGTTAAAAGTCAACCATTCTTTCCATGACATGATTGCAAATTCATTATCCCACTGTGGAATTGCACCGCGTGATAGTTCTGTATAGTAAGGAATTTCGCCAAACATTGGTGCTTTAGAATTAGTTTTACTAGCTGCGGGAACAACTTCGGCTTTTCCGGTTTCTTCAAATTGCTTTCTTGCAGCTTCACTAATTTGGATTTTTTCTTGTACCGCTTTTTCTCCACCGTAAACAGTATTAACAATTTCTGGGTTGTGAATCCAAGGTGCGACAGTAACTAATGATTTGATACGGGAATCTTCTGCTGCTGCTTCCACCATATAACCAGCGCTAGCACAAATTCCTAACCCAGCAATTTTATTGTTATCAACAGCATTTACTGTCTGCAAGAAACTAACAGCGCTTTTAATATCCTTGATTTTTTCTGTAGGAGATTCAAACCCGCGCAATTTACCACCACTTTCTCCAAAGGTGCGAAAATCAAATGCAAGTGCCGCAAATCCTTTATCTGCAAGCTTTTTAGCGTAGGTAGCTGGCATTTGTTCTTTTTGCGATTACTGAACTCTCTGATTATTATTAATTATTTTCATCATATAAATCACGCGCGGTACAAACTTCTTCAAAGTTGACTCTTGACCAATCAGCTATTTCTAATAAAGTCTCGATTAAACTTTCTCCTAATACGGTCAAAGAATATTCTATCCCTACAGATGATTGTAAATTTGTTTTTCGTTCAATTAAACCATTTCTTTCTAAATTGCGTAAGGTTTGAGTGAGAACTTTTTGGGAAATACCCTCAATACGTCGCTGAATTTGTGTATAGCGTTTAGAGCCATATGCAAGACAGTAAAGGACAATAACGCTCCATTTATTGCCAATAATATCCAAAACCTGCTGAGTTGGACAATTTAAAGTAAATATTTCTGGTTCTGGGAAGTTACGCACCATTTGGTTCGTTACAAACTATTGATTTCTACTTGTTTTCTATTCTCGATTCATTTTAACCTTGTCGGGGTTTCTATCTTGCTAAACTAAGATTCTAAAATTTCCAATTATGAACTTATTTTCTCCAATACAGCTAGGTTCTCTGAATTTACCCAATCGTATAGTTATGGCTCCCATGACTCGCTTGCGAGCAGTTGGAAGCATCCCCACCACCTTAATGGGAACTTACTATACTCAAAGAGTTTCGGCTGGTTTAATTGTCACTGAATGTACGATGGTATCTCCTTTGAGTAATGGATATATAAATTGTCCGGGTATTTATTCAACAGAACAAATTGCAGGATGGGAGCAAGTAACCAAAAGCGTTCATGACAAAGGAGGCAGAATATTTTTGCAAATATGGCATTGTGGTAGAGTTGCCCATCCTAGTTTATTAGATGGGGAAATTCCAGTAGCACCCAGTGCAATTCCAGGAGTTGGAACTTTGCATACCCCCACTGGTAAAGTGAATTTAGAAACACCTCGCGCTTTAGAAATAGATGAAATTCCTCAGATTGTCGAGCAATTTGGACAAGCTGCCGAAAATGCCAAAAAAGCTGGTTTTGATGGTATTGAATTACATGGTGCATTCGGTTACTTAATCGACCAATTTATTCAAGATGGTTCCAACCAGCGAACTGATAAATACGGTGGTTCAATCGAAAATCGCGCTCGTTTTTTATTAGAAATAGTTGAAGCAGTTAGTAGCGTATGGGATAACGGCAACATCGGAATTAAATTATCCCCTAGCAACACATTTTATGGAATGGAGGACTCAAATTCTCAAGCAACATTTAGTTATATATTTAAAGCCCTCAATCAATATCAATTAGCTTATATCCATTTAATGGAACCCAACGAAATCGACTTAAAAAATCGAGATGTTATCAACCCGGCTTTACCAGTGTTTCGACCTTTATATGAAGGTAAGATTATTACTAATGGTGGTTACGACAAAGAAAAAGGCAACGATGCGATGAAGAATGCAGGAGCGGATTTAGTTTCTTTTGGAAAGCCTTATATTGCAAACCCAGACTTACCCGAACGCTTTGCTGCTGATGCTGAGTTAAATACTCCGGATGTCAAAACTTTCTACGGTAGAGGAGATGAAAATTTAGAGCAAGGTTATACAGATTATCCTGTTTTGGTATCAACTTAAAGCAAGTATTATATTATTGATGTATAGCAGTTTTCAACCAGGTTCAAAACATCTGCAATAGAAAAACGAAAGTGAGTCTTTAAATTTATTGTAATTAAATGAAAACTGCTTTAACGTGACTTTAGCTATCTAAAGCTTCTGCTACTTGCTTAAAATCACGAGCAAATATCTGTTGATTATATTTGTCTAATTCTTCTTGATTTGAGGTATAATTAAGTCCTGTCATTGTAACTTTTTGAACGTATTCTATTAACGGACGACGTATATTTTCGTATTTAACAAACGCTTCTCGAATCGCACGCTCATTGTTTAATTGATTTGAATCAGCAAGGTTAGCAACAAGCTCGGTAATAATCAATGCATCTTCAAAGCCTTGATTTACTCCCTGAGCGGCAAAAGGAGGCATTCCGTGGGCTGCATCACCGACTAATACGATTTTACCAACATGCCAAGGTGGTTGTGAATTGCCTGAATTTTCTTTAAGGTGCAGGTTCGCAGTTTCGGGAAATGGTAGAGAATCTGAAACAGCAGTACGGTGAATATAGTAAGTACGATGTTGCATATTTTCTGGTTTTGATAACCGTACTAACTCTTTAATAGCTTGGGGAAAGTTATATTTTTCTAACTGCTGTAAAGTTAAATCGATTCGAGAATCTTCTTGTAATTGATTGGAAGCTATAGCAATATGAATAAGATATGTAAATTGACCTGGTTTTCTAGTTAATAAAATCATTCTGGCAGGCTGCTCGGAAGCAGAATTTCTCAAATCTACATCTGGAGTAATAGTTACTATTGGTGATTTTTGTAGAAATCTTTCTTGAAGTTCGGTTTGTATTGCTTCGGAAACATTCGTTATTTCCGAACAAGCAACCGCAGCATATCCAGAATACTCGGGACGGGAAAAAACTTGATAATCGGTATTTTTATAAATCTGTTTACGAACGGTCGAATTTATCCCATCAGCCGCAATAACTAACTTCGCTCTAAAAGAAACTTTTTCTAGTGATTCTGTACTTTTATCTATATCTTGACTTATATTTGTAGACTTAATTGGAGTCTTTTGCGCTTCCGGATTCCAATGTGCGTAGGGATTCGCTTCTACGCTAATATCCGAGACGCAATCGACTCGAACGCATTCATTTTCTGATTCGTGGACAACATTAATACAGCGATGATTGGCTTTGACTTGTTCTGGAGGAATTAAATTTCTTAAAGCTGTTTGTAAATCAAACCAGGATACAGAGATTCTACCTTCACCATAGTTTTGAAACCATTCGTTAAAGTCTAGAGCAATGGAACGTATTTTTTCTCCTTGTAAGTTTCTAACAAGCCATTTGGGTAAAGGCTGAGAAGAATTTTCTGCATTAGTAACAGTCATTGCAGTTTTTGCTACTTCTTTATAGGCTTGCTCATTTAAATATTTTAAAGCTTTTAATCCATTGGGAAGAACATCCAAACCCTGCCCAACCTTACGAAAGGCTTTTGTTTGATCTAAAACTAAAATATTTTTTATCCCGCGCCGACGCAAACCATTTGCTATTGCCAATCCAACGGGACCAGCACCGATTATAATTACATCATAAATATGCACGATAGTTAACCAGGGAACGTAATTTCCTGTCTTACAGCAAAAGTCCTTTTAAAAGGACTCAGAGTAGAATGGCATAAACTCCTGCTTCAATGTTCTCATGTCCATCTAAAAAGATTAAGTTTAGAAACAATTGTTTGCAAAACTATAATATTTGGGTGGCGATCGCCTTGACGCAATCAAGCCAAAGCTGGATACCTAAGAGTTTTCAGGCTTTGTAACGCAAGCTCAAAAATTACCCATTAAGGTACTGTTATAGTTTCAAAATTTGTTTCATAATCATTTTTGGTACTCAAGCGGTTGCAAAACAGACAATCTAAATTCTAAATTCTAAACTCTAAAATTGTGCTGACACAAGACGATTTGATTATCTCTACGTCAAACCTGACAAAAACCTACGGAAAAAAAACGATTATTGAGAAAGTAAATTTAGCCGTTCCTCGTGGTTCAATTTGTGGTTTTCTCGGTCCTAATGGAGCGGGTAAAAGTACTACAATAAAGTTATTATTAGGACTAGTAAAACCCAGTAGTGGTAACGGTACGATTCTAGGTAAAAATATTGTCAGCGATAGCGTTAGTATTCGGGAACAAGTTGGTTTTTTAGCTCAAGAGCCGCGCTTTTACGGCTATTTAACTGCTCGCGAAACATTACGCTTTGTTGCTTCTTTCTTTTTTAAGGGTTCTAAAAGTCAAATTGAAAGTCGGATTGACGAAATTATTTATATTGTAGGTTTAAATGGTAAAGCTGACCGTCCGGTTAAGGGTTTTTCTGGAGGTGAGCGTCAGCGTCTTGGTATTGCTCAAGCTGCTATAAATGACCCAGAATTAATTATTCTTGATGAACCAGCCTCTGCTTTAGATCCATTAGGAAGACGCGATATGTTACAAATTATCGAAAGTTTTCGCGGCAGAAGTACGGTATTTTACTCAACCCATATTCTTGATGACGTGCAACGGGTAAGTGATATGGTGGTGATTCTGAATAAAGGTACATTAATTGCTCAAGGAAGTATCCAACAATTGCTAGCAGGAAATCGCAGTCAATTCCATTTCATTGTAAGAGGCGACGGATTAGCAATAGTCAATAAATTAAATAATATACCTTGGGTTCAAGCTATTAACATTGAACCTGGATTTCCCGATGTTAATAATAATAGAACAAGTAAACTGCATGTTAATGTCACAAATCCAAATGCAGCCGAAAACGAACTTTTACGGTTAGTAATGTCAGATAGTGAAACGGTTGTCACCGAATTTGGACGCACATCATACGAACTAGAAGATATTTTTGTAGATTTAGTTGAGGGAGAAACCAAAAATGCTCGTTAGAATCTCTTCAAATATTTGGATGCGCGGTTTTTATCCCATTTTTAGAAAAGAATTAGTTCGTAAGTTTGGAAATAAATGCTGGGTATCTCCATTAGTGGTTTGGATGTCAATATCAGCAGTTCCCACAATTTCTTTAGTTACAGCAGGTGCTTCATCACTATCGGCAAATCAAGGTATTGCCTTATTATCGCTATTTTTATGGCTGGGTACTTTTCCAATGTCTATTGGAACTGTTGTAATTAGTCAAGGTACGATAATTGAAGAAAAATTAACCCAAACCTTACTCTGGATTTATTCTAAACCTTTGTCTGCTTCGGCTTTTATTTTAGGAAAATTTGCTGCTTATGCTATTTTTATTGCTGTAATAATTTTAGGCGCTCCTGCAATCGCAATAGGTATTACGGCGGTGATATTTGGAATCAGTTTAAATTCTCTTTTAGGATATCTTTTCAGCATCGCCATAATTTATTTACTATTACTATTTATTCTGGCGTTAACTTTAATGTTAGGAACGTTTTTTCAAAAGATTAGCTCGGTTACAGGCATAGCTTTTATAGTTTATATTAGCGGAGCTAGTTTAAGTACCAATGAATACTTAAAGCAAATTGAACCCTACAGTTTTGCCGCATTACAAAGTTATGCCGTTGAAGCTGCTGCTGGCAAGTTTCAAATACAAGCTTTGATTGCGATACTCATTACTCTTTTATTCATCTTGATGTTTCTATTCGTCGCTTCTTGGCAGATGGAACGATATGAATTCTAAAAATTTTCGTAATTAATCGATAATGGGTAATTGGTAGTTGGTAATTGGTAATAATTAACCAAACCAATATTACCAACGAAGGAAGAAGTTCGGAGGAAGAAGGTTTGAGTGGTTATTTTTTTTACTTTAGTTCTGAGTCTAAAGCTCAGTAGAAATAAAAAATAAAATTAAAAGACGCGCAGGAGGATAAATCTTACCTCCTTACTTCATTCACGCCAAGCGTGTGGATCATCTCACGTTTTAAAACGTGAGTTCTTCTTCCTTCGTGAAAAGCGTATTTGTTTCTGAAATCCATATAAATCACAATATTGTGCTATTTGATATATCTAAATACAAGATACACATAAAATTTACATTAATTTTAAGTAACTAATATCAAGCTTTTTGGCGTTTGTTAACTAGGTAATATGAATGTTTTATTAATATATAAATTCAGACATAATTCATTATTGATAATATATTTCTTCTTTAAAATGCTTGACTTATATGACTTACAGCTTCTTAAAATCAATATTATTATCAAATAATATAGTTATAAAGCTAAAAATGATAGCTACAATTAACACAAATGATTTTACTTGACTTTTCTGATTATATAGTTGTATAAATTATTTTGTAATCGAAAAATATTAGTTAAGTTTGTATAATTCGTACTTTCTTAATAGTATTTGCATTGGTAAAAAATATTTGCCTTTGCAAAAGCTATTGAGGCATCTATTCATGCCCTATTATCGAAATTTGTTGTAAATGACTCATAAAATAAGCATGGAAACAAATGATGTGACAGCATTTGCAATTACAGGTATATCTCTAGATATTCCTAACTCCAAGCAAACTTCTAAAATTACTGCAATGGAGCTAAAGCAACCATTGCCTGTAAAAGATTTATCAATTGACTATGCAGCTAAACCCAAAACTGCACTATCTTCCGAGACAGATTTGTCAATAGATAGAGATGCGACTAAAAACTTGACTGCTCTACAGCCAGCAACTAATAGAAAATATGGATCTATTAGTATGGCAGCAGCATCTGCAAGTGTACGAATAGTAAAATCTCCAACTTTCAATAAGTACGGCAATCAAGGAAGATCGGAACCTAGAATTACTAAGACTGAAAGTTTAAATGTCGAAGCTGAAGATAATAGCCTTGATATTACACATATAGATTTGCCAATTATTGAGTTTCACAGCAAACCAAAAATCATTCTCAAAACAAGACAAGCTGCTCAAATAGAAACAGAAGAAATCCCGGAAGCTACTCCCCAAAAGAAATTAGCAGTTAATTCTGTATTTGGAAACAAACGTAATAGCCTGTCAAATAAAGACTATTCAACATCTGTGGATAATAGTGAAAATATTGCTAGTTCAGAATTTTCATCCGGTGTTAAAGCTGAAGTTAATACAGTAGAGGTGGATTCGACAAATCAAAAGGAAGCAGCATATACAGACAGTAGTCAGAATCTTGCAGAGCTAAAATTAACCGATACCCAGTTTTCTGAATTTGATGTTAGCAAAAATAGTCCTTTGGTAGAAACTGCTAACAATTTACCTGATTCTAAAACTTCGAGCGATCGCGAATCAATCGTAAAAGCTGATTTAGATAATGCTGTTGATGATATTCCTGATGATTCAGATCAAAATCAATACTCTATTGATGCTGATAGTGGAGATGATGTTATTCATGTAAGCAATAGAGTAACAGTTATTGATGGTACTAGTGATGATGAATTTAACGCTACTGATGGTGATGATATCTTCTACCTGGGAAGTAATAGCATCCTCGAAGGTGGTATAGGTGACGATAAATTCTTCGTTCAATCTGGTGGTGATAATATTCTATTTGGTGGTAAAGGTTCAGATGAATTCTGGATTTTTAACGGAGAAATCCCCGAATCGGCAAATATCATAGCCGACTTTGAGGTTGGTAACGATGTAATTGGTATTGTTGGTAGTTCGAGTTTGGGTATCGACGCTTCGACTTTAGATTTGCAGGAAGTCGATGGCAATACAGAAGTTCTGATAAAAAATCAGACGCTGGCTGTTTTTAACAATGTTACTGCTTCCGACATTCACAGCAGCATCGTGTTTATTTAGTCGTAATTTGATAAATTTGGCATTATTAATTAGATTGCCGCAACATCATTCCAGCATGTAGCTATATTAACAAAGCCCTAAACTTATACTGTAAGGGCTTTTTATATAATTGCTTCTCTACAGAATTAAGTAACTCCAACATTTTAAAAGAACTTTGTTAATGTAATCTTTATCACAAATTAACACGGTTTTAATTCTATATTCTTAATCTAGTAGCAGCGATAATTATTCACCTTAATAGTCTAGTAATTTCCTAGCGTTATTAAAAGCAAAATCTGAACATATCCTTTTACCTCCTTTTTTGAAAAAGTCAAGGAGGCGAAAAAGTATGTTTAAAATTTATTCGCTACCTTAAATACATCAAAAGGAACATATAAATGGCGGTCAAATTAACAGGATTCGCATCGTTACCTGCCGATACTTTCGCGGAAGGTTCCCCAGCAGGTGCTGATATTTCTGCTAACGGACGTACTGGACCTTTTGAAGGACAGCCAGTTCAAGGCTTTAGTGGCGTTCAGTTTGCTCCTGGTAATAATGATTCTTACTGGTTTTTGTCAGATAACGGTTTTGGAAATAAAAATAATAGTTCCGACTATCTATTGCGGATTTATCAGGTAAATCCCGATTTTAAGAAAGCCAACGAAGGGAATGGAACTATTGAGGTTGAACAGTTTATTCAACTTTCCGATCCCGATAATTTGATTCCTTTTGATATAGTTAACGAGGATTCTCCGCAGCGGTTTTTGACTGGTGCGGATTTTGATATTGAATCTTTTGTAATTGCTAACGACGGCTCGATTTGGGTAGGGGATGAGTTTGGGCCATTTTTGCTTCACTTCGATTCGACGGGAAAGTTGATTGAAGCACCGATTGCCACTCCGAATTTAGCAAGTAGCGATGAACCTGTAGTTCGTTCTCCCCAAAATCCCGACGTTCTTTTCAATACCCTCGATGGCGAACCACCCCTGGTTATAGCCCACCGTGGTGCCAGCGGGGAATTACCAGAACATACTTTGGAAGCTTATCGTCGTGCTATTGTTCAAGGTGCCGATTTTATCGAACCAGATTTAGTAATTACTAAAGATGGGGTGCTAATTGCACGTCACGAACCAATTTTAGATGACACCACCAATGTTGGTGAAGTGTTTGGAGAGGAGCGTAAATCTACTAAAAATCTTGATGGAGAGGAAGTTACGGCTTATTTTGCTGAAGATTTTACTTTAGCTGAAATCAAACAGTTGCGAGCGGTACAGTCTCGCGATTTCCGCGATCAATCTTTTAACGGTGAGTTTGAAATTCCTACTTTTAAAGAAGTTATCGAACTTGTACAGCAAGTAGAAGCGGAAACCGGGGAAAAAGTTGGAATATATCCCGAAACGAAACACCCGACTTTCTTTGACGAGCAAGGGTTGTCTTTGGAAGAGCCTTTAATTCAAACTTTGCAAGAGACTGGTTTTACCGACTCTAGCAGAATTTTTATTCAGTCTTTTGAAGTTGCCAATCTTCTCGATTTACAAAATAATCTGCTTCCCGGTGCTGGTTTATCAGATATACCCTTAGTTCAACTTTACGGCGATGTCGAAGACGAGTTTATCAACGAAAACGGTGGTGGTTTCTCGGTACCTTACGATATTGTTGCGAATTTCAGCAACCCCGATTTTGACGAAGCTGATGCAAAAGCTGTTTACGGCGATTTTGTGAGTGTAGTTCCCGATTTTGGTGAAGATGTCACTGGTGATGGTATTCCAGATACGACTTATCAAGATTTAGCCACCAAAGAAATTTTTGATTATATCGGTGAAACCTACGCTGAAGGTGTGGGACCTTGGAAAAACAGTTTTGTGTTAAGGGAATCTATAGATAATCCTGTTGATGCAAATGGTGATGGAAATGCAGAAATCACAACCCAACTCACCGGAGAAATTCGTCCTTATGTCGAATGGGCGCATGAGGCAGGAATGCAAATTCATCCCTACACTCTACGAAATGAAGAGCGCTTCCTGACTTTAAACCCCGACGGTACCGTGCAAACTCCTGAAGGTGAATTCAAGCAGTTTATCGAATTAGGTGTGGATGGTTTCTTCACCGATTTTCCCGAAACCGGCAGAATTGCGGTTAACCAAGAAATTGTCCCCTCAAATCTTGCTTCATCTCGCGGTTTTGAAGGAATGGCTTTTAGTCCAGACCGCAAAACGTTATATCCTTTATTAGAAGGAGCGGTTGCAGGAGATCCTGATGATGCTTTACGAATTTACAAGTTTGATGCGACAACCAGCAAGTACACGGGCTTAGTTGGTTTCTATCAAACCTCAGTTCCCGGTCATGCAATTGGTGATTTTGCTCCTATCAACGATTCAGAATTTTTAGTCATTGAAAGAGATGGAAAGCAAGGGGATGAGGCAGAGTTCAAGAAAATTTTCAAAGTTGATATCTCTCAGGTAGACGAAAACGGTTACGTTGAGAAAGAAGAAGCGGTCGATCTATTGAATATTCAAGACCCCAACGACTTGAATAACGATGGTGAAACCACTTTCTCGTTCCCTTTCGTTACCATCGAAGATGTTTTAGTTATTGACGAAAACACAATCTTAGTTGCTAACGATAATAATTATCCCTTCTCCACCGGACGAAGTGAGGGTATCGATAATAATGAAGTCATTCTTCTAGAATTAGATAAATCCTTAGATTTAGATTCCCGTTTAGGTCAATCCGGGATGGAGAGCGAAGAATCTAAACTAGTCGCGGGTAGTAGCGATAAAGATTTATTTGTTTCTAAAAGCAACTTCGAGGGTGATAAGAACATCCTATTTGCTGGTTCTGGTGACGATGAGATTGATTTAGCTTTTGGCGGCAGCAACAACCGAGTTGATGCTGGTAGCGGAGAAGATACAGTTTACCTTGGCAATCAAAATCGCGTACTTGGTGGTAAAGGCAACGATAAATTCTTTGCATCCGGTGGCGATAATATCATATCTGGTGGCGAGGGTGCCGACCAATTCTGGATTGTCACTGGAGAAATTGCCGAATCTAAAAATACCATCGTTGATTTTGAAATTGGTACTGATGTAATTGGTATTTTGGGTAGTTCGAGCCTCGGTATCGATGCGAATACTTTAATGCTGAATGAAATCAATGGCAATACTGAAATTAACTTCAACGGTCAAACTTTAGCAATGCTTAACGGTGTAACTGGTTTAGATGTTGATACCAGCGTTGTATTTGCTTGATATTTGATTGATATTTGCATTGTATTTTAAATCCTGGAGACGTAGCACTGCTACGTCTCTACATCATCAATCATTTAACAGTAAAAAAATCAAATGCAGATTACAAAAGTTATTATTAACTTTAATTTTAACCACAACTCTTAACTTTAAGAATTAAATTTATATGACTGATATCAATAGGATTATTAAATTTTACAACCTTACTTTATATCAACAATACATTTAAATGTCAATAGACATATTGCCTTAAAGCCTTGCTGTAAGGGTATCTCAAGTATATAGAAATTGTTCTATTAGCATAAAAAGGTCATTTTATTTAAAAGTCCTAAAAAAAAGTCAAATGCAAACTTAATTTTTGTAAATTAATCTAATATTTATAATCAATTAACACAATCTTAAACTTAGGTTCTTACTCTTAGATTAGCAATACTAATTAACTGTATTCCTACCTAAAAATCTACAAAAAATATACATAGGAATTTAACTAAAATGGCCAAGAACGTCATTCTTATGATTGGTGATGGTATGGGCTGGGAGATGGCTCGTGCTGCGGCGATTCAAAAACAAATTACTCAAGGTAAAACTGGTGCAACTCTCACCGATTTTTATACTGAAGGTAAGGGTACAGGCTTAAGCTTCCAGGAATTAGATAAGTATGCGATCGCAACCACTAGCGGAACCTATATCGATGGAGACAAAAGCAATTCTGCATTAAAAGGCGATACTCTTGAGCGTGAAACTGGTGTTGCAGTTGTTCGTGAAGGGTTTGAACAAGAAAGTTTGCCCGGTGAAAATGCTGACGGGGAGTTTGAGCCAGCCCAAGTAATCGGTTTCTTTCCAGAACTGCGTGAAGGCAGTATTGCCCCAATTTTAGGCGAGTTTGACCCCAACTTTGATGAAAGACCAATATTTGCAGAAAACGAAGATGGTGAACTAGTACAAGTCGGTGGATTCCTCAACGCTTACGACACTACCAAAGGTCGCGATTTACCTTGGTTGAAGGATGAAGACCCCGACTACCCCAAAAACCTTTTCCCCGATTCAGCAAATACCGCAACTACTTTATATTCGGGAGTTAAAAGCTACTCCGGTGCGATTGGTGTTGATATCTATGAAGATGATATTCAAACCATTGGTGAAAAAGCTAGGGAATTAGGTAAATCTTTTGGTGTTGTCAGTTCGGTTCCTTTCAATCACGCTACTCCCGGTTCTGCTCTGGGTCATGTCAGTCAGCGTAATAAGCTAACTGAAACTTCCAGAGTTACAAATAATAAAGTCGCTTTGGATGAAAACGGCGTACCCCTCCACGAAGAACATGGTGACGGTAGTCATGAAGGCGAACCCGTATTTGAATTAGATGAAAATGGCAATAAAATCCCCATTGAAGACGATAATATTCTTTTCCAAATACTTAATGAATCTCAACCTGAATTAATTCTGGCTGGAGGACATCCAGATGGTCGCGGTGACGAACGCTACATGGATTTGGAGACTTTAGAAAAACTTCGTAACGGTGAAACTGTTTACACTTTTACCGAGCGTGGTGAAAATGCTGCACAGACTTTAGCAGAAGTTGCTTCAGAAATAGACGTTGAACAAGGGGAAAAATTATTTGGTCTGTATGGAGCAAGGGGACAAGGTGGTAACTTACCTTGGAGTACTGCAAATGGCGACTATAGCAACACTGGTTTAAGCAGTCGTTTGGATGCGGTACGTCCTTTAGAAGAGGGAGAAACTGACGAACAGTTTATTGCTTCCGAGCAAGATGCAAATCCAACTTTAGCTCAGTTGACAACTGCCGCTTTAGATGTACTCGGAGATGACGAAGATGGTTTTTGGGTTTCCATCGAAGGTGGTGATATTGACTGGGCTGCTCACGACAACAACCTAGACAATATGATTGGTGCAACTTTGGATTTTGCCGATTCGGTAGAAGTTGTTCAGGATTGGATTGAAGAAAATGGCGGTTATGAAGAAAACTTGCTGATTGTTACTGCCGACCACGACCACTATTTGACTCTTAACGAAGACTTCCCCGAACTATTGCGCGAGTTTGGTGCAGAAGCTCTTACCACTGCTGTTGATGACAACGGTAACGTTTTAGCTACCGAAGTTGACCAAGCTGGTGTAGCTCTAGAAGAACCGCGAAAAGTTGATAACCTCGATCCAGACGCATCCGGACATTATTGGGGTAGCAATCCTGATGTTAAGGTAGGCTGGTCGCACCACACAACAATTCCAGTTCCCGTTTACTATCAAGGTGCGGGCAGTGAATTTCTAGATGATTCTGTAGGTAAAGGTTTCGAGCAATATGGCTTTGACGTACCAGGAGTTGAGGGTTTAATCGATCAAGTTCATATAGCACAAGCTCAATTTGCTGCTTTTGAAAACAAAAATACACCTGATACACCTAGCTCTGGTTCGGGTAATAATGCACCTACTTTAGTCTCCGGAACAGTAGAAGGCGACACTTTAATTGCAGGTATTGACTTCAAAGGAACTGGTGATACTGTTTTTGCTGGTGCTGGAGATGATGAAATTGATTTAGCATTCAGTGGTGAAGGTAAAAACCGCGTTGATGCTGGAAGCGGCAATGATGTAATTTATTTGAGCAGCCAAAACCGCGTACTTGGTGGTGGAGGTGACGATAAATTCTTTGCAACCGGTGGTGGTAATATCATCTCTGGTGGTGAAGGTGCAGATCAATTCTGGATTGTCACCGGAGAAATTGCCGAAGCTGCAAATATCATTGTTGATTTTGAAGCAGGTACCGATGTAATTGGTATTTTGGGTAGTGCAAGTTTGGGAATTGATGCAAGTACTTTGGAATTAACTGAAATGGATGGTAGTACTAAAGTTGCATTTGGTGAAAATACTTTAGCAATGCTTAACGGTGTTACTGGTTTGGATGTTGGTGAGAGCGTTGTGTTTGCTTGATATTTGATTGATAGTTGCGTTGTCGGATGATTGTGGAGACGTAGCAGTGCTACGTCTCTAAAAAATATGATATCTATCTGTCTTTTTACTACAAAAATACTAAAAAATAATCAATTAAATTTTTTATTAACTAATTATTTTTTTGATAATATCTATAGATTTTTTGAATATTAAGCCCAATATTATATAAAGGTTTTTATAACTTTAAATTATTACTTGACCTTGATAAATTCGCCATATCTGTTAAATTGTCTTAAAGAAAGTCGTTGAGCAACTGTGCTTACGGCTTTTACAAGGAGCAGTAGCATATTCTTTATTCACGATATAAATTATTATAACCTCTCAAAAGATGCTCATTAAGCAATAAAAAATAAAAATATATCTAATAGATAAAATTATCAATTTACTGAAATTTAACTCATTATTAACCCAATTATAAAAACTTAAAAACTGTTTTTATATATCTTTATAGTTGTAAGCCTAATGACATTAATTAATAGTTATTTGTTGTCAAGCTAAGTAAAAACTAAAAGGGATTTTATAAAAAATATGACTAGCGGTAATCACGTTATTTTCGTTCACCCAGATGGAACCAGTCCATCTCACTATGCGATCGCCAGATTTGTTCAAGAAGGTCCCGATGGCAGGTTGAATTGGGATAAGTTAGATAATGCTGGTGTGTACCTAGGTCATATGGAAGACCAGCTTGGTGCAACTTCCAACGGTGGTGCTGTTACCCACGCAACTGGTGCGAAAGTCTATGCTGAGTCTTTTGGTTTAGAAGAAGATGGTTCTGAGATTGTGCCGCTCTCTGGTAACGTGGGTAAAACTATCGTTCAGGAAGCAGTAGATGCTGGTAAAGTCACTGCTCTGGTACAATCTGGGGCTATTTACGAACCCGGTACAGCTGCATTTGTAGCCCAAGTTGGTGAGACTATTGATGAAGAGGGAAATCGCACTCCTCCCCGTGGAAGAACTGGTGATATTAGCAAACAAGTAATTGAATCTGGAGTTAATTTTATCCTCGGTGGTGGTGAAGTTACTCTGTTACCAGAAGGTACCAAAGGTTTCCACGGTAGTGCTGAAGAACTAGATGAACTTGGCTCCCGCTTGCAGCGTCCGGATGAGAATTTAATCGAATTAGCTAAGAATAACGGTTACACGGTAGTTTATACCGAGCAAGAACTTAACGATTTGCTCGATCCCTCAAAATATCCAGAACCACCTCAAAAAGTTTTGGGTGTATTCGCTCCTATCCATACCTTTAACGACCGTCCAGAAGAGGTTTTAGAGGAAAGAGGACTACCTTTATATCTGGAAACTGCTCCCACTATTGCCGAGATGCTCGAAGTTACTCAGCAGTTGATGGAGCAGCATCCCAACTTTGATAATGGTTCCATCGCTATTGTTGAAGAAGAAGCAACCGACAACTTTGGTAATAATAACAATGCTTCGGGTACCCTCGAAGCAATGATTCGCAGTGATGCAGCAATTGGAGAAGCCCTTGAATTTGTTGATAAATATCCCAATACACTGGTAATAACTGCTGCTGATAGCGATGCCGGTGGTTTAGAAGTGCGGGACCCCCGCGAATTGGGAGAACCTGTAGGAACCATCAACCAAAATCCTACTACCGAACCTCGTCCGGTTCCTCTTGACGGTGTAGATGGAGCCGATACCTTACCATTTACTGCTGCACCAGATGCTAATGGAGATGTATTTAACTTCGGTATCGGTTGGGTTGGTACTCCTGATTTTCCCGGCTCGATTGTTTCTAAAGCTTCAGGGTTGAATGCCGATAAACTCCCTTCTACGGTAGACAATACCGGGATATATGAGTTGATGTATGAAACCTTATTCGACACCGAACTTGAATCCCGCGTCCCCGCACCGACACCAGCACCGGAAGCCACAAAAGATACAGGGAACGTCATCTTTATTCATCCAGACGGTACCAGCCCTTCCCATTTCATGGCACTGCGAGACATCGATCAAGGTCCCGATGGACGGCTCAATTGGGATAAAATGTCCAATGCAGGTGTATATCTGGGACATATGGAAGACCGGTTAACAGGTACTTCCAACGGGGGAGCGGTAACTCACGCCAACGGAGTCAAGGTATTTAACGAATCCTTTGGTTTAGATAAGAATAATAATCAGATAACTCCTGCTTCTGGTAAAACCGGATTTACGATATTAGAAGAAGCAATTGCAGCCGGGAAAGCCACCGCTCTGATTCAATCTGGAGACTTAGGAGAACCGGGAACCGCTGCTTTTGCTGCTGCAACTACTAACCGTGACGGTGACGATATCCGCGCTCGCGATAAAGCTGCCGAAATCATCGAACAGGTAATCCGTTCGGGAACCGATGTAATTATGGGTGGTGGTGAGTTGTATATGCTACCCATCGGTACCACAGGATTCCACGTCACACCAGAACTAGACGCATCAGAAACCCGTCCCGAGCGTCGTCCCAGCATAAATTTGATTGAACTAGCTGAGTCTTTGGGTTACACCGTGGTATATACCGAAGACCAGATGAACGAAGCTGTCAATAGCGATACTCCCCCGGAAAAGCTGCTTGGTGTGTTTTCTGCCGACGATACCTTTGACGATCGCACAGAAGAAGAACTTGGTTTAAATACCGATACACCATTCCCTTTATACGTTGAGACAGCACCCACCGTAGCAGAGATGCTCGATGCATCTTTAAAAATCATCGAAAAAGACCCCGACGGTTTCTTTGCTGTAGTTGAGGAAGAAGGTACTGATAACTTCGGTAATAACAACAATGCTAGCGGTACAATTGAAGCCATGCGTCGTGCAGATGCAGCCATTGGGGAAGCAATCGATTACATCGACAATCAAGACCCCAACACGCTTTTAGTTACCGCCGCAGATAGCGATGGTGGTGGTTTAGAGGTGTTTCAATTCAAACCTTACGACCGTCCCGAAGGTAATTTTGATGAGGAAAATCCAGAATTATCTTCTCAGCCCGAAGTTCCTTTTATCACCGTTAATCCAACTACTGAAAGAGACACCGTTAATTACCTCGATGGTGTTGATGGAAGTACAGCAAGCGAGGAAAATCCTTGGGTACCATTTTCAGCCAAAGATAGTCTCGACGGGGAAATGGGTGACTTCGGTATTGCTTGGGTGGGAACTCCCGATGTTCCCGGTAGCATTGTCTCTAAAACCTACGGATTAAACGCCGATAAATTACCCAGCACCGTAGATAATACCGGAATTTACGATATTATGTACGAAACGCTGTTCGGTATGACACCTCAAGAAGCAGCAGAGGCAGCACAAGAAACAAAATTAGTTTCAGGAACTGCTGAAGATGATATTTTAGTTGCTGGAATTGATTTTAAAGGTACTCGAAACAGCGTATTTACTGGCGCTGGAGACGACGAAATCGATTTAGCATTCGGTGGAAGTAACAACCGCGTTGATGCTGGAAGCGGCGATGATGTAATTTACTTAGGAAATCAAAACCGCGTACTTGGTGGTGCAGGTGACGATAAATTCTTTGCATCCGGCGGTGATAATATCATCTCTGGTGGTACAGGTTCAGATCAATTCTGGATTGTTGCTGGAGAAATTGCCGAAGCTGCAAATACCATCGTTGATTTTGAAGCAGGTACCGATGTAATTGGTATTTTGGGTAGTGCAAGTTTGGGAATTGATGTTAGTACTTTGGAATTAACTGAAATGGATGGTAGTACTAAAGTTGCATTTGGCGGAAATACTTTGGCAATGCTTAACGGTGTGACTGGATTGGATGTAAACGAGAGCGTTGTATTTGGTTGATGTTTGATTGATAGTTGATAGATAGTTGTGTTGTTCGCGTGATGTTAGGAGACGTAGCAGTGCTACGTCTCTACATTAATTGTCTGTTAAACAAAAAGCCCCCCTTTTAAAGGGGGGTTGGGGGGATCTAAACGGCTGAAATACTTGATTTATCCTTGTTGTTGCCTAAGTCCTAATTAATTTTGTTCCAACCAATTTTTAATTTCTTGTACCAACCAAATAGACTCAGCTTTAGTTAATCCATGACCAAAAGCGTATCTTTGTTTTTGTGTTTTTATTGAGATAAACCAGCTTTCTATTGTGAAATTATCACTAGATGAATTTACATCTTCAATTTCTGTTATACTACCTCCACCGATAAGTTTATTATGCTCATAAATTTCAAATAAATTGTTATGAAAAAGAAGACGGTCTCGAGGCTCGGGTATCATATAAAATGTACCACAAGAACTTAATAATAGGAAAAATGCAGCACTTAATCCAAAAAATATAGATATTATTGATGCACCAATAATATAAAATATTGCTACCAATAAATATATATAATTAACTTCAATCGATGGATATGTAATTGTCAATTTATCTAATGATTTTTCTAACTCAACATTAGTTTTTGATGGTACGATGTCTTTTGCATAATATGATTTTTGACTAAGCTGAATAGAACTATTATCATCATTAAATATACCCGATTGCAGTTCTTTTAAAGCTGTTTTAGCAGTATCAAAACGTTTCTTTAAATCGGGTTCAATAGCTTTTCTCAACCATCTAACTAAATTGGGACTTAAGTTTACTCTATCTGCAAATTGAATTTTAAAATCTTCCTGTGGTAAATCTGCTGGTGGTATTCCTGTAAGTAAATGAATTAAAGTAGTTCCCAAAGCATAAATATCCGAAGCAGCAACTGCTCTACCACCAAATTGTTCTATTGGTGTATAACCGTAAGTTCCAACAACAGTAAACGTACTTCCTTCAACTGCTGCTCTATACTGTACTGCTCCGAAATCAATTAAATATATATGTCCATCTTTACCGCAAATCAAATTACTTGGTTTAATATCGCGATGTAAAACTGGTGGATTTAATTCATGTAAATAAATTAGGATATTTAAAACATTCTTGGCAATTTCTTTAATTTGAGATTCAGTAAATCGCTTTTCTTGTAAAATTAAATCCTTAAAAGAGTTTCCAGGAATATATTCTTGAACTAAGACAAAACCTTTGATTGATTCATTTAGTGGGAAGTAATCGAGATATCTGGGAATATAAGGATGGTTGAGTTGTTTTAATATCTTGGCTTCTCTTTCAAATAATTTGAACTCCTCCCATTGAGTAGCTCCTCGTGTTGACAAAACTTTTACAACAACAGATTCGGTAGGCTTAATTTTTATATCCTTTGCCAACCAAACTTCATGGGCAATATTGTTTCCAAGTTTTTCCTGAATTTGATAGCGCTCTTGTAGAATTTCTCCCGTCTTCAGCATTATTATGAATTGCTTGAGCTTGACTTCTACTTCTAGATTTCCCAATTAAGGAGATTAAATCACAAGAAGAATTAGCAAGGTTCTGCATCAAGTCAACTTTACGGGTTTTCTTCCCCCTCCTTTGCATCACCAAGCAATTTTGGTTTGCTCGATAGGGTAAGGAATGTAGGAAGGATATAAGAATAAACAAGATGGCGCGTTACGGCAATGTCAAATTATTGGTTTTAAACGAATGAATTTGAAGCCGTAGCACACCCGAATATAAATATTTACTGAATCAAACTAGATCTGGAAATACTTCCTGTACTGCTGGATGTACAATTTTGTGATGGTTTACGTTCAATCCTTTAGCTAATGCTGAATTATTAATTAATGCTTTCACGCCTTGATTCGCTAACTGCCGTACATAAGGCAATGTAGAATTATTTAAAGCTTGAGTTGCACTCCAAGGTACGGCTCCTGGCATATTTGGTACTCCATAGTGCAACACTCCTTCTGCTTCATAAACCGGATTTGTATGAGATGTAGGGTGCAAAGTTTCGATACATCCACCTTGATCGACGGCAACATCTACAATTACCGTACCGGGCTTCATTTTTTTGACTAATTCACGAGATACTAAAGTAGGTGCTCGTCTTCCTAAAACTAAAACTGCGCCTATAAGTAAATCACTATTGGGAACAACTTCTTCAATATAAGCAGAATTACTATAAAGCAGTTCAACTCTGGAACCAAATAAAGTCTCTAAATAAGATAAGCGTTCGACATTGATATCCAAAATTTGGACTGTAGCACCCATACCCACAGCAATTTTCGCGGCTTCGGTACCAACCACACCACCACCTAAAATTACTACTTTACCCGGCTTGACTCCGGGAACTCCACCTAAAAGTACACCTCTACCACCTTGTTGACTCTCAAGGTATCTAGCACCAAACTGTACCGAAAGACGACCGGCAATTATACTCATAGGAGTAAGCAAAGGCAATTTATTTGCTCCCGCTTGCTCTACTGTTTCGTAGGCGATCGCCGTTACTCCACAATCAATCAAATGCTCGGTTAATTTCCTATCTGCTGCTAAATGTAAATAAGTAAATAGTAATTGCCCTTTTTGCAAAAATTTATATTCTTCCTTTAGGGGTTCTTTTACTTTTACAATTAATTCACGATTCCAAGCTTCTTGGGAAGTAGTAACAATTGATGCTCCGGCACTCATGTAATCGTTATCTGTAAACCCACCACCTACACCAGCCTGGGTTTCTACAAAGATATTATGACCAGCTTCTTTTAAAACTCTGACGCTCGAAGGACTCAACCCTACTCGAAACTCTCTATCTTTCGTTTCCTTGGGAACACCGATTTCCATGTACTGCCCCTAAATAAATTTACTGCTTTAACATTGCTTTTAATGTAGTCTGTCAATTAAACAGCAGCCATGCTGAATTAATTAATACCAATTGCGGGTTTAATCGCTTAAATTCTCTGTCATAACCTTTGCATCGACCTTTTTGACTATCAATTCTTCTTGTTACGTCATGTAAAAAATAGTAAAATTTTGTAAAAAGTAGTTGAACAAGCTTGATTTTAAATCTAAGTGGTTCAAGTAGTGCAATCGGAATCTACAATTTAGTATTCTCGTAGTAATTTTCATTATCAGGAGTTATTCCCAATGACAGCACAACAACCGCAGCCAACCGTGACACCCAACTTAGAAGAACCAAAGCTGGGCTTTAATGAATATGCGGAACGTTTGAATGGTAGAGCCGCGATGATTGGTTTTGCGATTATAGTGGCAATAGAATGTATTACCAATCAAGGTGTTTTAGCGTGGTTGGGACTAAGATAGTTTTGAGCAGAAATATCAAAAGTTTGGGTTATATTTTTTAGAAAGGAACGGGGAATCCTAATAAATTGGGTAGATTTGAAGGCGGATGTATTTTTGTGGAAGCTATATATACATCTCATTTTTTTGATTAGTAAAACCAGGAACTTATACTTTTTCATGGTAGACAGGATGTTTTCCATTCCCCGTTCCTATTTGTATGGCACTGTTTAACTTACTAGCCTAACTCGAACCAGCCAAGATTGCCCGGTAAAGCTAGAGAGAGGGGAGAGGGGGAGAAAAAACTTCGTTATCTCCTTATTCACTCCCCATAGTTTCATTGCTAGACTACTAGCATTCGCCACGATTTAAATTTTAGAGACATAGGTACTAGAACCAGATTTATAAAGGTACAATTTATTTTTGATAAATTTCTATTAATAGCTAACAAGGTTTCTTGAAAGTGTTATTCTAAACTTGCAATAAAATATAAGCGTGAGGCATAATAACTTAACTTCAAAAATCTAAACTTTCATTCAATTTGAGGAATTCCTCCCTTGCAGATTGAATAAAATTATAATAGTATTGATGCTTTCATATAAAGCGCTTATATGCCATATCGTTATATTAGTAAAAATATACTAAAGGGGAACTGAAAACACGCTATTATGAATGCTGTATTTCCTCGTATTGTAAAATCAGCCTACCGTAAAGAACCGCTAATTACCATATTAATCACCATGGGAATAGTGGATGCGCTTATAGGCGGATTAGATGACAGCTGGGCATTGTTTATTTTTGGCTTAGGAACTGCTGGAACAGCTTTAATTATAAGGTGGTTGCGAATTCAGCAACGCCCCGATTTGCAAAATGCGGATGAATCAGTTAAACAACTGTATCTACCTACTAATTCATCCAATTCATCTTTGCCAATGCTGAGTATAAATAAGAAGAAGCCGCCTCAGTAATAAATAAGCTTAATGGGGGATTTGTAAGTATAATTCGTAATTCGTAATTCGTAATTCGTAATTAATTCCCCATAAATGGAATTTAGGGGCTTTAACAGAGTATAGTCCACGGATGAATCCGAAGAGAAGTTCGTTGGCGGGGTTCCCCCGCTTAAAGAAACTTCGGGGCTTTAAACCGAAAAAATACTTGGTAAAATAATCTGGAGGCGTTGTACTATAACGTCTTTAGGATTATTTAGAAAAAAATATCAATTATTGAAAATACTTGTCTATTGGCAAAGCCTGAATGTAAGGGGCAAAATAGATTTCAAGGAGGGGCAACCCTCCTTTATGCTTTTTAAGAGTATTTGCTTAGAATTGCCAACTATGAAAATTGTTCGTCATTATTTTATAAAGCCTAAGTTTATAAAGCCTAACTTGACTAATTTAGCTGTATCTAAAATATTTGTAGTAAAAAAAATCTGTGCTGTATTAATTGGTGCAGCAGGATTTACAAGTATTACGCAGTTAGCATTAACCACACCTGCCGCTTCTGAGGTAACAGTAAAGTCAGTTGCTGCCAATAATTTTACCAATCCTCAATTAAGCCATACATTTAAAGGGCATAAAGGAGCCGTTAAATCTGTAACTTTTAGTCCCGACGGTAGAATGCTTGTCAGTGGTGGTTCTAATAACGATGGTATTATTCGCTTATGGAATTTAAAAAAGAGAAAACGCTTGGGTGAGATTAGCAAAGCCCATCAAGAATCTATACAATCTTTATTAATTTCGCCAGATGGTAAACATTTAGTCAGCTGTAGCACCGACAATTCCGTCAATATTTGGAGTTTAGAAAATTACAAATTTATTCGTTCCTTCCGGGCACATAGAAGTAACGTACTTTCATTAGCAGTAACTCCAGACAGTAAAGTTCTTATCAGCGGCGCTTTAGATGGAATCCGGGTATGGGATTTATTGCAACAACGTCCATTAGGCACAATAACAAAGTTTGATAATTTAATTCACACGGTAGCTATTAGCCCTGATGGTAGAACATTAGTAAGTGGCGATCATAAAGGGGTTGTAAAATTATGGGATTTACAGTCTGGGAGATTAATTCGCGGATTCAAAGCTCACAAGAGGGAAGTTACAGCCATAGAATTTACTCCCGATGGAAATCATGTTATCAGCGCTAGCCGCGATCGCAGCGTCAAAATGTGGGACTTTAATTCTGGGGAAGTACAGCAAACTTTTAACGGACATATTAACTCAGTAATTGCGATCGCGGTTAATCCAGATGGCAAAACTCTTGCTAGCGGTGGTAAAGACGGAATAAAAATCTGGGATTTGAGTACGGGTAATTTGTTGAGTCAGCTTTATGGGCATTCAGATTGGGTAAGTTCCCTTGCTTTTAGCCCTGATGGAAAAATGCTTGCTAGTGGTGGTTTTGATAAAACAGTACGTCTTTGGGAAAGTAAACCGCCAACTTTGAATGCAAGATTAAAAATGAAACTGTCACAATAAAGCAGGCATATTCAGTAGTAAAAATTATCAAAATCTTTGTGAGACGGGTGCTTCTACCCGTCTTATTTAATATCTTATTTGATTAGGAAATGACAAATGTTTATCCGAACATGATATTAATCGGAAGCATAATTATAAATTCCGTACCTTGTCCAAGTGTAGAATTACAGGTAAGTTTTCCACCATGTTTTTCTACGACAATTTGATGGCTGATAGATAATCCCAATCCCGTTCCTTTGCCAACTTCTTTAGTTGTAAAAAAGGGGTCAAATAACTTACTGAGTACTTCATCGGCAATCCCCTTACCATTATCAGAAATGCTAACAGATATCCATTGATTATCTATAGCTGTAGTGGTGATACGAATTTGAAAAGGTCTAAAAATATCTTTGTCTTGCTGATATTTATTTTTATAACTTATATCCTCGGCTGCCCATACTTTATTACTTATCTGTTCTTCTAAAGCATCGATTGCATTAGTTAAAATATTCATAAAAACCTGATTTAGTTGACCGGGATAACAATTTATTTCTGGTAAACTACCATATTTTTTAATCACTTCAATTGATTTTTGATTAGTTTGAGACTTTAAACGACTTTGCAAAATCATCAAAGTACTATCAATACCTTCATGAATATCTACTTGTTTAATTTCAGCTTCGTCTAGGCGAGAAAAAACTCTCAACGAGGTAATAATTCCTTGAATGCGTTCGGTACCTACTTTCATTGAGTCAACGATTTTAGTAAAATCTTTTTTGATAAAATCTAGCTCTTCAAAGTCGATATCCGACTGAGTTTTTTCTAGGGGATTGGGATATTGCTCTTGATATACTTCAATTAATTTAAGTAGAGCTTGACTGTATTCTTCTACATAACTCAGATTTGCATGAACAAAGTTAACAGGATTATTAATTTCGTGGGCAATACCTGCTACCATTTGACCCAAACTAGACATTTTTTCATTATGCACAAGCTGAATCTGAGTTTTTTTAAGCTGACTCAATGTTTCTTCTAAATTAGTTATAGCTGTTTCTAAACGATCTGATTGAGTTATAGTAGATTGTTCGGAAACATTTAATAATTGATTTAAAGTAGCAATTTGGGAATTAAGGTTTTGTAAGATATTTTTTTCTTCTATTGCAACTGAACGACATTTATTAAAGACTTTTCTCTCATCGAAAGATATAATTGCTGTTTTGATGTTCAATGCCAAAGGACGTATTAATTCTATGATTGTTTGCGAAACGACTACTTTTAAAAACATCAATATTGTAAACATATTACCAGAGGGTAATAATCCGCCAAATCCAATCACAGATTTGACTCCAAATGGAATTACAAATGAATCCTGAGCCGGGATATACGGGCTACCCAAAGCATTTTTAATATAAAATACGTTATACATCCGCTGTTCGCTATCCATCAATAAATCAGTCGCTGGCTGTAAAATTGTTCCCGGATTTAATCCTAATTGTGTAATTAATTGAGAAATCATCGGTATGCTATGTATAGCATCCTCATTTGTAAGTGGTATTGCTTTGTGCCCTAAAGATGTATGACGAGAATTCCAGTCTGGTAATTCACCAGCAGTCGCAAGTAAAGTTAAGCATTTTAAATTATCTGCTATTTGACTTTCATTAATATCGTTGCCTAATATATCTCGCACATGTTGTTTTAATTCCGGAGTTAGTTTTCCGTAAGCATGGGTTTTGAAAAAACGCACGAGAATACAGGATTTTTCTTTAGTCTCTTGATTAATAAAATTTTCGTGAAAATATTTGATAATTAAATTACTAGCATCTTCCATGCAATTAGCTTTCTGTGCGATTTGTCGTAGCGCTAAACCGCACTCAGACATATCTCTAAGAGTAAACTTGGTTAAGTCGTGCATAATATATAGATTTTTCCTGAATTAGAACTTTACATATGAGCATCTTTTATATCGATAGATAAAGCTTACTTATACCGACACAATTATCGATAAACCTAGAGAAACCAGATGTCTGACATTACCGCAGGATGTGTACTTAGCAATTAGATTTTGTTAATCAAATTGTTGCCAGCAATGAGAGATTTATTAACTTAAAACTTTACCTAAGTCAGAAATACAAAAATATTTAATTGTTTTGTAATCTTAGTTTGCCCATTTCGAGGGTTTTTCTATCAAAATCGCAATTATTGCGGATAAATCTGGGGGGAATAGCTGTAAAGGTAGTTACCGTAGGAGAAGACAACAAAACTGCCTGTTCGTAAAATTTGGAGAGAAGCAGCAATAGCAATATTAAGTTGCCATCATGTAGAAATGAATTGCGGTATTAAGATGCAGTCCTGATGTTAAATGTAGATGCACTTAACTTATGTCGTCAGCCAAACTGGCAACATTGTAACGCGATTTGGGTGTAATAGAGCGTATACGTCGAAATTTTCTCTTAGATCCAAGATTATTTCGACTAAAAAACCCGTCTGGATTATCTTTAGATTTGTGAAAACACGACTTTCTCAAAAGCGGCTTTAAAAAAATTGCCGCAAGAATTCAGATATTTTTAATACCTTGATAAGGTTAATTAAATCAGGAATGGCCGCAATTGTCACAATGCCCATTTGGTGCGTGACACTGAAAACATTGTTACTACGTTCACAGTTACTTAAAGTGTCACAGCACCCTACAAGAAAAATGTGTCGGTTGCGTAAGTCCTATAAATAATTAATATTGAAAATTATTATTTAAATACTTGTATCGCTTTTATCAAATATCATCTTTACTGACATCAGAACGGGAAACAATTGTATACCCGCTTGTTCGACAAACAAATTTATACATACTCCAACATAAAAAGCAATATTCAATAAATTGTAAAATCTCAATTAATTTTGTCAAAAATAGCTCTTTGTAGGTAGTTTCTGGGTTATGAAATCAACATCTTATTTTCTAACTTAGAGATAAGTAGGTGAACAAAAATATTTACCGTCATTATTCGCTGCGCGTTCACCTTTATGTGTTCCCGAAGGGTAGTAATCCCAGCCCTTGCGGTTGCTCTCTCCCTCCGGGAGACGCTTAGTCTAACGACTCACTTCGTGAACGCTAACGTTTCACTCCGTTTCACTCGCTTCGGACAATGTGTAATTAATTTTGTTTAATTACTTATATACAAGTTTCAAAAGATACTCAAAATTAAAGATAAGATGAAAACTGAAAAATCGAAAAATAATATTAATAACTTATTTTCAAAAAGAAAGTTGTTTTTGCAGGCTTTACTTTCAGTCAGCACCGCATTAGTTATAACTAACTCACCTGCACAAGCATTAAAGTTTAATTTCAGCTATGCACCTGGAACGACTTACGAGCAAATGCTTGGTTTCGAGATGGCTGGTAAGTATTGGTCAAATCATTTGACAGATGATGTAACTCTAAATATATTTGTCGAGTCAACCGGCATGTTACCCGAGAATGTGATTGGTGGGGCGCTACCGGGAATGACGCAATTCCAACATCACCGAGACTTCCGAAGCGCTTTTGCAGAAGATATCACCTCAATAGCAGATGAAAATGCTTTGAATAGTATCAACACAGATAAAGATGGTAACAAATATAGCATCATGGCTGATGGAACTGTATTTAAAAACATGAAGGAAGTCAACCTCACCCGTGCTAGCGCTAAAGCTTTAGGAAAAATATCGGCAGATGATGCAGGTTTAGATGGTTATATCTTGATTAGCGACCTTAGCAACTTAACAGCACAGTTATCTTGGAATCAAAATTATCAAAGCAATAATATTGCTGAAGGTACTTTAGACTTATTTAGTATGGCCGTACACGAGCTAGGACATACTCTTGGCTTTGTAAGCTCTGGAGACGATCCAGGATGGATGAATGCTGTCAAACAAGAAAGAGGAAGAGGTAAAAAAGTCAAAGCTGATAAAGCACAGGGACATGTAACTCTTCTTGATTTATTCCGCTATTCCGATCGAAGTACTTCATCTCATAAGACAGCAGATAAAAAACTAGGAATGGCTGATGTCTCAGTTGGTGGAAATCCTTTCTTCTCTATTGATAGGGGAAAAACAAATATGGCTGAATTTTCCACAGGAGAAGATGATGAGCTATTAGGGGGTGATGGATATCAATCAAGTCATTGGAAACAACAAAGTAATATTTTAGGTATTATGGACCCCACTCTCGGTATAGGACAAAGGAGACAAGTTACAAATCTGGATTTGACTGCAATGGATGTATTGGGTTGGGATGTACAGCAGGGGAATGTTGATATTACAGCTTTGTACAACGATGCACAGATAGAACTTTTACAAAAATCTGGGATTTCCCTTACACCATCCGAGTGGATAGATGAGGATGGAGACAATAAAGATGACCGGGGTGAATTACTAAGCGAAATGATTCGAGAAAGCGGTCAAATTTACAAGTGGGGCTGGAATGGCTATAAGTGGGGTTGGAATGGTTATTGGTGGGGCTGGAATGGTTATTGGCAATCTCACAAGGAACTTGAACAAGACGGTTTTTGGCAAAATGTAGCTTTCCAAAAAATGGATTTTGATACAACAAGTTCTGTGGATATCAAATCAACTCCCGAACCTACTTCTTTACTGGGGTTGCTGGGATTAAGTTTGTTTGGAATTATTTCACGCGCTCATAATTGTCTCTATCGCAAGAAAGATGACAAATACATTAACATTTAAAAGGCTTAACTCAAGAAAGTAAAAATAGCATTGTGCTCTACCGTTTACCTTTAGTTATTTGACAGTTGAAAATAAAATATATCCGATTCGTTACATTTTTATGTGGATATACAGTAAATATACTAATAATTAAAGCTTCATTTTTATTTTAAAATATATTATTCAAAACAGTTAAAATTAATTTTTAAAAATTGCTTGTAAATAATCATACATTTACCTACTTGTTTTAAATTAACTTTACAGAAATAACATTACAAAAAAATATTTTTTGCAAAATTATAAATTTTGTCTAAAAATCTTAAATAAAGCTGTTTATTAAGTAATTTCTTGGTTTTTAAGCTATCTCCGATGCTCTAGTTTAGATATTAATCAAACAGATACATCTACTAATAAACTGGGAAAAATGAAAACTAATAATTTCAGAAATGGCAATCATAAACTGTTCTCTGCAAATAAGTTTATTTTGCGAACATTGTTTTCTATCAGTACTGCATTAGTGGCTATCATTTCTCCTGTAACAGCATTTGGCTTTGAGATTAATAAATCTGTGGATATAGACACAGAAATAGAGTTTTCAAATTTATCGTTAGATTTAGATTTAGATTCATTTAATATCGATTCGGAAACTGAGACAGAAATACTTACAACAGATTTTAACTATCAATATAGTAATTTACCTGATATTTTACCTAGCATTCAATCAACAACTCCATCGAATGTCTTATCAGAAATAACGAAAACAGAGGCTGACTCATACATTGATTATCTTTCCCGTTTACCCAACTTAAATATAGATACATTAATTAATGATTCGGAAGATATTTCTCTACCTAATGCTACAAACGCATTAAAGTTTAATTTTACTTATAGCTCAGAAGTTAGCCAAGAACAAATTTTGGGTTTTGAAATGGCCGGTAAGTTTTGGTCTAATTATATAAAAGATGATGTAACTCTAAACATATCTGTTGATGCAACAAATGATTTACCCGAAAATGTAATCGGGGGAGCATTACCGGGTATGGAGTCATTTGATTACAGTAACTTTCGGAATAAATTTGAGCAAGACATCCGTTCCCAGGCAGATTTTAATGCTTTCAATAGTTTCAATACAGGTGTAACAGGAGAAGATTTTCATGTGATGGCTAATGGAGAAGAAATCACAGGAATCAATCAAATTAATATGACTCGTGCGAATGCAAAAGCTTTAGGATTGATATCTGCACAAGATACACAGTTGGATGGCTATGTGATGATTAGTAATTTAAACAATCTCAGTGGAAAATCTTCTTGGAATTACGATTTTCAAAATTACGGTGTCCCTGAAGATAAATTAGACTTTTTCAGCATGGCAGTACACGAATTAGGACATGTTTTAGGTTTTGTAAGTTCTTTGGATAACGCACAGTTTAGAGACGATTTAAGTGAAAGCAAAATCAACAATCAAAAAATTGATGCTGAAAAAATTAATCAAAGTATTACTCTACTAGACTTGTACCGTTATTCCGATACAAGTAAAGAATTTACTCACAGTGTAGATGGCAAAAATGGAATTGCTGACTTATCTATTGGCGGTAATCCTTTTATGACTAATAACCGAGGTATTAGCCAAATCGCTAGTTTTTCTTCTGGGGAAGATAGCAATTTAGGTGGTGATGGCTATCAAGCAAGTCACTGGAAGCACAACAGGGATATCCTAGGAATTATGGACCCATTATTAGGATTGGGGAAAAAGAGAAAAACGACTTCTAACGACCGCATGGCAATGGATATCTTAGGTTGGGATATAGATGCTCAAGCAAATACTAGTCCATTCGATTTGTTAGATGATGTAACTGGTTTTCTGATGAATTCGAGTAGTTCAAGCGTTGCATATTCTATAGAAAATTTCTGGCAGGATATATATTCTCAAGCTAGTACTTCGCTCAATGAGAGAATCGCATTTGCTCGTGCAGATTCAAATTCCAGCGATTTTTATGAAGGAATAAATCGAATGCTAGAAGATAGTAATGAATTTTATAAATGGGGTTGGAATGGCTATTACCAAGAATTTACTACATCCGATGTGTCTGGATTATGGCAGCATATGTCATGGCAGAAAGTGAATTTAGGAACTTCCAGTTCTGTAGAAGTTAAATCAACTCCGGAATCTGGCTCTTTATTCGGATTGTTGGGATTAGGTTTATTCGGGATAATCTATCGTTCTCAGGGTTTTCTCGGTCGCAAGCGTAATTTTAAGTAAATAAAATATATCAGCATCTAAGCTGTTATGACAGAGAGAAAATAAATGCGCTCTACCACTTATTCCGATTGGTCTTTCGGGTTGAAACAATTCTTATTACTGATTGGTATTTCTCCGTTGATTACAGTAACGTTACCAGTATCAGCTCAAACCAGAATAACTGGTGATGCAACTTTACCTACACCGACTAAAATTAACAATCTAAAAAGTGGAATATACGAAATTACTGGTGGAAGCAGACCTGAAAACGCTGTAAATCTCTTCCACAGTTTGCAAGAATTTTCTATCCAATCTGGAGATACTGCACGCTTTACTCATGATGCTGCAATTAAAAATATTCTGACACGAGTCACTGGTGGCTCGGCTTCTAATATCAACGGTACAATTCAAACTTGGATTGATGGGGTTAAACCAAGTACAGCAAATTTATTTCTGATTAATCCCCAAGGAATTATTTTTGGTCAAGATGCAATACTAAATATTGGTGGTTCGTTTATTGGTTCAACTGCTCAAACAATAAAGTTTGCTGACGGAGCAGAATTTAGTGCTATCAATCCTTCATCTCAATCTCTGCTTACTATCAGTGTTCCTATAGGTTTGCAACTTGGTTCTCAGCCTAATAGTTCTATAAATATTAACGGTTCTGGTAATAATTTAAAAGTAAGCCCAGCAGATTTTTCTATAGATAGAAGTAACCGACCTTCTGGGTTAAACTATCAGAATTCCAGTAATCAAATTTTAGCTCTGATTGGAAACGAAATAATCCTAGATGGAGGAAATATAACTTTTCCTGCGGGTCAGATTGAGCTATGGTCGGTAAATCAAGGTGAAATTACTTTAGTTAATAAAAATAGTAATTTAGAGTTAAAAGCAACTCAAGGAATTGAATACGGTAATATAAATTTGTTCAACGCTGCTTCAATAGATACTAGTGGTACTAGCGGTGGAAGCATTCAAATAAAAGGTAAAAATATTAGTCTTCAAGATGCTTCGGTTATTATTTCCGATACCCTTGGTAGTGGTTCCGGAGGAGAAATAAATATTTTTGCATCGGAATCTATAGCTGTGAAAGGTTTTGCTTTACAACCTAATAATCAAGTTTTCAGCAGTATATTAGCTGATGTTGCCACTGGAGCAAGTGGAAATGGCGGTAAAATCAACCTTGAAACTAAGATTTTACAAGTAGAAGATGGTGGTCAAATATCGAGCGGTACTTTTGGTAGTGGCAATGCTGGAGAACTGAACGTAAAAGCTAAAGACATACAAATGAGTGGTTTCTCACCATTTGGACCAAGTGCGATCGCAACTCCTGTAGCACCAGGAGCAACTGGTAATGGTGGAACTTTAACTATTAAAACTGATAGCTTGCAACTTACTAATGCTGCCCAGATATTTTCCAGTACTTTTGGCTTTGGGAAAGCAGGAGATTTAAAGATAAAAGCTGAAAATATAGAACTTAATGGAGGAATACCGCAAGGTCCAAGCAGTATTGTGACAGCAGTACAGAAAATACCAGGAGCACCAGATTTTTTGGGTACGGGTAAAGGTACAGGTGGTGACTTGAATATTGAAACCGGAAGCTTGCGAGTTATAAATGGCGCTCAAATATCGAGTAGTACCTCAGGTTCGGGAACTGCTGGAAATTTACAAATTAAAGCCGATTCGGTGGAATTAACTGGCTCAAATGAATTTGGTCGTAGCGGTTTATTAGCAAATGCCGTAGTAAGCAACGGTGAAGGTGGAGATTTAGATTTAACTACCGACAAGTTAATTATCCGCGATCGAGCAGCTATTAATGCTAGTAATTTCCTCAGTAGCGACCCCGAAAATTTACGCGGTTTGGCTGGTAGTGGCACTGCGGGAAATATTAATGTTAATTCCCCTTTTATTTTATTGGAAAATCAAGGGACAATTACCGCAAGTACTAATGCTGGTGATAAGGGTAATATCAATATTGAATCTGAAAATCTACAATTATTCCAAGAAAGCAACATTACCAGCAACGCTCGCAATAGTTCCAATGGCGGTAATATTTTTATCGATACCGATACTTTAGTCGGTTTCCAAAATAGCGATATTACCGCGAATGCTACCGAAGGTTTTGGCGGACAAGTAACTATTAATGCTCAAGGTATTTTTGGAATTGCACAACGTTTTCAACTAACTCCCGGAAGCGATATTACTGCAAGTTCCAACCGAGGCGCAGAATTTAATGGTGTAGTAGAGCTAAATACTCCCGATATAGATCCCAATTCTGGAGTTAATAATTTACCTGCGACTGTTGTTGATGCTGATAATTATGTAAGCGCTGGATGTGCGGCACAACAGGGAAATAACTTTCTGATTAGTAATAGGGGTGGTTTACCGCACAATCCCACAACAATTTTAAGGGGTGCAAATTTATGGTTGGATTTACGAACTGCTTCTAAAAAAGGAGAGAAAGTTTCTAGTTCTGATGTGAGGAATTCAAAGCCAGCCATTGTGGAAGCTACCGGATGGGTAAGAGGTAAAGACGGGGAGTTGTATTTAGTTGCAAACAATCAAATGGGCGGTGGCGTTGACAATCAATCGGCGTACCAAGCACTAAGCTGTAGGGGTGTTTAGTCATTTAGGAATAAAAAAATCATGTTTCTTCTTGGTAGGGCGATCGCTGCAACTAGAAACCCGATTTCAATTTTTCTGAATATTTGGACAAATCATATTACTTGGCTTGTTAGACACACTCTTCCAGCCCAACAGCAATTCCTTTAATTCGTTTTGTAATACCTGTAAATTTTGAATCTGCTTTTCAATTTCCAATATTTTATTTTCCAGTTGATAGTGAATTTGATCGCATGGAGCTTCACCATCGTCATAAACTTGAAGAATACTACCGATTTCTTGCAAACTTAACCCAAGTTTTTGAGCGCGTTTGATAAATGATAATCGAGCCAGTATATCTTGGGAAAACTTTCTGTAACCACTTTCAGTTCTTCCTAATGGTTTAATAATGCCCAAAGTCTCGTAATAGCGAATTGTCCGAATCGGAACCCCACTAAGCTTTTGGACTTTGCCTATTAACAACGGTTCGCTTGTATTAGCCAGCATCGCAATAGAACCTCGAACGTCTAAAATCCCATACCAAAATTTGGTGTTGCTGAATTGAGATATGAATTTGTTATTACTATCTTATCGCAGCCCCCTAAATCCCCCAATTCTGGGGGACTTTAAAATATATTTCTCCCCCATAATTGGGGGTTGGGGGCTATTCATACTTTTAATCAGCAACGTCCAAAATTTTAATACTAATTTTTCCCAGATTTAACCAACTTATCATTAACCACTCAAACCAAACTCTGCCTGCATAAGCTTATAGAGTTTAATAAAGCCCCCGAAAACTAGCTAAAATATTTATTTTATATCCAAGTCGCTAGAATTCACTTATTTAACCTTTAAGACTGGGATGCTGCTAATCAGATTTACTACACTCATAAAAAATATTATATAGTCATTAGTTTTAATCCTCGCTTTTATGCCAATTATATAGTCGTTTTTCTTCGCTTATACTAGGAATAAATAGGCATAACCAAGATGCTTTTTGAAGGCGAATGAATCGGGGTGAAGCAGCATGAAGTTGAACGTAGTTTACAATATTTCATCTTAGTAATAGAAGATTTGTTTTCATCAAAAAATAACGTATTAGATGCGAAAGGCTTTGTTTTAGAGACTTACAGGGTATTCAACAAACTATTTATGCTTTATTAAGACCCTGGACAGATAACTATCTGACACATATATTTAATAATTAGGCAGAAGAATAACTATATTAATTAATAAGAACTGACAAAAGATTTATTAAAAAATGAATAGCGAATTAATTAGGACTGAAGAATTATCGGATTTAGATTTAGAAGCAATGTTTATGCTATTGAGCAAACATTTTAAAGGAGTTAAAAGAGATATATTCAACAATGACTTAGATAGTAAAAACTGGGTAATTTTAATCAAAGATGAACAAACAAATCAATTGAAAGGGTTTTCGACATTGCTAATGTACGATACCTATTTTGAAGATGAAAAAATCAGCATTGTATTTTCGGGAGATACGATTGTAGATCCTAGTGCTTGGTCTAGTTCGGCGCTATCTGCTGGTTGGATATCTTCAATAAATCAACTGCGAAACGAATACTGTACGGGTAAACTTTACTGGCTATTGATTTCTGGCGGTTATCGCACCTATCGTTTTTTGCCGTTATTTTGGAAAGAGTTTTATCCTCGTTACGATACTCCTACCCCGGAACGTATTTTATATTTAATGCAGGATTTGGCTGTTAAACGTTTTGGCGAAAATTACAATATCACAACCGGTGTAGTGCGTTTTCCCCATCCCCACATACTGCGCGATGGCTTGCATGGTATACCCGCTCAAAGATTGCGAGATCCGCACATTCAGTATTTTCAGGCGCTTAATCCCGGTCATTTAAATGGCGATGAACTAGTCTGTTTTACGGAAATTTGTGAAGAAAATCTTACCCGTGCCGGACGTAGAATGTGGTTTGCAGATAGAAGCAATCAAGGCATAAATAAAAATTCAATCTTAAAAATTCCGGCTTAGATCGAAAAAATGCGGTTGGGTTGAAATATAGGCGTTGAATAGTTTTGAGTTGGATTGCTTTTACCATGCTAAAAACTTTTCATCTTAGATATAGCGCCTTTACATACAACTTCTTTACAGCCCGGAAATTCCGGTAATGAAAATGACATGAAAGTCGTATCAAATAATATTAGCTCATATCGTTACACGCAAATATTTAATCATCCCAGACGTTTCGTTGAAGGTTGGTACTGGGCTATTCCTGCAAGAAAGCTACGAAAAGGGCAGGTACGAGCTGTTTCGTTACTGGGTAGAGAGCTAGCAATTTATCGAGATATCAACGGTAAACTGGTTTGCTTTGACGCTTACTGTCCCCATATGGGCGCTCATCTTGCAGAAGGCAAAGTCGAAGGTGAGGGATTGCGTTGTTTATTCCATAATTGGAAATTTAATAGTAAAGGTGATTGTGTTGATGTTCCTTGCTTGGGAACTGGGCTTCCCTTGGAGTTGAAAACCTGGCATGTTGCCGAAAAGTACGGCATGGTATGGGTTTGGACTGGTGAAACTCCTTCACAATCTTTGCCTTTTGTTCCAGAATTAGAAAATTTTGAATGTGATAGTGCTATAACTTCTGGGTTCGTAAAAAACTGTCACCCAAATGTGGTGATGATTAATGCGATTGATGCACATCATTTCAATACGGTTCACAATCTACCTTTAGAGATTGTTTTTCGCAAGCAGCAACTGAACGAAAATGCCATCGTTTTTAACAACGTTACTAGGGGTGGTGAAGATTCATTTTTGATGAAATTAATCCGCCCTTTCTATAAAAAAGCCGTTACTTATAGTATGTGCTATTGGTATGGAACTATTGGTACAGTAACTATAGGGCCCGATTTTCTGCATTTTCATATTATGTTCGCCTTACGTTTGCTTGAAGGAGGGAAAACAGAAGGGCAAACTATTTTAGTTACCAAAAAACGTGGCGGTGTTTTCGGTTGGCTGTTTAACAGGGTGGTGCTGTGGCTAACGAAATTAGTAGGAAACTATTTCGCGAAAGGGGATACCCAGATTTTTCAAACGATTAATTTTGACTTTCAAACACCAACTAAAGCAGATAATGCAATTTTGCAATTTATCCACAATGTAGAAAAACAAAAAGGTTTGCGTTGGGGTAGTTGGGAGCCTGTAAACGAAGAAGAAGAAAGACAACGGCAAAAGAAAATAGAAATGGTGGAATCTAAAGGAGAAGCAAATGATTGACAGCTTAACAGCCAATATATATACATCTGCTTAATTATCAGCTTTGCAGTGAGCATTAGAAGCGGGCAATATTGCCCGCAGACGTTACTAAAAATGAAACAACGGGATTGAAGGTTGATATAAGCACAACAATTACAAGAAATATAGGAGTTTTATCTTGAAATATGAAAAGATTTCTTACAGTTCCCTCGGTGCTTTTCAATTCGTTTTTGGTAATTACGTTTGCTGCCTGCGGAGTAAATTCCCATCACAAAGCTGATATTTGTTTGCACCAAGATTCTGAGATTTTAGTTCCAGGAAATAAAATTACCAGAAATCAAGCTGAGGAAGATTCACATCCAATGCTTTTACCGAAAGAACCTATTCCTGAAGATACTTCTCACCCTATGGTTATTTCTGTGTGTCCAAATTCAGAAAATTAAAGTCGTAGTTGGGGCTGCGGATTTTTAAATTAAATATCAATTCTGATTGCACGAGAACAACTGGCTGTTGTGCATTTAAATTTTACATTTGGACAGGCAAGGATGCCTACCCCACAATTAAATTGTAATTTTTTAAACGTTGAAATCATGAATAAACAAAATACTGTTGCTAGATTAGATTTACCTCATATAGATCGAGAAGATAAGCTCAATAGAATTTTATCTGCCGCATTGGATAATCAAGGAGATATTTTAAGCGAAAAAAACGCAAAAAATGAAACCCCACTTAACTACTGGAATCAAGAATATTTCAACTTGCATAAAGTCAACATTTTTCAAGAATCTACAGCCACGGAAAAAAGATTGATTTTACAGCTTTGCAACTTAGAAATTTTGAAGGAAGCTTATTTCATTGAAAAAGCTGGAGTCGGATATATGGCAAAAATGATTTTACTCGCAGAAACAACTGAAGAAAGAATGCTTTACGGTTTATTTGCTGCTGATGAAGTTAATCATTTTTCAAAAATTAGCGGTTTTTTGCCGGTTCCAAAAATAAACAACAGTCCATTTTTAAATTTACTAGAAGAAGTAGTAGAAAGTAATGATAAAAAAGTACTATTATTTGTACTTCAAGTAGTTTTAGAAGGATGGGGTTTGACTCATTATCGTAGTATTGCAAAGCATTGTCAAAATATTCAATTACGTTCTACGCTTAATAGTTTTTTGCAAGATGAAAGTCGCCATCATGCGACTGGTGTAACCCTATTTGAAAAAATATCTTTAACTAAATTGAGTAGAGAAACTATTACAGAAATACTGGCAGTATTTTTGCAAATGGTGCAAGTAGGACCTCAAAGTGTTGTCAAAGCAATCGAACAAGTCAAAGGCAGTTTATCTAGAGAAGAAAAAATCAATATTTTTGAACAATTAGATACGCAGAATCATAGCGGAATTCGCTTAAAAAAATTGCACAGCTTAATGCATCTACCTAATGCAACTAGCGTCATAAATAGTTTAGAAAATAAAGGTTACTTTCAACCTTTAAAAGCAAGCTTATGTGTTTTATAGAAAAAGAAGCGATAATTATATGATTGAAACCAAAGAAAATACGCTTTTAGCAAATAGAAAAGTCTACGGTAAACTGCAAATCAACTATAAGCGTAACAAACAACAAGACTGTACGGAATTATTAGATAAAGCTGCTGCTGCTTTTAACTATGATGATTGCAAAGATGAATACTGGAACCCCGAACAATATTCTTTACTCTACGGTACACCTCTGTGGACGCAAGCCAGTCAAAGTCAAAGAATAATTCTCAATCAACTTTACTGGGTAGCTTATTATTGCCAAATAATTTCTGCTGAAATAGCAACTATTCTATTCAATCAAACTAGTGCAGCCGGACTTTACGCCCAAGAGGATTTCCGGGTAATATGCGATATGCTCGATTTAGAATCAGCCCAGGAACGCTGTCATATCAACGCTTTCAAAACAATTTCTCATCAAGTTGAATCGACGCTATTTGGAGAACGCATATTTACTTATCCTATGCGCGGACCATATACTGAAACTATGGTATTTGCCGATACTAACTTTCTCAAAACTCAATGGAAAAAACTGCAACTACAAGCTTTCGGATTAATTTCGGCAGATAATACTTTTCTAGCTTGTCAATATTTTACGGTAAGGGGTTTGCGTACTCTTAACGGCAAGTTAATTCAACATAAGCTCAGCAATTACTATCAAAACCACAATAATCCAGATAATGCACCTATACCGGCAAAAATTTCTTACTATCACTTCATGGATGAAAGTTTTCATTTCAACAGTTCCACGATAATCTCCCATGATGTGATTCAATGCATCAAACCCCCGACAAAATTTGAGAAAGTTGTTGCAAATTTAGGAATACGAGGTTGCCAAAAAGACCATTACCATTGTTCAATCGCAGTTAACGGTATATTTTGGTACGATGCTGCACTGTACCCAGCTATTTACCGGCTGTTGCGATCGCAAGTTTTTGGGATGAGCGACACTGAAGCGAAAGATACGATCCGCCGTTGTTTTACACAGGAGACGGAAGCATTACATAATAGCTTTCAAACTCATCATGAAGCAATGGAATCCTATAAAGTTTATGTTGAATCTTTGGATTATCTATGGAAAAGTAACCGCGAAATGTCTTTTATGGCTGCAAATTCAATTTCTAGATATTTAAACGAGCAAAGAATAAATTTTAAAAAATGGTTAGCAAGTAATTGATAATTACAAATAATCAATATGAAAAGAATTAATTACACTCTGTTGGCAAGTTATCTATTTTTAATTGGTTCTCTTCTGTTAACAATGAACTCTTTTCTGGATTTATTTCAGGAGATATCATTTCACTCTATTTCTTCCTGTTGTGGCGGAATATTTTTTACCATAGGTTCAATGCTGTTTATACTGGATTCCAAGAGCAAATAGTAATCAGCAAAGTATATAATTCTTTAAATAATTTACAACAGCATCGCTAAATTGAATATATGAACTCATTACAAAACCAAAATACTCAACCCTTGATCGAAATGAAAATCTTCAACAATTGGGATATTGTTGCAAAAGGTTGGTATATAGTTTGTCCGATTACAGAAATAACTCTGAATCAAGCTAAATCTTTTATCGTTTGCGGTCAAAAAATTGTAATTTTTCGCGGTAAAGATAAGAAAATAAGAGCATTAGATGCTTATTGTCCTCATTTAGGAACAGATTTAGCTATAGGAAAAGTTGATGGTAACTTAATTCGTTGTTTTTTTCATCATTGGGCTTTTAATGGCGAAGGAAAATGTCAAGATATTCCCTGTCAGTCAAATATTCCTGCAAAAGCTAAATTACAAGCTTACGCTACTGCTGAGAAATATGGATTTATTTGGGTTTATCCAGATTTAGCAGCACCCGAACAAGTTGCAGAATTTGACGAGTTAAAGCATCAATCTCTTGTCGTTAAATACGATAAAGCTTTTGAACGAAACTGTCACCACCATATTTGTATGATGAACGGAATCGATGCCCAACATCTACAAACCGTGCATAAATTGAATATAAAAATGGATTTATCTCTACACAAAAATCAATCTGGAAATATTATAGATTTTACTCTTGGTGGCGAATTTCCTAAAACTACATTTAGAGAAAAAATAGCAAGCAAGATACTTGGCAACTATTATGAATACACCATGAGATATGCCGATGGTTGCTTGGGATTGCTAACTATCATGAAAAAAGTTAAATTCATACCGCCGCTACATATGATTTACGCTTATACACCTCTCGAAAGTACAAAAACTAAAATTCAACCAATTTATATAACTAAAAAAAGACCGGGATTGATTGGATTTTTTATAAGTAGATTTTTGCTAGTGATGACAAAACTTGCTTACTATTTTTTACGAGGTGAAGACGGAATGATTTACGACAATATTCGCTATAATCCAAACGCTATTTTAAATATTGACGAACCTTTAGTTAAATATATGAGCTATGTAAATCAACTTCAACCTTCTATTTGGTCAGTTGAAAATGAAATGTCGTAATTATAAATAAGTTAATCACATTATCTTTCATGTCTAAAAAAAAATGTAATATCCAATTTCCAGAAACTAATTATCAATCAGTTGAATTAGAAGCCAACCAAAATTTATCCGAACATTTAACTGTCGAAAATTCACCAATACTTTTCGGTTGCCGCACCGGAATTTGTGGCACTTGCCTTGTAATTATTGATGGTGATATTCCACCTGCATCAGAAGCAGAAAAAGAACTTTTAGAAATATTAGCTCCAGAAAATCCAAAGGCAAGACTAGCTTGCCAAATTCAGCTTACCAACGATATTAAAATTAATAAAAACTAACAACTAACAACTAACAACTAATTTATGAAATTTGAAGATTTTTGGTATGTTGTTGCATTGAGCAATCAATTAAAGCCAAATAAAGTTTTGTCTCGGACAATTTTAGGTGAATGGCTGGCAATATTCCGTGGGGAAGACGGTAAACCCGTTGCTTTACGAGATAGGTGCATTCACAGAAATAGTCGCTTATCAAAAGGTAAAGTTTGTCAAGGGAAAATAGAATGCCCTTACCACGGATGGGTTTACGATAATACCGGAAGAGTAGTGAAAGTTCCTTCCCAAGCAAATAACTTATGTCAAAGCAAAATGGCAAGATGCCAACTTTACCAAACAAAAGAACAAGATGGCTATATTTACGTGCGCTTATCTTCCCAGCCTTCAGAGGAGTTTACACCTTTCAAAATGCCTCTTTACCAACAGCCGGGATGGGAAACTGTGAAAGTAATCAATCGCTTTAACAACAACGTTACCAATTGTGCAGAAAATTTTATTGATGTTCCTCATACGGCTTCCGTACATCCTGGAATTTTCCGCAACTCAAAAAAACAACAACTAGAAATGACGGTAGAAAGACGCAGTGGCAGCGTATTTGCAGAATACCGTAACGAAACAACTAATCTGGGATGGTTTAGCAAATTTCTTAATCGTAAAGGTTATAAAATTCGTCATACTGATAGCTTCCACATGCCGAATGTCACCAGCGTAGAATACAACATGTCGCCCAATAGAAGACTATTTATCACCAGCCAATGTGTTCCCGAAACCGAAAATTCAACTCTAGTCTATACCTACATAACTTACAATTACGGCATTTGGAATAAACTAGTCAAACCTTTGGTACATTGGACTACACAGCATATTATTCGCCAGGATATCGAAGCTTTGAAGATTCAGTGGGAAGTAATTGAAAAATATGGAATGCAATTTGCTAATACCCCTGCCGATACTATCCATGTTTTCGTTGAGTCTATTCGCAACCAAATCGCAGCAGGAAAAGATCCCAGACAGCTTGCCGATAAATCGGTGGAGGTAAAATTCTGGGTTTAGATGAAAAGATTCACAAAAAAAGAAGTGGCGCAGCCACTTCCAAAAAATTCCCAGGTAGAACCTGAGAAAAGTATAGCGACTATATAAACCAAAAATCGTATAAATTGAAACTGATTTATTAATATGTTAGTTTTCTTTACGTTCGTAATTCTTCTAGCATTAACCGTTACAAATAGCAATAAACCCTTTCTATTCAGGAAAAAGAGTGGTGAAGATTGGTTATTAGACGGTATTGGCTTATTTTTTCAAGGAATTGTAATACCGTTTTTGCAAATAACTGTTGTTTTTCAAATTTATCATTTCTTGCTACCACATACTCATGCTTCACTAAACATTCATCCTATAGTGGCTTTTTTATTAAGTTTTGTATTTGTGGATTATCTCTATTACTGGAATCATCGCCTATTCCACAGCAAAAGCATGTGGTTTATCCATCAAGTACATCACACTGTAACAGAAATGGATGTATTCGGAACTTCCCGTAATACTTTGTGGACGAGTTTTTTAATTGTTTATTTGTGGATTCACCCGTTATTTTTATATTTGCTCGAAGAACCGAACTGGTATATTTTAGGTATCAGCTTAAGTTCGGCTTTGGATTTGTGGCGACATAGTAACCTGAATCTGAAATTTGATTCTTGGATATATGCTTATGTATCTCCGTGGTTGATTTTACCACAAGACCATGCTTGGCACCATTCGACAGATTACATGCAGGGTAACTACGGTGCAAACTTGAAGCTGTGGGATAAATTACATGGGACTTATTACAAGTCAGAAAATCTTCCAGATTCATTAGGTATTAATAATTCCTTATCTTTAACCAAAAAACTATTCTTACCGTTTTAAAGTAAAAAGCAATAATTTGTAATTTTACGTAAGAACATATTTACTATATAAGAGTAATTATACAGTGAAAACTTCATATTATAGGCAGAAAATTTAAAGTAACTGTAGTTTCATTTATCTCAATTCCGGATTTATACCTGTCTTAAAAGAAATAGTTTGATATCAGTATACAGAATTTAAGCAACTACCATATTCAAATTCATGACTATACAAAGCACCATACTTCTTTTATTCCCTAGTGTTGTAATGCTTCTATCATCCATTTCTTTCTTATGGATTTGTCAATCACCAAGCTTTTATAGCATTACGGCTTTGTTATTCACCTTATATGGATTCCCATTATTAATTCATAAAATACATAACTATTTCTACCCCCTTGAAGAAGGAATTAGTTATTTAAAAGGTAAACAATATTCTCCTTGGTGGGGAAGTCATCAAATCCAGTCTATATATATATCTTTTACTGTATTAGAATCAGGATTACGTTTGATTCCTGGGGCATTTTCATTCTGGTTGCGACTGTGGGGAGCAAAAGTTGGTAAAAATGTTTATTGGACTCCCAAACTAGAAATAGCAGATCGTTCCTTAATTGAAATCGGCGATCGCGTAGTTTTTGGTCAAAGTTGCGCTGTGATATCCCATGCAATTAAGCCTAAAAAACAGGATTTAATGCTGTATGTAAAAAAAATAAAAATTGGTAACGATGTTTTTATCGGAGCAGGTTCTTATCTTACTCCTGGGGTAATTATAAAAGACGAAACTTTTATATCTGCTGAAAGCCGTTTGTATCCAAACAATATTATTTCTCCAACCTTATCAAACAACAAGATTGAACTAGAAAAACTTCAAAATTAATTTAAAAAATTTATAAAAAATTTATAAATATTACCCATTTAAATAAAATATGAACTTCATAATAAAACTGTTCAAGAAAATAACCGAATCCGCTAGCCATAAATTTTACCAGGCTTTAGAAAATCCTCAAATTGCTCAGCAAAAAGTACAGAATGAAATATTTAAAAGCTTAATGAAAAGCGATTATGGCAGGTATCTGCGGGTAAAGAGTATTGATGACTGGCATAAAATTCCTATAGTCGAATACCAAAATATTGAGAATTGGATTCATACACAACAGCAAGATAAAACCCATTTGCTTTCTTCCGAACGAGTTATTTTTTATGAAAAAACTTCTGGAAGTAGCGGTGCAGCTAAATCGATTCCCTATACCAAATCTTTACGGCATTCTTTTAATAAAATGTTCTGTGTATGGGCACACGATTTAATCAAAAACGGTCCTAATTTTACTACTGGCAAAATATACTTTTGTATTTCGCCGCAGTTAGGAGAAGAAAAAGTAGAATTAGAAAAATCCTCTTTATCTCAATCTCAATCTTTACAAGATGATTCAGACTATTTAGATGGGTGGCTAAAATTTTTAATTGGAAATTTTTTAGTATCTCCACCTGGTTTAAATAAACTCAATGATGTCGAAAAGTTTAAACATCAGCTTGCAAAAACACTTTTAAAATCCGATAAGCTAGAAATAATATCTATTTGGAGTCCTACTTTTCTCAAAGTAATTCTTGATTATATTCAACAACACCGCAAACAATTAGCATTAGAACTAAAAAACGTAATGTCCGCAAGACGACGTTTAATGTTATTACAGCCTCATTTATTCAAACAAGTATCTGCAAATCCGAAATTAAACGAACTATTACAAAGAATTAATAGTAATAAAATTCCTTGGCATCTCTTATGGAGCGAATTAAAACTAATTTCTTGTTGGGATAGTACAAATGCTGCTGATGGTGCCGATTTCTTACGCTCTTTATTTCCCAATGTTTTAGTACAGGGAAAAGGGCTTCTGGCAACAGAAGCACCAATGACTATTCCCTTAATTCCTGCTAAAGGATGCGTACCTTTACTTAATGAAGTATTTTTCGAGTTTTTAGATGAAAGCGGCTTTGTTTATCAGCTACATCAATTAAAACAGGGAAATACATATGAAGTAATTATCTCTCAAAAAGGTGGATTCTACCGCTATCGCATCGGAGATAGAGTACGCTTTACCCATTCATACCTAAATACACCTTGTCTGGAATTTGTAGGCAGAAAAAAAGAAGTCAGCGATTTAGTTGGTGAAAAATTACATTCCGAATTTGTTCGCGATGTCTTAGAAACTTTACCCTTAGAAGAAAGCTGTTTTAAATCTTTAGTACCTGTAAAACATCCCCAAGAGCATTATATTTTATTACTGGATAATGCAGAACATAATCCCGAAGAAATCGCCATGCAGTTAGAAGAAGGATTGCAAAAATCACACCACTATCGTCGAGCCAGACTATTAGAACAGTTAGAAACAGCACGAGTTATGATATCTCCAAAAATTCCCGAAATTATCAGCTTATATAAAAGTAAATCCGGGAAAAAATGGGGAGATTTAAAACACGATATTCTCGCCAATCAACCGATTGAAAAAGATTTATTAGTTGAGTTGGAAGAAGATTGTTTGGTTAATAAATAGGTAACAGGTAATTGTTAATTGGTAATTGATAATTGTAAAATGGATTTAATACCATCACCTGGAAATAACCAATGGTTGCCAATCCTCAATTTCAATACATGAGTCCCGAGAAATATTTGGAATGGGAAAAAACTCAGGAACTCCGTTATGAATATATTGACGGAAAAGTTATCTTAAGAACGGGGAAAACAAAATCACATAATCGTATTTTTTTAAATTTATACATCGAATTAGATAATTTTTTAGCAGAAAAAGACTGTGAAATTTATGTATGTCATGTGAAATTAAAACTAACATCGCAATCTTATCATTATCCTGATGTAGTAGTGACTTGTGACGATCGCGATAAAGAATCAATTGATTTAGTAGAATATCCTTGCTTAATTGTCGAAGTACTTTCCCCATCAACCGAAGCTTTCGATCGAGGTAAAAAATTCACTCGCTATCGTCAATCAACTACTTTGCAAGAATACGTTTTAATTGAATCCGATGAAATTAGTGTGGAATGCTTTCGTAAAAATGATGAAGGTTTGTGGGTTTTACATACCTATGGGGAAGGAGACACTTTAATTTTGGAAAGTGTGGGAATTTCGATTCCCGTGGAGAAGCTTTATCGACGAGTTCGGCTTGATGTAGGAGAGAATAACTAAGGTTGGTTAAAGGTTAAAATTCCCTATGCCCCATGCCCTATGCCCCATGCCCTATGCCCTATGCCCCATCCCCAATCTACTCAACCACTTCATTCACTGGAAACCTATCAATTAACTGAGTTGCTCGCTGAGCATTACGCTTAATTTCTTGTGGTAAATGGGGAACGTGGGGAATTTGCGATAATAAATCTAAGGTACGACGTAAAATTCTGACTACATCCCCTTCATCTAAAGTGGTGTTTTCACATATTTCTACCCAATCCATTCCTAATGCCCATTGCTCTACCAAAGTAATTAATTCAAACTCCAACCATACAGGTAAAGCTACTCCATACCTGCGTTGTAATTGAAATACCTTGCGACGAATCGGACGTAATGAAGCTAAAGCATCTGCAACTTCACTGCTAAGCTCAAAAAACACTCTACTATCAGGGCGGGAAGTTTCCGTTACCAATGCTGCAACCGCTGTAGCAAAATGATGGGGAGCTAATCCATCCAAGTTGCCGCTATTAAGCACTAAACCCAACCATAATTCATTCTCTCCCCGAATTGCCGCAGCCATTTGTCCTAATTCAGTCGGAACTAAATTATCGAAGGCATCAAAGTATTGGAGAATTTCTATTAATGTAATGAATTCATCCCAATGGCGTTGGGATTGCTGTTCAACTTGCGATCGCAATTCTTGGATTTCGGCTTCTAATTCAACAGCACGGGCTTGACGCTTATATATGCTAGCGGCATTGCCCAATCCATACAGCGGACTACTTTCCAATTGTTCCTGCACATCCGTTACCACGCGCAGTTGTTCCACCACCTCCGGAGCCATAAAAGAATCATCCGGAGCTTCGGGAATTTGTGCGGCGATCGCCTCTGTAATCTCATCTCCAGAACATGACTGCCCCGGTTTTAATAAAAGTTGAGATGGTGGTAATAAATCGGGAGATATGTCAATCCGAGGTATTTGAGCGTATAAATCGATCACATCATTTACCGAAGTCACATACCAACGGTTGTTTTTTCCCAAACAAACTAGGAAGGGTGTTTCATTCCCAGGGGTTTTACCAACTAAAACCGCTGTTATTGGTGCAGAGAATTCGGCGTTGTCTCCCTTAATACTTAGCAAAGTTCCAGACACCGCAAAGCTGAGCATCATGCTTAATTCTTCTTTGCGTGTTTCTGCGGCTTGTTCTTGTAAAGTTGTTAGCAGTTTGCGTTCTACTTTTAAACGCTGACGCAATTTTTCATATTTAGCGACTTCCTCAGCGCTAACATCAGCAATCTTTGTCTGGATTTGTGCTAAATGTTGTTTAAACTCAGCAATTCTTTTGTACTCTGGCTGTAAATGCAGATTAGCTAAATATTGCCCAAAGCTTCGTTCAATTAATTCCTTCGCCTCTTCTAATGTATGGGTTTGCAGCAAATTTAACACCATACCGTAACTGGGTGAAAACTGGCTGACTAAAGGGTCTGGATGAGATGTTGCTAAATAACCAGCTTCTTTAGAACCCTCAAACGGCGTTTGCAAGGTTACCACATAACCAACTTCATCCATACCGCGACGACCGGCTCTTCCTGCCATTTGCAAGAATTCGGAAGGATTTAAAAGCCGATGCCCGCTATCGGTACGTTTAGAAAGGGTCGAAATTACTGTAGTTCTAGCAGGCATATTTATACCTGCGGCTAAAGTTTCAGTTGCAAATACAACTTTAATTAAGCCTTGTTGAAATAACTCTTCTACTAAAGTTTTCCAAGCAGGTAAAATACCGGCATGATGAGCGGCAATTCCCCGATAAAGCGGACCAACATGTCCGGCTCTTCCCGCATCTGGATTGCGAGTTAGAAACTCATCAATTTGAGGTCGCAATCTTTGCGCTTCATCCCCATCAACCAACCATAAATCACCAACCTCAGCCACTGCTCTATCGCAACCACGACGGCTAAAAATAAAGTAAATAGCTGGCAACATATCTCTTTGACGCAAATGCTCCAAGACATAACTAATATCAGGAGATTCTTGTCTAGCAATTTGCTTGCTTTTATCGCCTCTTTTTCTCTTTCTTTTTACCAGACGATGATTTAGCTGAGTTTTCTCTTCATTTAAAAGAGGAAACAACCCCTTACTATTGCCAAAATGAAAATCAAGAGGAACCGGACGATAATCCGAATAAATTAAATCTGTGGGGCCATGAACCTGATTCAACCAATCAGTAAGCTGGTCGCTATTATCAACCGTTGCCGAAAGAGCTACAAGCTGGATCGATTCTGGACAATAAATAATAGATTCTTCCCAAACCGTCCCTCGTTGACGGTCATTCATATAGTGGCACTCATCTAACACCACCGCTTCCACATCTATTAATGAAGTACCAACTTGCCCAATAGGTGTACCGTAGAGCATATTACGGAAAATTTCCGTAGTCATCACCAAAATTGGAGCATCTCGGTTGATAGAAGCATCTCCAGTCAGCAGCCCCACCGAATCAAAACCAAATTCGGAACGGAAATCGCGTAATTTTTGATTGGAAAGAGCTTTGAGAGGGGTAGTATAAAATACCCGCTTTCCTCGTGCCAATGCACGGTAGATAGCGTACTCACCAATCAAAGTTTTACCGGAACCCGTGGGCGCACAAACAACAACTGAACGTCCAGCATTTAGAGAAGCTATGGCATCGTGTTGGAATTGATCGAGTTCAAAAGAAAAAACTGAACTCGGGTCAACGTCTGAAGTTAGGGCAGGATTATTCACTCAATTAAAATTGTATCCAAGTTGATTTTCAATTAATCACTTCAATCCGGGGGCAAGTAGTATTCGCACACAATTACTCCTGCACAATAAATCAAATTCCCTGACGCGGGCTTCTTCGTATTATACTTAACCGCAATCAATTTGATTCAATTTTCTCGACATTTTGTAAAAAAAGAGCTAATAAGAATTGGAAATTGAGAATTGGTAATTAGGTAATAAAGGGACAATAGAAAAAATAATTCCTATTACCCATTACCAATTACCCATGCCCTTAACTATTTTCCTAATTCTTGAGAACGTTTCGTAGCAGCTTTTACAGCTTCAATTAATGCAGAACGAAACGCAGCCTGTTCGAGCTTAGTAATACCGGCAATTGTCGTACCGCCAGGGCTAGTAACTTTATCTTTCAATACTGCTGGGTGCATTTTGCTTTCTTGCAATAGTTGTGCAGTTCCCAATACTGTTTGCAATGCCAACTTGCTGGCAACTGCTCTTGGTAAACCTGCTGCAACTCCACCGTCAGCAAGAGCTTCTACCATCAAAGCGACATAAGCTGGTCCGCTTCCGGAAAGCCCTGTGACTGCATCCATTAAGTATTCCGGTATTTCTTCTACTTCCCCGACTGCGGAAAATAGTTTCTTAGCGATTTCTGTATGTTTAGCTTTGGTGTAAGCACCACAACAGATAGCAGTCATTCCCGCACCTACTGTAGCTGGGGTATTCGGCATTGCTCTGACTACCGGCAAACCTGGGAAAGCTGCTTCCAATTGTTTTAAAGGTACTCCTGCCAGAATCGAAACTATTAGCTGCTTGCTGCCGTGTCTAATTACTGGTGCCAGTTCTTGAGCAATAGCACTGAAAATCTGAGGCTTAATGGCTAAAAATACTACTTCTGTGGCTTCTGTAAACGCCATGCTGCTATCAGCGATCGCCAAAATTTTGTATTCTTGCTCTAAATAAGCTCGACGTTCTGTAAGTGGTTCGCTGACAATAACTTCAGATGGTTGATATATCTCACAACTGATGAGGCGGGATAATAATGCTTCACCCATTACCCCGCCACCAATTAAGCCAAATTTTCTATGATTTGTCATTGCCTCTAAAAGTCATTGGTCATTTGTCATTGGTCATCAGGCGGAAACAAACGGACTAATGACTAATGACTAATGACTAGTTTATCTTCATTGCGCCATGTGATTCGGTTCGTTTCCCCACGCTTGGCCAGATGGATTTGGATTAGGGCGAGGACGTACTGGTGGTTGAGGAACTTCATGAAGTACTCCGCCAGTAGTGCTAACTTGAACGCAGCTAGGTGTAAACAGAAAGATACTTTCTCCTATACGCTCTTGATGTCCGTCAAGGGCGTAAGTACCTCCTGCAACAAAATCTACAGCACGCTGAGCTTGGTCTGGGTCCATGATTGTCAAATTTAAGACAACAGACTTGCGTTCGCGCAATGCTTGAATCGCTTGGGGCATTTCTTCAAAGGTACGTGGTTCAAGAACTAATACCTCAGAAATACCATTTAAAACTCCTGGCATACCAATAACATTACTCATTGCCTTTGCAGAAGAAGTGCTTGTTACATCGCTTCCCATTGTAGGCATTGGTTCGCGCCAACGTCGATTAACTGGAGCACTTTCTGGTTGAGGTGCTGGTGCTGGTGCTGGTGCTGATTGATTATGCTCGTGATACAGATTTTCATAACCTTCTGCATCCGGTTCCTCTTCATAGTACTCATATTCTACTGGCTCATTTAGACCAACAAAGTCTCTCAATCGGGAAAATATGTTATTCATCTTTACGCTCCTGGTGCCAATCATATTTATTGAGAAGGTAAAAATTGTTTTTGTCAACTTTTACCACTACAAATAGAGAATAATTGTTACATTGAATCACTACTTGTAGCATGGGTTACGGGTACTTTACATTGTCTTCATTTTGTTACAACACTTATACCCTGACTACGTATAATGATGAGTCAAGATTATATCTTAGTAGTTAGATTGTGGAAAGTTGTTTCTACCCCTGATTTTATTTTTATTTGCTTTTGTAAATACTATATCTTTTGTCGCTTTTGCAACTAGGGTACTAAATAAATTTTCTGTATCAAATATTGTTATATCTATTCAAATTACGGATAATTATTCGCTTATATAATGGGAGTTCGCCAGTTTTAAGTATAAGGCTGGCGAATTACAGAGGGTCTATCAAAAGACTGATTATTTCAAAATGAGGCAGATTTTTCTTCTCCCAGCTTAAAACCGAGCAATATCGAAGGTTTTAAGCTTTTTACACCTCATCTTTTTCGGATTCTAACTGGCGTTCTCCGAATAAAATAGTTCCCAAACGTATCATCGTTGCACCAGATTGAATTGCTAACTGATAATCTTGCGACATTCCCATAGAAAGCTGCTTTATTTTGATATTTTCCAAGTTCCGTCGATCAATTTTAGTTGCCAGTTCTCGTGTTTGATTAAACACCTTCATAACTTCCGGAGTTTCTAATCCTAATGGTGGAATTGTCATCAAACCTTCAAATTGTAAACTTTGACATAGATTAAGTTCCACCAAATCATCTAGAAGTTGAGATACTGTAAAACCGGATTTGCTTGGATCGGGGAGGATTTTAACTTGCAGGCAAACTTTAGGGCTAATTCCCATTTCCGAAGCTAACAAATTTAAGCGCTGTGCGAGCTTGAGGCTATCTACGGAATGAAACCATTGAAAATAAGAAAGAGCCTTTTTAGCTTTATTGCTTTGTAGATGTCCAATAAAATGCCAAGTAATACCTGATAAGTCTTGTAATTGCTCAATTTTGCTCGTAGCTTCTTGAACCTTACTTTCGCCGAAATCTCGGATACCGGCAGCATATGCTTCGCGCATTGCTGCCACCGAAACTTTTTTGCTGACAGCAATCAATTTCACAGATTCAGGAAGCGAGTCTTGTATTGAACGTATACGTTTAGTTAGCGAACTAGTCATTGAAATGTACGTTGAAAAATACTAGTTAGCTGATCGTACTCAATAGACTGCCCGCTGCGACGCAAATTACGCAAACGATTTTCCAACATCATTCTTGCCTCGGTACGTCCTACTGGTTGGAACTTGATTCCTTTTTCATCATTGATTACCAAGAAAAATAAACGTTGAGCATACAACGTAGTAAAAAGCTCTTGACTTTGTTCCACCATACATATTCTGTAAAGTAGTCCCCAGGTTGGATGATTCAAGTAAGTTTCGGAGTTTTCTGAATTCATTTACTAGTCAAGGTACGAGTACATATATCTTTTCGCTGTTAAAAACAAAAAGTCGGATCAATATTAATAAGATATTGCGAGAATATTTTTACGCAATGTAAATCTAGAAAGGTAATTACGGTAGTTATTTGTACATTAAAGAATGCATTTACGTATGAGAAAAGGAAATATTAAATAGTTGCTAAATTTTTCCGATCAAAAAATACATATTTAACTAAACTGGTTAAATATAGAACAATTTGTAGTAGAAACTAATTAACAACAGATTTAGGTAGTTTAGTCGCTACAAGTAAAAAACTATTCTACCGTAGTCTCGAAACATAATATAAAACCATTTGATTATTTCCAGTTCAATTGTTAGACATAGGGCATCCAAAGCAATAATTTAGAATTTTTGTAGTTCTGAGTTTTCAGTTGCAAATTTTACGTTTTTCAATTCAAAATGTTGCAAATTTCCAGTCTGTTTTGCTTTAGGACTTAATGTTATGTCGCTAGCTGGACTTTGCATAAAGTTTCAGATGAATTGAAGTGAGAAATAGAAAAAATTACCTACATGAAATATTTTGAACCTAAACTATTTGCAATGCTTTGATTTGCGCTTGTGCTTTATGCAGAGATTCGTACCACTCTTTGCGAGCATTGCTATCTGCGACAATTCCTGCACCAACTTGTCCCCAAACAGAATTAAGATTTGAGTGGTGTAAATTTAATCTGGAAGATTGAGGATCGAACTTTTTAAAGGAATTAAATAAATGATATGGCGTAATGCGCGATGGAGCAAGAGGGTTGAAAGACTTATTTACTTTAGCTGCTACCAACAAAGTCCGAATTAAGATATTTAGGTCTAAATTACCCCTTCGATCTAAATAACCGCAGGAACCATAAAATAAGCTGCGTTTAACAGGTTCGAGTTCTTCTATTATTTCCATGCAACGAACTTTAGGACAACCCGTTATCGTACCACCGGGAAACATAGCAGCAATCGTGTCGATTATATTTTCTTTGTTTTGACGATTCATCTGTTTGGAGTCGTCGTATTTGAGAATTCCCTTAACGTTACTAACCAGATGCATTACATGACTGTAACGTTCAATGGCAAACAACTCATCAACTTGCACGCTTCCCCATTCACAGACTCGTCCCAAATCATTACGCTCTAAGTCCACCAGCATAATATGTTCGGCACGCTCTTTAGTATTAGTAAGTAATTCTTGCGCTAATTTCCGATCTTCTTCTTCTGTTTCACCGCGCTTTCGGGTTCCAGCAATTGGTCGAGTTTGAGCTTGATTTTCGTATACTTGAACTAATCTTTCCGGAGAGCAACTAACTACTTCACCCCAAGGAGTCTTGAAATAGCTAGCAAAAGGAGAAGGATTTATTTTTTGTAGAGCTAGATAAATTTCCCATCCAGAAGCATTTGTTTGAGTCTCAAAACGGATAGAAAGATTGGTTTGAAAAATATCCCCTGCTTTTATGTACTTTTTGGCTTGCAAAACAGCCGCTTCATAATCAGCTTGAGAGGTAAGTAGTTGTAAGGGAGATAATTTCCTATGGCGAATTGCAGATGCAGAATCTGATGAATCAAAATTTTGTTCGAGTTTATTTTCTAATTCATCAAGTTTGCCGCTATCGCTTGTAGCCAGCCATAAAACCTGCTGCCAATGATCTAGTACTGCAAAACATTCGGGTTCGTACCAAAAAGCGACTGGAAACGGTAAACTATCGGATTTTAATGTCGGTAAAGTTTCTATTTCCCCAGCCACATCATAGCCCAACCAACCCAACCAGCCTCCGGTAAATGGAAGCAAAGAAACTTCCGTTTCTATCTGCTTTGCTAATATTTGCTTTCCTAATAATTGTTTGAGAAAAGGAAACACTCCTCCTAATTGGGGAGTCCACATTTGCACAACATTATTAATTACCCGAGGTGAACCAGCACATATAGAATAACGAGCTAATTTCGGATTATTTGAATTATTTCCATAAGGGCTTTCCAAAAGAGCAGCGATTTGATTTTGGCAGCCAGAAATAAACAAACAAGCAAAAACGTGACTACCAGTACGCTTGTTTAAAGGAAGCTTCCGCCAATACCAAGGCTGTAATTCTGTAATCATTAATTGGGAAACAGGGAAGAAAAGGGGACAAGGAGATGAGGAGATAGAAGGATGGGAGATAAGGAGGTAAGAGAATAAATTTTTTGCGATTATTCAATCACCCCTATCATCATTTCTAACTCTTAACTCCTAACTAGTAATCGAGCAAGCCAACATTGGCAGGTGAGGCAAGGGAGGGAGAGGGGGAAGAGGGGGAAGAGGGGGAAGAGAAAATTTTCTGTATTAACAATACATCCTACAAAGTTTTCTTGCTGAAGTGCTAGTATTCCTTTGCATTAAATATGGTGGGTTTTGACAAGCAGGGGAAGCAGGGGAGCAGGGGGAGAAAAGAATTTTAAGAAAAAGAAACCCTTTAAAATGAATGATTTGAACCACTAGTATTGCATTTCATTAATTCTAAAGGGTGGATGAGAAACATAAAAAATTATTCTTCCCCCTCTACCTCTTCTTCCCACTCTCCCCCTCCCATCCTTACCCCTCAGAATTAATGAAAAGGACTACTAAAAATAAATATTAGTTAACTTGATTTCCGATAGTAAAACGCATTCCCCAAAATAAAATTAATACAGCTATGGCTAACCAATCAAAACCTTTTAAACGTAAATTATGCCATTGCACTCGGTGTTGATTGGAACCGATAAAACCCCTTACTACAATACCATTTGCCATTTGATCGGCCCTTAGCAGCAAATTTTGTAACAATCTTTCTGCCACCATCATCCAAACTTTAACCACTCCTTTCAACCCTAATTTTTTCCAATTAATTGCTCTAGTCATTACCGAGCGAACTAAATTTTGGATTTCTTCTAAAACCAAAGGGATAAAGCGTAAGGATAATGTTAATGTCAAAGCTATTTCGGTAACTGGTACTTTAAAGCGCCTTAAAGGTTGCATCAAACTTTCGATACCTGCCGTGATTTCTTCTGGAGCAGTAGTTAGTAAATATAAGGTTGTGCTGTATAAAACTGTAAAGAAAATAGTACTCAAACGTACCGCTAAATCAAAAGAATGTCGTGTGACTTTTACAGGTCCTCTAGCAAATAATACATAATTATATTCTTGCGATTTAAATCTTGATAAAATAGAATTTTCCGTATTATCTTGAGTTGATGGTTGATTTAAATATTGATTCTCTATAGGTAGACGGGGCTGATAATCAACACCCATTCCATCAGGACTTAGAGATGCAATAATTAAAACCAGGAAGCAAATTGATAGTAAATAACCCATTTGCTGCCGCCATACTCTCCGAGGAATTCCAGACACTAATGTGATAAAAATCAATACACATACAAGTATTGCACGCCACCAAGTATTAGCAAAAATATAGGTGGTGAGAAAACTCATTAACCACACAAACTTTACTCGTGAATCAAGTTTGTGCAGCCAAGTAATCGGTTGTTCGAGATAAAGCCCCAGCGGTAAAGAACGTAATAAATCCATTTAAGAGTTGGAAGTTAATTGTTAGTAGTTAGGAATTAGCATTTAGGATTTAGTAATTATGAGTTAAGAGTGAGGAGTTAGGGCTTAGGAATAAGGAGCTAGGGGTTAGGAATTAAAATTCATAGGTAAAAATAATCTGTTACCAATTACCAAATACCAATTACCTATTACCAATTACCTATTACCCATTACCCATTACCTTTTAACCCCAAACTTTAGTTGCTCTATTGGCTCTGACATTGCTTTCGGTTTCTCGAACTTTCTTGCTTCTCCATAAAAGACGAATCGGAGTACCTCTAAAGCCTAATTGTTCTCGGAATTGACGCTCGATGTAACGACGGTAATTATCGTTAAAACGTTTTTCTTCATTCACAAATAAAGCAATAGTAGGTGGTTGGGTGCTAACTTGAGTTCCGTAGTAAATTCTCCCTTGTTTACCGCTACGACTTGCCGGTGGTGAATGCCAACGTACTGCTTCTTCTAATACTTCGTTAATTACTGAAGTACTTACTCTTCTTCTATGCTGTTCGATTGCTTGATTAACTAAATCTAAAATTTTGAGTACTCTCTGTCCGGTTAAAGCACTCACAAAAATTGTTTCCGACCAGTCAGAAAAATGCAGCCTGCCGGATAAATATTTTTGGTAGTCATAAACGCTGTAAGAATCTTTTTCGTAAGCATCCCATTTATTTACAACGGTTATACAAGCTCGACCTTCATCGATTATTCTTCCAGCTAATTTTTGATCTTGGTCGGTGATTCCGTCAAGAGCATCTATAACAAATAAGACCACATCGGAACGACGAATTGCTTTAAAAGCACGGTTTATACTAAAAAATTCGGTACCGTAATCAATGTTTTTCTTTTTTCTAATACCCGCTGTATCAATTAAACGATAAACTTGTTCGTCTTTTTCAATAAAGGTATCAATAGCATCGCGAGTGGTACCGGAAATTGGACTAACAATTGCTCTTTCTTCACCAGCAAATGAGTTTAATAAACTTGATTTACCAACATTTGGTCTGCCGATAATAGCAATTTTAATTTCTTCATCTTGTGTGACTTCTGAAACTGGAGGAAGAAAATTAATTAATTCATCTAATAACTCTCCCGTTCCATTACCGTGGATTCCCGACATTGGATAAGGTTCACCCAACCCCAACTGCCAAAAATCGGCTGCTAACATCAATCCTTGGTCTGGTGATTCGCACTTATTGACCGCGAGTAATACTGGTACCGGATGATGTCGCAGCCATTCCGCTATTTCCAAATCTGCTGGTGTAGCACCAGTTTGTCCATCTACAACAAAAATTGCTGCACTCGCTTCAGACAAAGCTACCATTGCTTGTTGACGAATGAACGGTAAAAATTCCGTATCGTCATTGAATATCAAACCACCCGTATCGACCACCATAAATTCGCGATCGCGCCAAAATGCACTCAAGTACGTTCTGTCTCGGGTGACTCCTGGTTCGTCATGAACGATAGCTGATTGTTGTTTAGCTAAACGATTGACTATAGTTGATTTGCCTACATTGGGACGACCGATGATGGCTACTATAGGAAGACTCATAAAAGGATACTCCTGAAGCTCCAAACTAATATTGTAACTATATGAGTGGACAAAATTCCGAATTATAAGTTAAAACGCATTTAAATTGAATAAACAAAAAATGTCAAGTTCTTGTGGGATGGGCATCCCTGCCCGTCCGAATATACAATTTAAATGCACAACAGCTTAGCAATTCTAAACTAAAGAATTGATTGTCAAAAACTATTTATGTTGAAGAATGAAAACTCATAAGCTGCTTTTTAAAGCTAAATTTTTACTATCAAGATTAACAACAAATATTTTTATTTTAGGTATTTGCGTTTTATTATACGCACATTTTATCGAACCTAATTGGATTGATATCAATTATGTAGAATTAAAATTACCAAATTTAGCTTCGGAATTTAATGGCTATCGGATTGTGCAAATCAGCGATATTCATATTGACAAACGAAGCAAAAAACAACAATTGAATCATATTTTCCGGCTCGTAAATCAACAAAAACCAGATTTAATTGCGATTACGGGAGATTTTGTTACTCGTCGTCAAATGAAATTTATTTCCAAACTAGAGGCTACTTTAGGTCAACTTAATGCTGTAGATAAAATAGTGGCAGTATTGGGCAATCACGATTACTGGGCAAATGCAACAAAAATTGCGGAAGTACTAGAAAAAAATAATGTTTTAAATCTTGATAACAAGGTTTACACCCTAAAACGGGGAAATTCCATACTTAATATCGCTGGTGTTGATGATGTTTGGGTAGGAAAAGACCGTTTAGACTTGGTTTTACAACAATTACCTTCAGAAGGTGCAGCGATTTTATTGGCACACGAACCAGATTTTGCAGATACCAGCGCTTTAACAAATCGCTTTGATTTACAATTATCGGGACATTCCCATGCAGGACAAATCAATTTACCTTTTTTAAGCCCACCCTTTCTACCAGGTTTAGGACAAAAGTATTATGCCGGACTTTATAAAATAGGAACAATGTTTGAATATACCAATAGAGGTATAGGTACGACCAAACTGCATTTAAGATTTGGTTCGCGTCCGGAAATCACGGTATTTAGATTAGGGAGTGGGGAGCAAGAAGTTTAACTTGTTTTGTTGCTTAGTTCGATGAGGATGGGGATTTTCTTGTTTTCTCGCGAATCCGCCAGGGAATCAATTCCCTGGCTCATAGCCGAAGTCAGTTGAAACTAACTATTTGTAGGAGATTCAGTCGTCTTGAGACGACTTTCGCTTTTAGCCTGGAAATTAATTTCCAGGTGATTTTGCGCTGATTCCAACAATAACCGCAATAATGCTGTGGATTTACCACTACCAGGACGACCTATTAATAATACGTGGTCATTCGCGTATTTAAGCAAACCTTCTAAAACTGTTAATCTTTCGGTTTCTTCTTCCTGCTTTTGTTTAACCTTCTCTACCATCAAATTATTAAGGAGGGGAGGAAGATTTTTTTCCTCATCCCGTTTCTTCCCCACAACATCAGTAATGGTGTAATAATCCCACCATTGAGCGTAGGTTTCGCGGATTGATTTTAGATAGGGATTGAAGTTAACCACTTTTACTAGTTAGCTGTTGTGTGGGGATTAGCGCTGAAGCACTACTATGAAACAAGATTACGGGTATTATAGCGAGCTTATTGCAACTCAGAAGAATCCCTAAGCTTTAAAAGTCAAAATCGGACTCAACCTAGCAACAACATCAACAATTCCGGCTTTCAACTGCACATCAATTACCGAATCAATTGGTTTATAAGCTGCGGGTGCTTCTTCAATTCGTCTTTCTTCTCGTAAAGTAATACAGTCAACTCCTGTTAACCCCAATTCTTCCTCAGTTTCTCTTGCTCCTCCACGACTGAGTTCAAAACGACTACGCAATCTACCCGCTCCATGAGAAGCAGAATTTGCAAATTTATGATTACCTTTTCCTACACATAAGTAAGAATAAGCACCCATCGAACCGGGAATAATTACAGGTTGCCCCAAATTCGCTGGACAAGCACCTTTACGAGTTATCCACCTAGAGATTTTGGATTCAACGGGTAATGTAATGTTGTGAGGCAAATCGTAAACTAACGGTGCTTCCACATCTCCATAAACTTCCCGCAAACGCAAACGCAGTAATTCGGCTAACAACAAACGATTCATAAAACCGTAGTTTGCAGCAGTTGCTTCAGCTTGTAAATAACCTGCAACTAGTTCGGGATGAGAATTTAGTGAAAGCGGAAATATTTTAGAGTCTGGATATTTCACCCCCGCTTCCCAAGCCGAAACAGCCTTATCTCGCCACATTCCGCCAATATATTTTCCGACATGACGGGAGCCGGAGTGAATCATAAAAGCAATTTGCCCTTCTTTGATTCCCCAAGCGTAAGCTAAAGCTGAATTGATTACTTTATCGACGCGCTGAACTTCTACAAAATGGTTCCCACCGCCGATAGTAGCGAGTCCACCATCACGTACTAATTCTTCATCGGGTACGAGTTCGTCAGGTGCAAGCTGCCAATTGCCATCCATCGAACCACCCAAGAAAATATTGTCAGTTTCTGCTGCGAGCTGTTCTAAATTAGATTTTGTCACACTTCCCGAAGGTGAATCTAGCATTACATCCAACCAACCGGGAACCCCATACTCAAATAAAGCCTGCATTGCTAACCCTGACATGGTGACATCGCGAGTACCGAAAAAGTAATCCCCTTTCATCAACTCTACAAATTGATTGCGCTTTGCTAAAAACTCATCAATAGTTAAATCAGCTACATGTAAGCGCATTCCACAGTTGATATCCGAACCGGTAGCGGCAGGAATCACCATGTTTTCAGTTTGTACCACCGAACCGATAGCAATCCCAGCATCACCTGGATGAAAATCCGGTGTAGCATGACATTTGCAAACATAACCACCAGCAGGATGACGAACACTAGCAAGATTTGCTAACTGCTTAAGGGCTTTTGCTTCTACAGGAAAATTTTCAGGTAATAAAACTTGTGCTACAGGTGCATTGGTTTTATTACTCAACCGCACCGAATAAGTTGAATTATTGTAAGTTACATCCAAACCTTGCCGCGACAAAGCACGCAAGAGACGCTTTAAATTTTTTGGCTGCATGAATTATCTAAGTCTTTTTTTAGACCTGTTGTTGTGAAGGTATTAACGAGACATAGGTTCAGCAGCCGCGTCTCTAATAATTAAAATGTGGTTTTTCCAGAAATTAGGGAAAAACGGTTTTTGATTAAATTTATTTATAACTTTGCTAACATATATTCTTTACTTTGTCAAATCAGGTTTAAATTAAATCTTGCATCATTCTCAACAACTGCCTTGGAATGAATTCCCTGGCTAATATACTAAGTCGTCTAAAGACGGCTGGACAATGCTTTGAGTGCGTTTTAAGGTACTTTGTATATGAGCCGCATCAATTGATTTCTCTGCGTTCCCAGGTCGCGTGCGGGCTAGAAAGCCTCCGGCTTACAAGGGGCGTATTCGGGCTTAACGACAATGGTGCAAGATGTCGGGTTTAATATACATAGGACTTACGCAACCGGCACATTTTTCTGTAGGGTGCTGTGACACTTTGACCAATGTTGAACGTAGTAACAATGTTTTCAGTGTCACGCACCAACCGGGTATTGTGACACATGCGTAAGTCCTGATACATGTTTACAGAAACGAGAGAAAAACTTTAACTTCAAAACATTGATAAAAGAACTAATGAACTACCCCGCCCATATTTCATATGGACGAGGAATGTACGACGGAATATTTGTTCAATATAATTAAATTGCAATTTTTAAGAAATATTAAAAACAAGAGTCTTTTCAATAACGAAGAACTCTGCGGATAAGCACAAATTCTTATTTGAGTAGATAATTGAAAAACCTCAAATATTATCTACAGAAATCATAAATTACTGATTTAAGATACTTACCAAGAAAATGAAAAGTTAATTATAATAGTTTACATAAATTATCATGATTTAAATCAAGTTAATAACTGTAAGACCTGTTAATGAGTGGGTGATTCTGCGAAAATATTATCTCGTTAGGGTAAAAATAATCAAAGAATCTTTAGTTTTAAAGCCTTCTAAGAACTGACTTTGAAAACAAATTATCGGAATTGTAAAACATATGCTTGACAACTTAATATTTTGCAACAAAAAGTCCGAAAAACGACAATCAAAGAATGATAATCTGATAAATCATAGGTTAAATAAACTAGTTATTTTAGGATGAATTAATATATGGGTGTAACTTCAGGCACGCCTCACTTGCTTCGAGCAGCTCGCGGTGAAATCGTAAACCGTCCCCCTGTATGGATGATGCGACAAGCGGGACGATATATGAAAGCTTATCGGGACTTAAGGGAAAAATATCCTTCCTTTCGCCAGCGCTCGGAAATTCCCGAAGTGGCAATTGAAGTTTCCCTACAACCTTGGAAAGCTTTTCAACCCGATGGCGTAATTCTGTTTTCCGATATCGTTACTCCTTTGCCAGGTATCGGTATTGATATGGATGTCGCTGAAGGAAAAGGTCCCGTTATTGAAAATCCTATTCGTACTCAAAAGCAAGTTGATAACCTATATTCCTTGCAACCAGAAGAATCCTTGCCATTTATAAAAACTATTTTGCAAGCGTTGCGAGAAGAAGTAGGAAATAAATCAACTGTACTAGGTTTTGTTGGTGCCCCGTGGACTTTAGCCGCTTATGCAGTAGAAGGAAAAGGTTCTAAAACCTATTCTATTATTAAGAATATGGCTTTCTCCGAACCAGCCATATTACATCAGCTCCTAGCTAAACTTTCGGATTCAATCGCTACATACGTCCGCTATCAAATTGACTGCGGCGCTCAAGTAGTACAGATGTTTGATTCTTGGGCAGGTCAACTAAGTCCTCAAGATTACGAAACCTTTGCTTTACCATATCAAAAAAGAGTATTTGAGCAAGTAAAGCAAACTCATCCAGATACACCATTGATTCTTTTAGTTAGTGGAAGTGCAGGTTTACTAGAAAGAATGAGCCAATCCGGTGCTGACATAATCAACGTAGACTGGACGGTTGATATGGCAGATGCGCGTCGGAGATTGGGCAAAGAAATGAAAGTGCAGGGAAATCTCGATCCCGGAGTACTTTTCGGTTCCAAAGAATTTATTCGCGATCGCATTCACGACACCGTTAGCAAAGCCGGAAATTGGGGACATATTCTTAACCTTGGACACGGTGTTTTACCCACTACACCAGAAGAAAATGTTGCATTCTTCTTTGAGACTGCTAAGCAATTGAACACGGCAAAAAGTGAAATGCTAACTGCTGCAAGCAAGTAGGGCATTGGGTATCGATTCAAAGGGGAAGAGGGGGTAGAGAAGGTAGAGGGGAAAGAGGAGGTAGAATAAAAAATTCTAACTGTTAACTCCTAACTTTTTATTTTCTCGTTGTCCCCTTGTCCCCTCTTGTGCCATATCTTTTTTATCCCGACACTTTTGGTATCTGGTTGTAGTTGTTAGTTGTGAGTATAAAAGTTAAAAATAATTACAATCATCTAACAACAAAAACTTAGAATAATTCTATGAGCCAGAAGCGGATTTTAGTTACTGGTGCAAGCGGCTGTATAGGTCATTACATCAGCGAATCATTAATACAAGAAACCCAGCACGAACTGTATTTGTTAGTAAGAAATCCAGACAAATTGCAGATCGATACCTCAGCACGCCCTGGTGTCCATGTTGTGCAGGGAGATATGCAAAAAGTAGGGGATTTAGCTGAATTACTTGAAACTATAGATGTAGCTGTGTTAACAGCAACTGCTTGGGGTGGTACGGGAACTTTTGACATTAATGTAGCCAAGACAATTGAATTACTCAACCTGTTAGATGCCCAAAAATGCGAACAGGTGATATATTTCTCTACAGCAAGCGTTTTAGACAGTAAAAATCAACCTCTGAAGGAAGCAGGAGAATTAGGTACAGATTACATTCGCTCGAAATTCGATTGCTTAAGAAAATTTTCTAAACTAGCTATCGAATCCAAAATTACTAAAGTTTTTCCTACATTAGTTGTGGGTGGTGATGAAAATAAGCCATCATCTCAGATAACTTCGGGTATTCCTGAAGTCACAAAATATGTTAACTTGATTCGCTTTTTGAAAGCAGATGGTAGCTTTCACTTCATTCATGCCAAAGATATTGCTACCGTAGTCAAGCACCTGATTGATAATCCTCCTAAAGAGAAAGAGCCAAGAAAGTACGTTTTAGGACAAGAAAAAATTACAGCAAACCAAGCAATAGAAGAAATTTGTAGATATTTGGATACAAAGATTTATTTCAGAATTCCTTTATCTTCATCTCTAGCAGATGTAATCATCAAGACTTTCAATATTCAGATGGCTGCATGGGATAGATTCTGTATGAAATATCGCCATTTTAGCTATGAAAAAATAACTAATCCCAAAACTTTCAATTTACCAAATCACTGCCACACAATGAGCGATGTTTTAAAGACAAGCGGTGTCAAGAAGAAATGAAAAGTTAGGAGTTATGAGTTAGGAATTAGGAATTAGGAATTAGGGGTTAAGAGTTAAAAATACAAAACTGGTTATTGGTAACTGCTCACTGTTCACTGTTAACTGTTAACCGTTACCCAAAAATCAGCAGTTTTAACTTTTCCATTGCGATTGAATTGCAGCCAAATTTTGTAGCTTCCCGGTTGAGGAAATTTAGTTGTAAAGTGTAGTTGGTTGTTTGGCGATTTCTGGATAGTTTCAGTATCAATGTAGTCATTTTCTCCTAGGGAAGAAGAACTTTTAATGACTACTAGATTTGCTTTTTGACCTAAATACGGTTTTAAGTCTTTTATTGGTTTGTTATTGCTTGCTTGCTTCAAATCAAATTTTAAAGTGACTTTTTTACCGGCTTTGATATTAGGTTGAGATAAATTTAAATCTATTTTCGTATCGGCAAATGTTTTAGTTTTGCTAAAGCTCTCTAATTCTGTAGGAAAGGGTACTTCACCAGGAACAGAAATTCTTTCTATAGAAACCTGTTCTTTTTCACCTAGGGGATTGTAGTCGCTAAAAACTGTATATTCTCCGGGAGCAGGAAATTTAGGCTTCACTTCGATATTTTCACTAGTTTTATAGTTAGCTTGAACTAAATCAAAGAATCTTAAGTCATTACTCACTACAATCATGTGCATTTGCTTTGGCTGGGAAGCGTTAGTTGTATTAGCTTTTGCAACAGAAGCTGGAACCTGAACTTTTACGGGAACGGGTTTATTAGGTGTAATTTTCGTAGGAACAGTTAATTTACCTTGGGTAGCTGTAGATTTCTTTTCAGGTTGAGATACAGATGACGATATTTGTTTATTTTCTTCGGGTTTTTGCTTACTGGAATTTGTCGGATTGGATTCTGGTAACGATTCCACCCGAGCTTGTTGATTCTCAGATTTATCTTCAGTTTTCGTAGTAGATGAGCAACCCTGATATAAAAATAAGGTTGCTAATAAAGCAATGCCAACAGCAGAGAGTTTCATTGTTATTTGGATTAAAGGTTATGCCAATAATTAGGTTTGATTTCCCAATCTGTTATAGCAAACCAGAAATTTAATGTAAGGTTTTCACATCAGCAATAAAGTATACAAGTACGAAGTTTAAATACTTTAACTAGTATTCGTTGTCATTAAATATGACGAGGGGGAGAGGGGGTAGAAGGGGTAGAGGGGGAAGAATAATTTTTTATGTTTTCCGTACACCCTTCAGAATTAATGAAATGTAATACTAGTTGTTTTTTTATATCTCAACTAACTTTATATTTCATCTCTATCTAATAAGCTAATTATTAGCTTTGAATCCTCCCCTAGCAAGATGACGAAGAGAAAATAACGTAATAAATAGTAGTCATAATAATATTTTTTATCTAAAGAAATGCCTGATGTTGGTGATACTATATCAGTTGTAAATGCGCGATGGTCTTTTGGTGGTAGCGTGCCGCAAACTTTTGACCAACACGTAGGTCGTTCGGTTCCGCAATATCAACAAGGTCATGAAATAGTTGTAGCGCTGTCCGACTTTTTCCTTAGACAAAGTTCAACAGTTTACGAATTAGGCTGCTCGACGGGAGAACTTACGCGTAAGTTAGCCGAAGCTAATACCGATCGCGATGTTCATATTGTGGGTATAGAAATTGAGTCAGCAATGGTTGAAGCTGCGAAGGAAAAAACCTCGAATTATCCGAAAGTTGAAATTCGCGAAGCTGATATTCTGCAAACGGAGTTCGATTCAGCCGATTTGATTATTGCTTACTATACTATCCAGTTTGTACGACCCGCAGTTAGACAGCTACTATTCGATAAAATCTACAATAGTTTGAGCTGGGGAGGTGGTTTTCTTCTGTTTGAAAAAGTCAGAGCACCCGACGCTCGCTTTCAAGATATGATGTCATCGCTCTATATTGACTTCAAATTACAGCAGGGATTTACCGAGCAAGAAATTGTTAACAAAAGTCGCAGTTTAAAAGGTGTACTCGAGCCCTTTTCTACCCAAGGAAATATTGACCTGATGAAACGTGCAGGCTTTGTTGATATTATGACGGTGTTTAAGCATTTGTGTTTTGAAGGTTTCTTGGCAATTAAGTAGGATTTGAGATTCTAAGTTTAAATATTCGCAATTATGAGCATTTATAATACGTTACGTTCCTACTGGTGGGATAATGCTTTGATGGCAAGACACATGAAGCTGCAAGCTAAACGTGTTTGGTGGAATTTTCTGACTGCTTGGGAAAAAACCACACCCGGACTTTACAATAAAATACAAACTGGTTATCGCCAACAGCGACCATCAGCAGAACAAACAGTTTCTTCAGAAGCATATGGCACTGTGGTAACTGTAAACGGTGTCCGGATGAAGATCGATCCGAGAATGACTCCGTTTCAAGTAAAGAAGCTGATTGATGGAAGACATACCCGCGAGGAACGTCGTTTGTTAATCCATCGGCTTGAACCTGACGACATCGTGATGGAACTTGGCGGTGGAATTGGCATGTTGGCGATCGCCTGCGCTTTGAAAATTGGCGGCGAGAGAGTTTATTCTTATGAAGCTAATCCCGTACTTGAATCTTTAATTCGGGAAAACTACGCGCTTAATGATGTGAAACCCGAAATCAATATGTGTATGCTTGATGAAACACATGATACTTGCACTTTTCATGTTTCCGAACATTTTTCGCGCTCCTCAGCATTCAAGCCAGCTGATGATAAAACTGTTCCTTATGAAGTTGCCGTTAAGCCCCTCAATGACGAGATTGCGCGTATTAAACCCACAGTTTTGATTATGGATGTCCAAGGTAGTGAAGGCAAACTATTAAGTTTTGCAAACCTATCTACCGTTAGCAAACTTTTAGTTGAAGTACATCCAGATATGTTGGGACTTTCTAATGCGAACGCGCTGCGTCGTAATCTGCGAACTCAGGGTTTTGAAGAAGTAGAACGTTCCGGACAAAGTTTTCTGTATATTCGTAAATAACAGGCTTTGAAATCATAAATAATTACTTTTTTAGGGAGAGCAGGGTATTAAAAAATATCTTGTTTCTCCTTTTTTATTCAACTTACACATAAATAACAGAGCTTGGTAGCCCATTTCCAGAAAGCCATATGTTTTATCGATAACAGCAAGATTTAGAGACGCAGCACCGCTACGTTTCCATAACTTTTATTCATGGCGAAAATAGATTATTTATTTTTTCGCACAATCCAAAAATTTAACTAGCAGAACCAACAGTCTGCTCGGCTTCTGCTTCCACCGTTGCTTTCTGTCCTAATTTCGGTTCGGTACCTGCTAATATCCGTTCAATATTGCTGCGGTGACGGATAACTACATACAAACCACCAACCATAGCAAACAATATATAAGGTAAAGGTTGCCCAAATAAAATCATCAAAATTGAAACTGCGATCGCGCCACAAACGGAACTTAGGGATACAATCCGCGAAATCGCGACAACTACGAGAAATATGCCAAGTGTTGATAAACCAATTTGCCAATTCATGGCTAACAAGATTCCTAAACTAGTAGCAACGGATTTACCACCCTTGAATCCCAAAAAGATTGATTTACTGTGTCCGATTATGGCTGCTAAACCCACCAAAGTAACCATAATGGGCTGCCAAATTTCGATATTAACTGTTGCCGGAATTAAATTATTATTGGATGAGAAGGTAAACAACCAGTAAGCTAGAAATATTGATAAGACTCCTTTCAAGCTGTCAATCAGTAAAACAAATGCACCAGGACCTTTACCTAAAGTTCTTAAGACATTAGTTGCACCAGTTGAACCCGAACCAACTTCTCGAATATCAATTCCCTTTAACAGCTTTACGAGCGTATAACCCGTGGGCATAGAACCCAAAACATAAGCTGCGACTAAAATTGCTCCACACAAACTTAACCAAGTAGTCATATTTTAAGAAGTTAGTAGTTAGTAGTTAGTAGATAGTTGTTGGTGGATATTGTATTTCTAAATAGGCAAGTGGAATTAAAAGTAGTCGAAGGTGGAAAGCTTGCTATTATAACCGAGCTAGATGCTCTTAGTAATAAAGTGGTTTACACAGCGAAAAACAACTAACAACCAACAACTAACAATATTTAGAAAAATTCATCCTCATAATAGTCTCTCATCATCTTGGGGTCGGGAGCAAAAGCCAACCATAAGGGGAATTGCAACAATCCGACATTAATTTGTTCTTCGGAATCATCGATAATGATAAGCGGTTGCAAACCGGCTTTTACCAAACGCTCTGCTTTTTGGGCAACAGCCGATGGTGTTTCAAATAACGCCAAACCTCTATCGGGACCGAAATCCGGACGACCAATTCCCAAGCAATCTTGTAAGCCGCGTCGCCACTCTCCCAAACGTTCCGGCGAATTTGCTAAAACCAAAGTACGAACGCGATTGCCATATAAAGAATGCAATACAGATATAATTGCTGAAGCAATCAGTGTATTTTGCAGCCTGCTACCCATTGTTCTCAAAGCACCTCTTCCTGCTTGCTTAAAGAACCAATTAGAAACTCGTTCGGCATGAACTGGTTCAAAGGTGCGTCTTAATTGCCACGGTGGCCCGTAATAATCTGGTTTGGTACGGTACTGGTCTATTAACTGGCGAATTTTTCTTGTGGTATCTTGAAACTGCCCCCGACCAAAATCGGAACCTCCACGTTCTTCGTATTCATCTTCATCGTCAAACTCATCATCGAATTCATCGTCTGGCTCAACTTCCCTAGCAGAAGTTTTTGGAGGTTCGAGTTTTGTTGGTGGCACTAATTCTAACTGTTCGGCAGCAGCAGCTAAATCTTGTAGGCTGCCAGTCAAATAATCCTTAAAACCTTGTACCCTAATTGCTAATTCTTGAGAAGCTCCGGCGAAAGTAGTTCGCATTTCATTGCGAATACGTTCTTGACGGCGTTCGAGTTGCTCAATCGAAATTAATAGAGTTTGTTTGCGTTGTTCTAATTCCGACAGCGCTTCTTGGGTCATTTTAGAAAGCGCTTTTTGAGTATTACCGACTTCAGCCTGAAGAGTTTTGTAAGATGCTTGTAAATTGGATATTTCTTCTTTTAAAGATTCTTCAGTACGTTGTAACTGTGCTACTCTCTGAGCCGCGAGGTTATATTCCGGAGAATTATCAACTGATTCCGGGTTTAGTATTGAACCTTCGGCATTAGTGTTTTCACTTGAATTCGCCATAGGAAAGGAAACTGAGTTTGATGAATTTTCTACTGTAAGAACTGGCGATCGCGATTGTTCAACCGAAGACTGGGACAAAGAATTCTCTGTTTGCTCAACTGTATTACTTTCTTCTTGTAATTGTTCTTCTTTATAATTGTCGTCTTGGTTCATAATCAATCCAAGTCCTTAAAAAATAGGGCGATGAAAAACACGCCATCTTTACAAATTTCAATATGAGTATCAAGTATAAAGTGTTGACTCTACATTTTACCAGCTAATTTAGACACTAATTGATGAGTATCTGAAGTCAGGAGATTTGAGGAGACAAGAATAAGAGGAATTAATTTTAGGCGTTGCTGATTAAAAGTATGAATAGCGCCCCAACCCCCAATTTTGGGGAAGAAATGAAATTTAAAGTCCCCTAACTTTAGGGGATTTAAGGGGCTAACCTTAGATAGTAATAATAAATTCATATTTCAATTGAGCAACGCCTAATTTTTTATGCTTAAATCCTCAATCCAATCTCCTAACTTTAAATCCCTAATCTGAATCAACTCTTGGACAGCGTTCTTCCAAACAAGCTTTGAGGGTTTTAGGGTCAAACAAAATTGGTAGAAAATGAATACTTTTGATTTCTTTAAAGTAAAACAAAATAGGAATTACATTCCAAAAGATACGCCAATTTTGCCACTCACTGTAAGGAAAACGACGCAGCAAATCCTCGCCTCTAACAAGGTCTAAATCGGTGGCGGTAAACTGCAAACGCAATGTTACTGCTTGGTACATAAGAAATAAGCCAAACAATCCAACAATTGCTCCAGCTACTGGTTGTCCGATGGTCAAACATATAATCGACCCAACTATCAATACTACAGGTATGTTGTAGCTAGGTTTGAGTTCTACAGTAGATGTTGATTTGGAAGCTAATGAGCTAGTCACTATATAAAATAACTTTTTCTAAACAGACATTATCCTTATTTTAGAAGCAACCAGTTACCAGTAGCCTTCTTATCAATAACGAATTTCTAACTTTGATTGAGATAACCTAAAAACCTTGCAGCAAAGCTCCTCCAGTACCTTGGAACATCAACCAAGAAAGAAAGAAATTAGCAATAAATATAATCAATAAAGCTGTAACTACTGCTGTTGTGGTGGATTGACCTACACCTTTTGCTCCACCAGTGGTGGTTAATCCCCAGTTACAGCCAATAACCGCGACTAGAAGCCCGAAACAAAGAGCTTTAATCATCGCGCTTAAAATATCCCAGACTCCCAAAAAATTACGTGCCGAATCTAAAAACTGAACATCCGATAAATTATAAAAATTTGTAGCAATTACCAATCCTCCTGCCATACCCGTGACTAAAGACAATAAAGTCAAAATCGGCAGCATTAAGCAGCAAGCCAGCACCCGAGGAATAACTAAATAGTCTATGGGGTCAGTTTTTAACATTAATAAAGCATCAATCTGCTCTGTCACCCGCATAGTACCAATCTCAGCAGCAAAAGCCGAACCAACTCGTCCTGCTAGAACAACTGCCGTGAGTACGGGAGAAAGTTCTCGCGTTAAAGCTACAGCTAATACTCCTCCTACAGCGTTTCCTGCACCAAAATTAATAAACTCTCGTGCAACCTGAATTGTAAATACCGCACCTACGAATACAGCCGTAACTAAGGCAATAAATAGTGAGTCAGGTCCCACCGCAGCCATTTGTTCTAAAGTATTGCGCCGATGAATTTTTACTTGGAATAAATGAATTATTACTTGTCCAATCAAAAAAAGCGCAGCCAACAATCGCTGACTCCATGCTCCCAAACTGGATTTAGATGTTGCTTGACCCACAATTAATTTTTAATTAACTACCGTAATTGCCGTCATAATAGCGAAAGATATCCATAAAAGGTGAAAACAGCGAACGATTACTACTGCTCTCCTACAGAATAAGGTCGATCCAGAATTTTTATTACTTTAGTACTTAATGGTCTTTCTCATTGAATTAGAGGAATGTATCGTAGAAACCAGAAAGCTTTTCTCACTACCTCTTTCCCTTTCAGGCATCCCTACCCTACAGGTTAATTTTATGGGACAGACTACTAGCGGGGATAGAGGTAGTATAGCTGAACGCCACAAGCAAACCTATGAAAACTACATATTTCCGGTTTCGCAAAAAGCCTTAACAAAAAAAGGTGACAAAATTTACAAGTCGCAGGAGCGCGCTTCGTATTCAAGTGCTTGATATTAACTTAAGTAAAAAAATACTCTCATAAATAGAAACAGTTATTAACTGAATTTATGAACTACAAGGATGATGTAGTATGGCTGTAAGTACTAATATATTGTAATTTTTCTGAAATTAATACGATTTTAAATAAAAAATCTTTGCCGAAAATTCTATGAACATATTTTAATTAAAACTTAAGATTCTTTAAATGCGGTCTGCTATAAGGCAATTGCGCTTATTGTAGAAAGTGACGGATACCAGCTGTTGTTAATCATCATCATGGAACTTCTTCCTATGACCTTGTTTACAAACTTTCTTCGCTCTCTACTTCTGTCGATTATTTTTAGTTTCTTTGCTCCAATATTATTTTTCGGTGCGGGATTGCTAATTTTGTCCCTTGCAAGCTTGCTTCCGGGCTTAGAAGGTCTGACTACAATAATCGCGACTCAAATATCTCAATTCCTAGCTACTTTTGGTAACGGTATGCCAATGGAAGGGTTATTTGTGATTTGCTTAACCTGTAGCTTCGTCGGGGCGCTTTTTGACACTTATGTATACTACCGATGTCAAATCTTACGGTTAGATTCTTAAGCAACACATTGTATATTGTGAGAGAGGTTATGAAACTTATTGGAGCCGATCTCAAATTTGGAACAGTGTAATTTTCAAGTTGATGAAAAATTACACGTCTATTCATTACGTTCAAGAACTAAATCATGATGAATTGTCACAAATCAGTTTTACAATACTAGAAGCTTAATGATAAAAGTTTCTTTGGTCGCAAAATTATATGAGAGCAACAAACTTTTTTGAGAAAACTAAAATATATTTACATACATAAAAATTTATTAAGATTAGCTAACGTTTTTGCATCTGCTTGGTTTTTTTAACAGTGGATGCTTTACGCATTTGTAAATTAAAGTTAATGTTTTAAATCAATATAAGTAATCTAATGGTTCGATACTGCTCATGGTTTGGCCTTTTAAATCAAAGTTTCGCAAGCAAATTGCCAAAATAGAAGTGACTGGGGCAATAGCAGGTAGCACTCGCAAAAGAGTTCTGGAAGCCCTAAAAACTGTAGAAGAGAAGAAATTTCCAGCTCTACTATTAAGAATTGACAGCCCTGGTGGTACGGTAGGAGATTCTCAAGAAATCTACAGCGCCCTAAAGCGTTTGCGCGAAAAGATGAAGATTATTGCTAGTTTTGGCAATATATCTGCTTCTGGGGGTGTTTATATCGGCATGGGAGCGGAACATATTATGGCTAATCCCGGAACGATTACAGGAAGTATCGGCGTAATTTTGCGCGGAAACAATTTGCAACGCCTATTAGATAAAATTGGTGTTTCTTTTAAGGTAATAAAATCCGGTCCCTATAAAGATATTTTGTCTTTTGATAGAGAACTGACTGAGAGCGAACAAACCATTCTGCAAGAATTGATCGATACAAGTTATCAACAATTTGTGCAAACAGTGGCAGAGGGACGTAATTTAACACCGGAAAAAGTCAAAACCTTCGCTGACGGTAGAATTTTCACCGGAGAGCAAGCTTTAGAATTAGGAGTGGTAGACAAGCTCGGAACAGAAGAAGATGCTCGTCGCTGGGCTGCCGAGTTGGTAAATCTAGATCCAGAAAAAACTGAGGTTTATACCCTCGAAGAACCCAAACCCTGGTATAGCAAAATTTTACCTGGTAACAAACTTAAAACTCGCGGTCTTGCATCTCAAATTGATTGGGTGGAATTTGAATTATCGACCAGTGGTTTACCCCTATGGCTGTATCGCCCGTAAAAATTATTCCCACAACTGGAGCTATGAAGTAACGCAAAGCCAAAAAACAGTGATTTGTATGTTGGTCAATTGTCCTTTACCCAAAGCTGGTGAATAATGACTAATGACCAATATTAAATTTAGGAGGATTTTTACGTGGAGAAAGGGCGAATGCAGGCAATTCGGGGAGCGACAACTGTTTCAGAGAATACAGTTGAAGCGATGCAAGAAGCGGTAATGGAAATACTCGACGAACTTGAAGAACGCAATCAACTGCACCCAACAGATATGATTAGCGTCACCTTTTCGGTTACACCCGATTTAGATGCTATTTTCCCCGCAGCGGTAGCTCGTCATCGTCCCCATTGGAATAATGTGCCAATGATAGACGTACAGCAAATGTACGTTCGGGGAAGCTTAGAAAAGTGCATCCGGATTTTAATCCATGCTTATATGAAATCTTCTACTAGCATAAGCCATATTTATTTACGTAACGCGTCTAAACTTCGTCCTGACTGGAATTCACCCCAGCCGTTACAAGCATCACAGTCAACAATAGAATCAAAAGTGTAGAATAAACGCAATTCTATGTGAAAATACTTAAAAAACTATGAAGTTTGACAGTTATGACACAACTCAATCTACAGCTATGGCTGGAAGAGTTTTCACCGATAAAGGTACCGGAGTTCGGATAAAATCGGAAGATTTTATGATAATTGTCTCAAAAAGTGAAGAACCGCTCGTAGTTGAAACAGCGGAAGGGTTTTTCACCAAGATTTATAAATATGCAACAGCCTACAAAGGTTTTGTATTTTTCACCGAATCTCTAAACAGATTGCAATTCACCGCTCATACTGAAATTATACAGGCTTTAAGTATATCTAGTGACATTTAGTAATTGGTAATTGGGCATGGGGCATGGGGCATGGGCATGGGGCATGGGGCATGGAGAATTGAGAACTAAATAATTCAAATTTTTAGCTTTTCTTTTTCCTCTCCTACCCTACCTCTTTATCTTCCATTACCCATTACCCATTACCCATTACCCACTACCTATTCTTTCTTCGGGTGAAAACGAATTCCTAAAACTAGGTCATACATGAATTCAAGAAAATCTTTTTTCTTGAGCAAGCCTAATGATTGGTGGCATTCTTTTTCATCCAAAAGGGGCTTCATCAACCGGTATGTAGGTTGATAGTTGTACCAAGCGATAGAAGGCCATAAATGATGAATCAAATGATAATTCTGACCCAAAATTAAGATATTCAGAATCGGACTGGCGTAAACTCTAGCATTTTTCCAGCGATTGCGTTCTACAAATGGACGATGGGGCAAATAGTCGAAAAATAAGCCTAATGCCAAACCAACGATACCCGAGGGTACAAACCAAAAATTAAGAATGTAGCTTAGAAAATTGAATTTGATCGAAACAATAACAATAGCTATGACTATAAGGCGACTTATCAGCCATTCAAAAAGTTCATTGTTGCGCCATAAACGACGTTTGAAGAAAAATATCTCATGGTAGAAAAAGCGAACCGCAATCAACCATAAAGGACCACCTGTAGAAACGTAATGGTCTGGATCTTTTTCTGGATCGTTTACATTTCCATGATGTTGTAAATGCACTCGCGTAAATACTGGAAATGCGAAAACAAGCATCAAGGCACTAACATGTCCCATCAGAGCGTTAATTGTCCGATTGCTATGAGCAGACTGGTGGCAAGCATCGTGAATTACCGTACCAGAGATATGCAAAGCAAGGATATTCATACAAAAGCATATCCATTGCGGCCATTGCCAAACCCAATAACCAAGTACAGATATAATTACAATTCCAATAGCCGCTAAAAACATTAGCAGAGTCGGATTGAAACCACCGGGTGGGGACAAAAGTTCCTTGGGGGGAAGTGTCAGTGGCGATTGTGCCTCCGACATCAGCATTGTCAACTCCTTATTTTCCAAATATTTGCGAGTATACGACACAGACTGACGAATAATAAAGTTTTGTGTACCAACATTTATTTACATTTTTACATTTATCGTACATCAGTCAACAGTTACCAGTTACCAGTTACCAGTTACTAGTTACCAGTCATCAGCCAGCAGTGAAGATTTATAAGTAATAAAAATTTCAAGGTGGGTAGGTATTAATATAAAATTTTTAATGCTTAAGAAATTAATTTATTTGGAATGCGTTTCTAGCCACAGACAAAAGTTTCAGTTTCATCTACGATTATTCCCTAGCTAGAAGCGCTATACAGCAGCCCCCTATGGAACTAAGAGATTCAATACGCCGGACAAAAATTGTTGCTACGATTGGACCTGCTACCAGCAGCCCTGAAGTCCTTAAGGCTCTCATTGAAGCAGGTGCAACAACGCTGCGGCTTAATTTCTCTCACGGAACTCATGCCGACCATCAGCGTAATATCAGGTCGATTCGGCAGACAGCATTTGAATTAAACAAGCCAGTGGCGATTCTGCAAGATTTGCAGGGTCCAAAAATTCGTTTGGGTAAGTTTGAAAACGGGTCGATAGTTGTTGCTAAAGGCGACCGTTTCACTTTGACCAATCGTCAAGTCGTTGGTACTCAGGAAATTAGCTGCATTACCTACGAGCGTTTAGCACAAGAAGTACCCGTTGGTGCGAATATTCTTCTTGATGATGGACGAGTAGAAATGCAGGTTGTGGAGGTAAACAAAGAAAAAGGTGATTTGCATTGCATTGTAACGGTTGAAGGCAAGCTGTCTAATAATAAAGGTGTGAATTTTCCTGGTGTTTATTTGTCAATTAAGGCATTAACTGATAAAGACCGCGAGGATTTAGTTTTTGGTTTAGACCAAGGTGTAGATTGGGTTGCACTTTCTTTTGTTCGCAATCCCCAAGATGTTATGGAAATTAAGGAATTGATTTCCAACGCAGGAAAACAAGTACCAGTAATTGCCAAAATAGAGAAGCACGAAGCCATTGAACAAATGGAAGCGGTTCTGGCTTTATGTGATGGCGTGATGGTAGCGAGAGGGGACTTGGGTGTGGAACTTCCAGCAGAAGATGTTCCCGTGCTGCAAAAACGTCTAATTGCGACTGCAAACCGTTTGGGTATTCCGATTATTACCGCTACCCAAATGCTAGACAGTATGGTTAGCAATCCTCGTCCGACGCGAGCAGAGGTATCGGACGTAGCTAACGCAATACTAGATGGTACGGATGCCGTAATGCTTTCTAACGAAACTGCTGTGGGTAAATACCCGGTGGAAGCAGTCGCAACTATGGCTAGGATTGCCGAACGCATTGAGAAAGAAGATGCTCAAAGTAAAAATACCAATCAGCTGCCAGATCCAAGACGTTCGATTCCTAATGCTATTTCTCAAGCAGTAGGTCAAATTTCTAAGCAACTTAAAGCTGCTGCAATTATGACACTTACTCAAAGTGGCGCAACAGCTCGGAATGTTTCTAAATTCCGTCCTCGTACTCCAATTCTGGCGGTTACACCCCATGTAAACGTAGCCAGACAACTGCAATTGGTATGGGGAGTTAAACCATTATTAGTTTTAGAACTACCTTCAACCGGTCAAACTTTTCAAGCGGCTATTAATGTCGCTCAAGAAAAAAACTTATTGCACGAAGGTGATTTAGTTGTGATGAGTGCGGGGACTCTTCAAGGAGTTTCTGGTTCTACTGACTTGGTTAAAGTTGAAATAGTAACTGCGGTACTTGGTCAAGGTGTAGGATTGGGACAAGGTTCTGTGACGGGACGCGCGCGAGTCGCTTCGAGTGGTATGGAATTAAATAATTTCAATCCTGGAGAGATTTTGGTAGCGCCGCGTACAAATGCAGATTTTGTCGAAGCAATTCGTAAATCCAGTGGCATCATTACTGAGGAAGAAAGTCTTACTTCTCATGCCGCTGTAATTGGCTTACGTTTAGGAGTTCCTGTAATTGTAGGTGTTAAAAATGCAACTCAAGCGATTAGGGATGGAGCTATTTTAACTATGGATATACAGCGGGGTGTAGTTTACTCCGGAGCAGTGGGAACTGCTTAAATATAGCTAATTGATAGTTGTTAAAAGTTAGGAGTTAGGAGTTAGGAATTTTACAACTAACAACTAACAACTAACAACTAACAACTAACAAGTTTTTTCAATATTTACACCGGATTACTAGATTCATCAGCACCATGAATCGTCTTATTCTTCTTAATCGCTTGCCGACCATACATTAACAGTCCAGCGAATTTACCATACGCTACTTTAGGTCGGAAAAAAGTTAACACCAGAGCGTTAATCAAAAGTCTAAGTAATCTAATAATAAAAATTAAATTATTGGTATATTTTTCAAGAGTTAGTAAATAACTGTAGGTACTATGCTTTGTTTTTTTGAAAATATATCTGTTTGTGATTGATGAAGGCTGATGAAGAACGCCAAAATCTTTAGTTACAGCAATTAAATATCCTTGATTGGCATACCGCCTACAAAAATCAAAATCTTCGTAATAGAGAAAGTAAGCATCGTCAAATTGCGGACAATCAGAAAAATTCTTCAGATTAATAATTAAACTACAGCCAGAAACCCAATCGCAAATCACATAATCGACATTTGTATCTGTGAGTAAATCTGGTGTTGATATTGAGCCGCTTTTAGATAAAAAGCTACCGCCTGCAAACCAAATCTTTTCGGAAGGCGTATGAATTATAGTGCCGAGAATAGAAACTTCTGGATGCGAATAGAAAAAATACTTTACCCTTTCTAAAGAAATTGTATCGAAATAAGCATCTGGATTAATTATCCAAACGGTAGCATTACTGTCTATATTGTAAATCCACTGAAGTCCAAAATTACAAGCACAACCAAATCCTAAATTATCTCGACTATTCAAAATATGGACTGATTTACTGCTAAGTTCTTCTATAGAATAGTCTTCCGGAGAGTTGTTAACTATAACTATTTTATATTCAGCATCTATGCTTGCTGGAATAGAACTTATCAGCTTAGTAACAAGACTCGTAGAGTAATAATTAACTATTAAGAAATAAATCACTGAAGAATCGGGCAAACCTATCTAAATTTGATAGAAAACAAAAAGTTTTCTAATTAGTTAGATAACGACTTCAAGGTTTGACTATTTTTTCAGCTATGCAATAACAGGCTAGTTCGTACTAACCCATTTGTTCAAATATATTTTATTAATACCGATTTATTGTTAATTTGTAAATTTATCAGACGCTATTTAAACTGTCATACAAATAAATATCATGAAAAATAAATTACTTTAGTCGTAAAAAATACAGTTTTTCAGTAAAAAAAAATTAAGTAAGTTCAATTTGACAATCGTCGCCAATCATAAATCGTAAGGCTTTTGGACGACGAGGTTCCAGTGTAACTTGCGCTCTTTGCCCAATTAAACTATCTATAATTCGTTGCTGAATTCCCGATATTTTTGCGCCTTCTAAAACTACACTATGTTCTAATTCTGTATCTACTAAAGTTGATTTATCGGCAATACTACTATAGGGACCGATAAAACAATTTTCTAAATGACAATTTTCTCCAATCACTACTGGACCGCGGATTGTGCAATTAATCACTTTAGAACCATTGCCAATTTTAACTCTACCGATGACTTGGCTGCGAGCATCAACTTCGCCATAAATTAATGTTTGCAAGCTAGTATCAAGAATTAAGCGATTTGCTTCTAATAAATCATCTTTTTTCCCCGTATCCAACCACCATCCCTCAAGTCTACAAGCTGATACTTGCTTGTTTTGACTGATTAAATATTGAATAGCATCAGTAATTTCCAATTCATTTCTTGCAGATGGTTTAATGCAAGCAATGGCTTCGTGAATAATCTTTGAAAAGAAATATACTCCTACCAAAGCTAAATTTGAAGGTGGAACTTTTGGCTTTTCGATTAATTCTAAAACTGTACCGTTTTCGTCAACTTTAGCGACTCCAAATGCACTGGGATTATCAACAGTACGCAACAATATCAGCGCATCATGATGTTGCTGCTGAAATTTTTTCAGAAAGTAACTCAAGTCACCTTGCTGAATTAAATTATCACCCAAGTACATTACAAAAGGTGAATTTTCTAAAAAAGGTCGAGCTACTTTAACGGCATGAGCTAGTCCTGCGGGCTGCTCTTGTAAAATGTAGGTTATGGTGGCCCCGAATTTTTCTCCATTCCCGGTTTTGGCTTTGACTTCTTCTCCAGTTTCAGGAGAAACGACAATACCGATATCAGTTATACCGGCTGTTACCATTTCTTCAATGCCGTACCACAAAATTGGTTTGTTTGCTACAGGTACCAGTTGTTTTGCTCCAGTGTAGGTAAGGGGGCGTAATCGCGTACCTTTACCACCAGAAAGAATTAGTGCTTTCATATATTTTGGGGATAGGGTTGGGGATTGCTAGTCGCATCAGCAAAAGCCGATTATCTGTATTTCAATTTTTCGATTAATTACCGATTTAGCTGCTGGAATTCTTGAAGCATTTTTCTCAGGCTTTGTCGCCAATGAGGCGGATGGGATTCCATAAGGGCTGAGATTTTGGCACAGTTAAGAACTGAGTAGTTAGGGCGTGTGGCGGGGGTTGGATATTCTGAGGTAGCAATAGGGATAACCCGCTCTACTTTTAAAGGAAAGCCTAGAGTTTTTGCTTCTTCAAAAATGGCAACAGCAAAGTCATACCAACTAGCTACGCCGCTGCTGGTATAGTGATAAATGCCATTTTCTAGTTGATTTTTGGAAATTAGTGCGGTTATAGCTTCGGCAATATCTTTTGCCCAGGTAGGACTACCTATTTGATCGCAAACTATTTTAAGTTCTGACTTTTGTGCCCCCAACCGCAGCATAGTTTTGACAAAGTTGCTTTTACCTCCACAGCCATACACCCAAGCTGTTCGCAAAATTAAGTAGTCGCTACAAGTTGAACGAATAGCTTGTTCTGCTAGTAATTTAGTTTTACCGTAAATGCTTAAAGGGTTGGTAGCATCATCTTCCTGATAAGGACAATTATTTTTACCATCAAAAACATAATCGGTAGAAAGATGAATCAGTAAAGCCCCCGATTGCTGAGCTTGTTGAGCCATAAGTTGAGGAGCTATAGCGTTAATTGTGTTTGCTAACTCGGGTTCGCTTTCGGCTTTATCTACAGCAGTATAGGCAGCAGCGTTAATAATGATTTGCGGCTGATTTTGCTCGATTAGTTTTTCAAAGGTTTGGGGTTGAGTAAGTTCTGCCTCCCGACGAGCTACAGCTATTACATTGCCGTAAGGTTGAAGAGTCTTTTGTAATTGGGTACCTATTTGACCGTTACAGCCAATTAGCAAAATTGATTTACTCATTATATTGACAATGATTCATCTAGATGATGAAAGACTTTCTACATTTATAACTCTACTAACTAGCCAATAAACTTTTTTATGTAGAAAAATCATTAATCAAGAACCGATCGCTTTTCAAGTTTAAAAGCGGAAAGCTAAATAATTCATCGAATTAAACTAGATATAGCATTAGTATTTTTAATCTTTTATGGGCAGATTGATTTCAGTGATATTACTGTTTTATCATCTATTTTGATGAAAATATTACTTTAATATATGTTTAAAATAATGATTTTGGCAGAATTTTCACATACACGTAATCGTAATACTACCTGAAATTTATTCTGCACTGCAGTACATCTACTTTAGAAATAATAATAAGTATCTGTTTTGTAAAAATAGACTACATATATTCAGTCTCTAGTTGATTTATAAAACCAACTTATATATAGTATAGGAAATAAAACATTTAATCGCTATTTTTTTAATTATGCTAATAAAAATTACTTATAGTAAAACAACTGCGACAACATGATAAATCTTTGGGTAAAGTATTTAGGTATTAATAAATATTTTTGCCAAAAAATATATCGATTGATACAAAAATAAGCCTACATACCATTAATCAAAATTCTACGAAAAAAAAATAACTAATGTTTAAAAATACTTATATTTATGAGCAATTTTGTTTAGTATTTATTTACATTCAATAATATATTAATACTGTGAATGGCTTGAGAATAGGTTGTTTTTCAAAAAAATAACCCGCTCCCCTAGAAATACTACTTATAGCAGAAGACAAAATATGGTGTGTTAATGTTGCTATAATTCCTACTTAGATGAATCGTTAATTTTTTCTTAAAATTATAAAACATTTGGTTTTGTAATTTTTAGCCACGTGGTATAGGAACGCTGACGAAAAGCAAACGTTTGCAATGTTTTTTTGTGTTGTTCCCAATCTAACCTATGCCTGTAAATTTATTTGATGCTGATTTTTACCGCTCTGCTAATTTAGATTTGAGTGGGTTGACTGATAGCCAAGCATGGTCACATTTTAAAAATTATGGTTTAGAAAATGGTCTGCAATTTTCATCGATAGTTGATTTAGATTTTTATCGTGCTAGTAATAGCGACTTAGCTCAATTAAATAATAGGCAAGCCTACGAACATCTATCGAATGACGGTATCAGTCAAGGGCGAAGTTTTTCAGCACTTGTTGACTTGAATTTTTACCGCCAAAGCAACAGTAATTTAAGCAATCTGGGTTACGAACAACTATTTGAAGATTTAAAAAATCGGGGTATAGCAGAAGGAGATTCGTTTTCACCATTTGTCAACATTGAATATTATTTAGCGGATAATCCTGAAGTTGCTCAAAATTTTGGTAATAGCTATAAACAAGCATTTGATAATTTGGTAATCGAAGGTTTGAACAATGGCAATTCCTTCTCACCGGCTTTTGACGCACAATTTTATAAAAATGCTCATACCGATTTAGCAGCTAGCTCGTTAGATAACAAGCAGCTTTTGGAGCATTTTGCGATTAATGGCTTGAATGAAGGAAGAGCCTCAGCCCCTGGATTTGATGTTGAATACTATCTAAACAATAATTCCGAACTTCAAGGTTTGAGTTATAGCGAGGGCTACGAACACTTCATCACTCAAGGTTTAGGTGATGGACTAGCTGCGAGTGAATTTATTGAAGGTGACTATGCAGGAAACAGCCTAAATACTTCTCGTGCAATAGCTTTGGACTCTGGCGAAATCATTTTTAGAGACTCGATAGGAAGCTCTGACGGTGAAGACTTTTATAATTTGAATTTGAGTAATCCTAATAGCAATCTGGAGCTTGCAATCAACGGTAATAGTTCCGATCTAGATGTTGAGTTACTTGATAGCAGTGGCGAAATTATTGCTCGTGGAGTTAATAGCGGCAATATCGGCGAATCCTTAAACGTTAATAATCTAGAAGAAGGTTCTTACTACGTTAGAGTCTTTGAGGTTATAGAAGCAGAAGATACCAATTACAATTTGAGTCTGTCTGTAATTCCCATAGATACTGAATCCGAGACTTTAGTTTTGAATGAGTCTTCACCAATTCCAGCAACTGCACAACCTCTGGCACCAGAGCCTACACCGGTTTCTCCACCGAGCAATCCTTTGATTGATGAAGTTGTTGCATTAACAAATTCTTACCGTAGCCAATATGGTTTGCAGCCTTTAACTTTAAATACCGACTTATCAGAATCTGCACAGTTACACAGTCAGGATATGGCTGTGAATGATTTCTTCAGCCATACAGGTTCTGACGGTACGCAAGTTAGCGATCGCACTAAATCGGCAGGTTATCAGTCTTCTTATGTAGGGCAAAATATCGCCGCAGGTTACATCAGTGCCGAAGAAGTTGTGAGCGGATGGATGAATAGCCCCGGGCATCGCGAAAATATTCTCAATCCGAGCTATGAGGAAATCGGAGTTGGATATTATAACTTAGCAAATGATACGGGTACAATCAATTACAACAATTATTGGACGCAGGATTTCGGTGCTATAGTTTCAACCTGAAACTAGTATTTTCAATTAAAAATACCGAAAAATCAGAGATGTTGTATCATAATCTCTCCTTTGACTATTTGTTGGTGATTAGACATCTCTGAAAATAGAAAAACCTCTCTCTTAGGAGCAGAGGCTTCATTTTCCAGCTTCCGATGAATCTAGGAAAGGGTGCAGATGATTAGTATTCGGGTAAATTTGAAACCATACAAATGTTTTTCCCAGATAGCTATTAACCAGATAATAAATTTATAGAAACCGAAATTTTTCGATATCAAGGAAAAACGTCTATTTTTCTCAAGGGTTTACCTATTGCATCCTTTGGAGAAAGAATCGGCTCAGTATTTATTTGCCAATCAATATTTAAATCGGTATCGTTCCAAAGCAGGGTACGTTCTCCTTGAGGCGCATAATAATCTGTAGTTTTATATATGACTTCGGCAACTTCAGAGAGGACTACAAAACCATGAGCAAAGCCCGGAGGTATCCATATCTGACGTTTATTTTCCGCACTAATTTCATAACCAACCCACTTACCGAAAGTAGAAGAACTTTTTCTAATATCTACGGCAACATCAAATATATTGCCAGCGATTACACGCACTAACTTACCTTGCGGCTGTATGATTTGATAATGCAAACCGCGCAATACATTTTGTTTGGAGTAAGAATGATTATCCTGAACAAAGTCAAACTTAATACCAGTTTTGGCAATCAATTTTTTTAAGTTAAAGGCTTCAAAGAAAAACCCACGTTCGTCGTGAAAAATTTGTGGTTCAACAATTAGAATATCAGGAATTTCTGCTGAAATGATTTTCATTGATTTATCATTAACTATTCCTGAATTTTTATATTACTGCCGTTTAGGGAGAAAATTTGTAACAAATAATTTTAAATGACGATAAATATAAGTTTTACCAAGTTTTGCCGAGTCTACCTCTTAAACCGTCAAAAGTCCCGAATGTACAAGCCCAGACTTTGAGTAAGACTAAATTGGGTTCGTAACGTGTAATTCTCTTTATCATATTTATCATAAATTTGAATCGATGGATGATACAAAAGTATAACATCCGCTTATTTGATTGACGAGTTTCAAAATAAGTATGATTTCGACAAGCATAGTAATAACGAGATGGAGAACAAGTGAAAGTTACGATTTCATTATGTTTTTTAGAGCGCCTATCTTTTACTTTAGAATAATTTCCAAGGCGATGTTGAAGGGCTGTATTTTTTACTACGATAATTTCATAATTGAATTGTCTAAATTTTTTGCAATAAGCATAGTCTACTGCATCAAGAAAAAAATTATTTTGAGGAAGTCCAACAGATTTTGCCGCATTCAAATTAACAAGAGAGCCTGAAGTGATTACACCATCACAAGAATAATAATCTTCTGCTTCTAAATATCCTGGTTTTGGTACAAATTTATAATCTTGAAAAATATGTCCGGGAAATTCTTGTGAAGTATTAATATCAAGTATTCTTGGTGAAATTATGCCTACATGATGGTTTTTTGCAGATAATTCTTGATATTTTGCTAACAAAATTTCTAAACTATCAGTTAAAGGTTGGCTGTCTTGATCGAAAAGCCATAAAAAATCATACCCTTGTTCTATAGCCCATTTTAGAGATATATTTAAACCTCCATCAACTCCGACATTTTCGGGATGAGAATCAATGATAATGTTTTGATATTGTGTCGGTGAGATAATTGGTTCGGTGGAATTATCAACAATAAATATTTCCGATATAGGATAAGACTGTTTTTGGATAGAGGTAATAGTGTTTTCAAGTGCTTCGCTGTCTTGATAAGCAGTTATGTAAGCTGCTACTTTATAGGTTTTTTTTATTAGCATGATATGTATTGTTGCTAAATATATTTGGGCAGAAAATCTCTATATACTTAAAAAGTATCTGCCGTAAACTTCAACTTTCTGAGAATCCAAATTTTTTTTTAATTCTCAGCCATTGAGTTCTAAGTTTCCAAAACTTACTTGATTTCATGGCTGCAATTTGAGTATAAGCAAACTGAAGCTCTTCTAATAATTTTTGAGTATTATCTTCCTTTAGATGATATTTTTGTGAATATAATTCTTGTTGAGAAAAACCGAATATCATCTCAGATGTCTGATATTTTTGAGCGATATCAGAAAATTTTTGACAAAAATATTTCGCAAGGTTAAGTGCGTACTTATTAGTAGTATTAATCATCGAAGTGGAATGAACTCTGTAGGCACTCAGAACTTCAGGAACAAACTTACACAAATAATTAGACTGAGCTAGTTTTAACCAAACATCATAATCATCCCAGCCAAACCAGCCATATTCAATTAAATCTGTAGAATATCCACCTACTTTAAGTAACATATCTTTGTTAAACATAGCCATAGCGTCAATGTATGGCTGTTTAATTAATTTAGTGACATCCCATTCATCGCAAGAAAGTTTATTTAGTTCTTTTCTACTGTGATTATCAAATTTGATAATTTCAGCATAAACAGCAGCATACTGAGAGTTATTGATATTTTGGTAAAGAATTTCTAAACAGTTAGGATAAATCCAATTATCAGCGTCTAAAATAAATATATAAGGAGAACGAGCGATATTTAAGCCAATATTTCTAGCATCAGCTAAGCCTGTATTAAACCACTTTTTTACTAAAGATATAGGTAAATTAGAGTTTTCTAAATATTCTTCAACAAGAGTTGCTGAATTATCAACAGAACAATCGTCAATAACTAGAATTTCTATATTTCCTGGTAAATGAGAAATATCAGATTGCGATACGCTATTTAAACATTCATGAATGTACTGAGAATAGTTAAATAACGTGATAATGATAGTGATACAAGGATTTTGACAATTTTCATATGCTTGATTTGAAATTATTTGCCAAGGTTTGTATCCTTTACTTTTACAAATATTAGCAGCCTGCAAACGCGATATAACTAATAATCTTTTTTCTTCTAAGTTAAAATCTGTGTTTTTTATTCGCAGCGGTTGAGTAATTTCTAATTGCTGATGACATCCAGTTTGCGGAAAATATTTTTGTTCTAATTGTTGGTAATTGGTTAAAATTTGAGAATGACGAATATTTAGTTGTTCTTGGTTTACGGTTAACTGATATTTTTTGGTGTGGATAGTCACGTTCAAAAACTCTTAATTATAAGGCTACATTACATTCATCATTTGATTTTCAAACCTAGGGAATGCTTGAAATTTAACCAAGCTGTACGCAACTTCCAAAATTTACTGGTTTCCATGGCTTTAATAATTTGTTGGCAGTGTTCCCATCCTGCATGTGCTTCTTGCAACTTAAGCTGATTGTCTTGCCAATATTGCTGTACTTGCTGTAGCTGATTTTCTTGTTGCTCTAAATGCGTTTGCGCTTGTTGAAATTGATTTTGTGATTCTTCTAGTTCCCTTTGAGTTTCTTGAAGTTGATTTTTTACTCCTTGATATTGAAGTTGAGTTTGCTGTAACTTATTTTGTTCTTCTTGTAATTTTGCTTGACTCTGCTTTAACTTTGTTAAATTTTGTTCAAACTCTGTATTTCTAACTTGAAGTTGTAATTTTGATTGCTGTAAGTCTGTTTGTAGATTATCCAACTGGGTATGATAGTTATTTAATTCTTCTGTAACTTCAAGATACTGTTTATATAGTTTGGAATATTTATTTTCTAAAGAAATAGGATATCCTCGAATCACAAATTGTAATGTATCAGCATCTTCATCTCGTTCAATTTCATTAGTAATATTAGGATCAAAATTATTTTTTTCGATAATTGGAATTAGATCGGAGTTAGCATAAATAGGTAATTTAGTTGGCTCTATTACATCTACTAAATAACCTGAATCTTCAAATAGTTGCGCGACGGTTTTGCGAGTAAAAAACCTGAGATGAGTATTATCAAGAATTCCCAGTGCTTTATATTCAAAATTTCCCTCTAACAAAGCCAGTCTTATGGCACCATGAGCAATATTTGGTATAGAAGCAATCACGAAACCTTCAGGTTTGAGTAACTTGCGAGTTTCTTCTAAAAGCTTCCAAGGATTGCGGAGATGTTCTAAAATATCGCCAAATACTGCCACATCAAATTTTTCGGAAGCTATTTTATCCGATAGAATTTCATCTAAAGAAACAAAATCTAAATCGGCAACAATTACTTCCTCACAGTAATTTTGAGCAACTTTCGCAGCCTTAGAATTTATTTCTACTCCGACAACTTCGCAACCTCGGTTGTTAAGCAAGCGAGCAAAATAACCGGTAGCGCAGCCAAAGTCAACAACGCGCTTTTGCTTTCCTATCAAGCGCAGCATTTTCTTTAAGCTACTGTTTTCATCTAAATCTTTTTCTAAAAAATTTTCTAATGCAGGATAATCCTTTTCCCAATCAGCATTCATCATATTATGCTCTTGTTGGTAAATTTTTCTGCGATACTTTGACGCTTATTGGTGTATCTACTAAAGCATGAATTCTTTTTCCCGTATCTGGTGGTAATACTTGAAAAACGATAGCATTATCAATCCAATCGAATGTCATTGCTGTATAGTTTTCTGCACCAGCTACCGTTAAACTATAAGAACTAGGGCGTAATGGTAATTTGAATAAAAACTCAATTTGTAAATTAGTCCCCGCTGCTAATTTATCAATAGGTTGATTTTCTTCAATAGTATTGCTACCAATCAGTTCATTGCCGTTTTTATCGCAAGCGAAAAAACCCACAATACAACCCTGCAACTCTTGATAAACTCTTACTTCAACAAGCAACCTTACCTGCTCGTTAAACCCAAAAACTGGATTTGCCTCGGCTTCTTCCCCGCATTGATGAAATAACCGGATATTTTCAATTAATGCTTTACGATTTCCTCTTCGAGTTTGTGCTAATTTTATTTCAGAAGTGGTTTCCCCTGTAGGTTCTAAAACAGCATCTTGTTGATAATCATTTGCTGGATTAACTAACGCCAATTCACTTTCTGTAACCAATTTCATGTATTGAATAATTACATTATTAGGTGTATCAGAAGCATGAATCTTACCGCTGTCAATCATGATTGCTGAATTACATAATGTTTTAATTGCACCAGAATCGTGAGATACAAACAAAGTAGTTACCCCACTATCCATTAAGCTTCGCATTCGTCGCATACAGCGATGTTGAAAAACAATATCTCCAACAGCTAAAGCTTCATCTACGATTAAAATTTCTGGCTCAACGTTCACAGCTACTGCAAAAGCTAGACGAACAAACATGCCGCTAGAATAAGTTTTTACAGGCTGCTTAATAAAATCTCCGATATCAGCAAAAGCGGCGATTTCATCAAATTTATTTTCAATTTCTTGTTGACTTAATCCCAACAATCTTGCATTGAAAAAAACATTTTGTTTTCCCGTAAACTCCGGATTAAAACCACTTCCAAGTTCTAACAGAGCCGAAACTCTACCCCTGACAACTACCTCCCCCGTGGTTGGTGTTAAAGTACCTGCAATAATTTGTAGCAGCGTACTTTTACCGGAACCATTTCTGCCAACAATGCCTACTGTTTGTCCTTTTTTTATTTCTAAATCAACATCTCGTATTGCCCAAAATTGCGAGGTTTTGTTTTTACCTGGGAATAAAATTTCCTGCAATTTATCAACTGGATGAGCATATCTCTGAAAGCATTTCGAGACATTTCTCAAAGCGATGGCTATGTCTTCACTCATGATGAAGGCTGCTAAATATCAACCGGTATGATGCTCTATCGCCCTGTTTGAAGCTGTATACAATACTGCCCTACAAGCAGTTTTTTTATTATTCCAGTTGATTGTAAAGAGTTTTATTTTGTTTGAGTTGCCAATTTGCCGAATTGTATTTGCACTAAAAATCTTGGCTATAAATTCAGTACATTTGAACGAACTTCCTTCGTAAGGAAGAAGGAAATATCACTTCTTCTTTTAATAAACATAGGTTAAATTCCCTATTGCAATTCCAGCCTTCCTGCTTATGATTAAACAAAACGCGATAAAACTTCTACCGTAGCTTTCCCGGTTTTCTCCCAACTAAACTCTTTAGCTCTTTCTATTCCTAGGTTAGATAAACTATTTCGTAACTGCTCGTCGGTAGCTATTAACTGCATTGCTTCAGTAAGTTCACCCGTATGATAGGGATTAACTAAAATTGCAGCATCTCCAGCAACTTCTGGTAAAGATGAAATATTGGAAGTAATTACCGGAGTGCCGCAAGCCATTGCTTCCAATACCGGAAATCCAAAACCTTCCCACAAACTTGGAAATACTAAGGCTACAGCTTGATTAATAATTTTCGGTAATTCGCTATAAGGTACGTAATTGAGAAATTTAACTCGTTCGGTAATACCTAATTCTTGTATTTGTGTTTTTAATAAAGGTGTATAGCGTTTATCCTCGGAGCCTGCAAACCATAATTGATATTCATGGCTGATTGGTAACGCTGCAAATGCTGAAATTATGCGCTGTAAATTTTTATAGGGATCTTGTCTTCCCAAATAAAGAAAATAAGGATTATCTTGCTGAATATTATTATTAGCTAAAGGTCGAAAATGTTGAGTATCGTGTGCTAAAAGAATTGGAGTAATCTTACTTTTAGGAGCTTGATAAAAATGATGAATATCTTTGGCTGTAGCTTCAGAATTGCAGATAATATGTTCTGCTTTTCTGAGTATTCGAGGAACGTAATAACGATGATAATATGTTAGAGGCGAACGTTTTTTTGGAAAACGTAAAGGAATTGCATCGTGAAAAGTAACGACGTAGCGGCATTTGGAATTAATCGGCGCTTCAGGAATTGGTGAAAATAATAAATTTGATTTTAACTGTTGATAAATTTTCGGTAGTTGAAACTGCGTCCATATTAAACGATTTAAATGTCCTTTTGTACCTTGTGCGGGAGTCAGATTATTAGGTATCTCATAACAATCAAAATCAGGATATCTTTGAGAAGTTAAAAGAGTCGGTTGAAGAAATTTTAAGTAAGGAAAAAGGTTTTGGGCATAGTTGCTTATGCCTGTAGGTTGAGAAAATATGATAGATAAATTGATAATTAAATTGCTACTAAGGGAAGTATCTAAATTCATTACATAATACTTCTATAAGCTTTCAAAGTTTCTGCCGCAGTTCTTTCCCAGGAAAACATTTTAGCTCTTTTCTTACCTTTCTCAACAAATTCTTGACGCAACTGAGAATCGCTAATTAATTTTAAAATAGCTTCAGCAAGCTGCATCGGCTCATCGGGATTAATTAATAAAGCTGCATCTCCAGCAACCTCCGGTAATGATGAATTATTAGAAGTTACCACCGGAGTACCCAAAGTCATTGCTTCGAGTACGGGCAAACCAAATCCTTCATAGTGAGAAGGATAAACAAATGCATCTGCTTTTGCATAAAATAGAGCTACCATTGCATCTGATAAATAATCAAGATGATAAATTTGGCTTTGCCAAGGAGATTGTTCAATGGCAGAAAATATTGGTTCATAATGCCATCCTTTTCGACCAATCATCACCAAATTATGGGGAATTTTATGCTTTTCTTTTAAGTAATTAAAAGCTGAAATTATTGCCTTAATATTTTTTCTCGGTTCTATAGTACTAACAAACAGCAAATAAGGCTGAGAAAAATCGTACTTAATTTGCTTGCTTAACTCCTCTACTCTCTCATCGGTCAGATAATTATTATGATAACGACTAGCTAAAGGTGTAACAACAACTTTTTTTTCATCTACCTGCAAGTATTTAATAATATCTTGTTTGGAACTTTCAGAAATCGTTAATACTAAATCAGTCCACTGCAAACACTGCTTTACTTTTTCCGTATATGTTTCCACAACAGAATTAGTAAACTGAGGATATTTAATAAAAGTCAGGTCGTACAAATTCATTACCTTACGACTTTTATGGCAAGGATAAACCGAGTAATTTGTACCGTGGACTATATTAGGATAGCCAAAAAACTTTTCAAAATACGATATAACTGGATTGATATTATTAGAAATTAGCAGATTAGAAACTCTAACCGGCATCGGAAATAAACGCAAATTAGGATGCTTCTGCAAACAATCGGGAAAGCTCCAATCTCCCCGCAACCACTTTTTTAAACCGGGCTGAAAAGCTATTCCCAATTGGAAATCATCCTGTGCTTGCAATCGTTGTAAAGCCGAGATTAAATTAGCAACATAAAAGCCAACTCCACTTGGTTTAGGAGCAATTGGAGTGGCATCAATGACAACTTGTAACATATTACTTAAACTTGGCTGTCAGTTAACTTCTTCAAATCGTATTCAACCATCGATTCCACTAAATGTGCGAAGGAATATTCTGGTTGCCAATCTAACTGATTTTTAATTTTATCAATAGAACCAATTAGCTGCACTGGTTCATCTGGACGGTAAAATTCTGGATCTACAGAAACATAGTCTTGCCAACTTAAACCTACACTACTAAAAGCGCACTCTACGAGTTCTTTTACAGAATGAGTTTCACCGCTAGCAATAATGTAATCGTCTGGCTTTTCTTGCTGTAACATTAACCACATTGCCCTGACAGCATCTTTGGCATAACACCAATCTCTCTTTGCTTCGAGATTACCCAGCCTTAACTCCTTTGCAAGTCCGAGTTTTATCTTGGCAGCAGTGCTGGTAATTTTACGAAATACGAACTCCGCACCCCTCCGTGGTGATTCGTGAGTATAGGTAATGCCGCAACAAGCATACAAGTGATAGTGCTGACGATAATTAGCAGTCATCCAGTGAGCGTAGGCTTTCGCAACACCATAGGGATTGCGGGGACGAAAAGCAGTGCGCTCAGTTTGTGGAGACTCATCCGGCTGCCCGAAAACTTCACTACTTGAAGCTTGATAAAATCTCGCATCCGGTTTACAGCGGCGAATAGACTCTAGTAATCTAGATACACCCAGAGCAGTATATTCCGCAGTTAAAGCCGGTTGCGTCCAAGATAAAGGAACGTAACTTTGAGCAGCAAGATTATAAATTTCATCCGGCTCGGTGTCATTTATGACATCCATCAAAGAGCACTGGTCTAATAAATCACCCGAGACAATTTCAACTTGACTCCCGAGATGGCTGATACGCTCTAGGCTACTAGTACTAGTACGGCGAACTAATCCGTATACTTGGTAGCCTTTAGAAGCTAGGAGTTCCGCGAGATAGGAACCGTCTTGTCCTGTTAAACCGGTGATGAGGGCTTTTTTAGTCATTAGTTTTCCAATTATGATATTTACAACTTCGACTTGAAGTTTGTTATTTGTTATTTGTCTTTAAATAATGCTGAGTGTAAATTCATAGAATCAGTTCGCTGATATGTTTTTATTTTGATGCTATACCTATTGCTATGTTCTGAGAGATTGAAAATAAAGTGATATCCTTATAGGGTTAATTTATAAAAAGAGTGGTTTTATCATAATTTTATTATCAAAATTTAATAAACAAAAACGTTATTTTTATTAACTGGATTTACCAATTTATTATTTAATTTTACAACTGTGAATTAGTAATAAAATGTATAGCTTCTGCTGTTCTTTGTATCTGGTCGTTGGAGAGTTCATAACTCATCCAATGACTCAAATCTCTACTTATTTTTTCTGCTAATTTGTATGCAACAGAGGATGACTGATATTTTTTAGCTTTGTATGCAAAGTTGGCGATCGCCTGGGCATAAATCTCTGGATTGTGACGTTCTCGTAATATTTTTTGTCCATTTCTGCCTATCTGTGCGAAGAATTCAGGATTATCAATCAAATTAGTAAGATGGTGGCAGATATCTTCAATTTCCTGCTTCGGACGTACAAATAAAACCGTAGTTTCAGTTTGCTCTGCATACCAACCAATTTGTGTCACTAAACTAGGTAGTGCATGGCTCCAAATCCTAAGTTGACTTAAGGATGCTTCTCCCATAGTAGGATAACGTAGATTAATTGCTAAATGAGCATTTGCCAAAGCCGAATCTAGTTCCTCATCTTCTACGAAACCATGTATTTTTACTAGCTTAGTAAGACCTAATTGTTGAATTTGATGGCAAATGTAGTCCTTATCCCAAACTTGACCATAAATATCTAAACGAAACAAATCCTTTTGTTCGAGGCTAGACAAAGCTTTTAAAACAGCTTCGAGGCAACGATTAGGTCCAATATACCCCAAAATTATAAGTCGAAATGGTTTGTCAGCAAGTCGATTATTTATTGCGACTTGTTGATTATCAAAATAAGGTAGCGGTGCATAGCCAACCAACAAGTTATTATTGTCTTTAAGATTATTAAAAGCCTCTTTAGTATGAACTACAGTTGCGACTGCATTTTCTAAAGCCAAAGGTGTAAGAGGATAAAGTTCGGCTATGTATTCAGTTGTTAAAGTGCCATTCCAAAAACTTTGGGCTACTTGTTCTCCTTCTTTACCATAATATCGCTTCATATGAGAAATATATGTATCTCTACCCAATTTTTGCCTGTGATAGATACCAGCAAAAAAATCTTGTAATCTCAAATCATGTAAAACAACTAATCCCGGACATTGGGCACTAATTTGCCATATTGCATAGTGAAAATCTCGATTATTACCAATGTGATATATGTTTAAATCAGCTTGATTAATTTCAAACCAAGGTATATCTGCTAAATCATAATGGCGAACTTTAGCATATTGTTCTAAATCTGAATCCCATTGTTTTCTATCTGTCCACAGAAATACTTCAGCATGGGAGCTTAAAGCGGGAAGTAGACATTTCGTGTATTCAGCAATACCAGTCTTGGCTGGTGGTAGAGGAGAAAACCAATTAATTTTCATTGAATTAAATTTTGCACAACGGTAGACCATGTAATATTGAGGCTATCGTAATATTCTCTTCCAGCTTTGCCGAGATATTTTGAATAAGAACGATTTTCCCATAATTCATCCATTGCTGTCGCAAGAGATAAAGGGTTGGAATCATTAACTAAACCTGTTTTTTCATGGGCAATAAACTCTAAGGAACCTCCAGAATCTTTACAAGTAATCACAGGTTTAGATGCGAGCATTGCTTCTAAAGTTACATAGCCATAATCTTCATCCAAAGGTGGATAAATAACACCTAGAGCTTTTGCATAATACCGGATTTTTTCCTCTTCGCTAATTGCACCTAGAAATATTGCTTTTTCGGAAACACCTAATTTATTCGCGACATCAATTAGATGTTGAGTATAACTGCCATCGTCTGCTTTACCTGCAAAAAATACTTTCACATTGTTATTTGTTTTTGAAAGAGCTTCAATTACAAGTTCCTGTCTTTTTATAGTGCATAACCTACTTGGGAAGAAAAAGTAATCTTCTATCTCTTCACAGTAAAAAAGTTCTGAATTTTGGGGAGGATGATAAAGCGGTGTAGAATTTATCTGATTAAAGTTCGCTAAGCGTTTACTAACATTTTTAGAAATAGTAAAAACAGAAATACACTCTTCAAATGACTTGTTATCAGCATTATTAATTGCTTCACGAATTTGCAATCCATTAGCAGAGTGCATTAAATCGCAATAATCGGTACCCCATAAATCGTATGCCGAACGATGCTGATGAAGTAGCCACATAACTTTATTAGGATGCTCGACTAAATATGCTGGAAACTTTAGCCCTATAACTCTATCAATAGTTTGACCGCAAATTTCCGATAAATCTAGTAAGCGGCAAGCTAGCATATGATCTAAAATCCTTTCAGGAGGATACCACTTAAAAGGTATTTCAACTATTTCTGCTTCATGACCTGCTTTATTAACAGCTTTAACTAACTGTTGAGCAAGTATCTCCGCACCACCTTTCACAAACGGAACTTGAACAGTTACTATTAATACTCTCATGATTTAAATCCTATCACTGCATAATCTTGCGCCCCGTAAAAATATTTCTCGAAGCATTTTTCAACATCCGAACCTGAAAACATAAATTCTTTGGGATAAGGATTTAGGTTCATGATTTTGACTTGTTTCAAACCGTAATATTCAGCAACAAATTTGATTGTTGGACTTGGCAAAGGATTTCTATGAGTAGGATCGGAATAAAACGAATAACTGCCAACAATTACATTCTCTGGATTTGGTGTTTCAAAAATTATTAACCCACCTGGTTTAATAACTCTTATGGCTTCTGCGAACAAAGTCATCAGAGTCTCAAATGGCAAGTGTTCAATAATATGAAAGCCCGAGATTGCTCCTAAACTGTTATCTTCAAAGGACTGTAAATATAAAATTACATCAGATTCAATCACATCGAGTCCTCTAGAAAGACACTGCTCAATCATCACTTTATTGATATCTATGCCTCTAGCTGTATAGCCAGACTCCCGCAACAATTCTAACCATTCTCCTCTACCGCAACCTACATCTAGGATGGGTTTTTCAGGTGTACCAATTTTTGCGTCTTCAATTAATGGTAAATAAACCTTTAATCTATTTAAAATGTTCTCACGGGTACCGCGAAATTTGTCTTCAAAAGCAACATAAAACGCATCTGTCAAATGTTTTTCTTGCTTAACAACATATTGCGATTCCTCTTGATTCAAAGTTTCTGGTAAGCGTTGGCGTGCTTGTTCTAAAAGCATTGTAATTAAACGCTTTTGCTGCCCTAGATCATTTTTAATAAAAATATCATTGTGTAAATAACTATCTTTTAGAGATTTAACATCAGTATTGATTTCATTTAAGCGTTGGTCAAATCGATTTATTTGATTAATATCTGTACTTAATTTTTTACTTAGCTCATCTAGTTGGCTAATACCGGAGTCTAATTCATTAAATTGCTTGTCTACATGACTAATACCTGTCTTTAATTCATCTATTTGGCTATTCAAACTCTGAATAGTATTTTCGTTATTACTTGAATAATCATTCAATTGCAAACGTAAATTCTCAATTTCTTTAATAAGTTGACGGTTTATAACTATCGATTGCTTTAAAGCACTAATTAAGTTAAAATTTACTTCTCTTTGGTCTCTAAATATAAAGTTAAATATTTTTAAACCGTATTGCTTAATCTTATTGCTGAGAGGAAAAGAAAATCTATTTAATTTCTCTGGTAATTTTGTTCTTACAAAGGCTCTTTTTTCAGCATTTTGAATTAAAGCCTCGATATAATTGAAGTTGAAATTTAATTTTCCTGCATTAGAATTTACAGCTGCAAGAGGTTGTTGATTTTGATTCTTTCCTTTATCTACTTCTTCCCGAATTTTTTGCATCAATTTTTCAACATTTATTTCGGGATTGTTTGATTCAATCATATTTTTTATCTTACCTAAATACTTCTTATTCTTTAATAATTATTTAATTTATAAACCTAAGCAAATATTACTGAATTTCTATATAGACATCTTGATATAAATTAGTTGATTGTGTGTCAAACCATCGCACACCTTCTTGTACTAGGGTAACTCTTAGAAGGTAATTACCTTTTTCTGAAAGTGCTTTTACCTTCGCTTTATATTTAATTTTCTGTACGGATTTATTTAAACTCGGTATAATCTTTGTTCTTTCCCCATCAAAAATAATATAATCCTCAGCGGTCTGATTCATCCAGTGATATGCAATATGTACTGGGCGATCGCCATAGCTATTCAGGACAAAATCACTATAATTTCCAATTTCTAAGTGAATCATAAATTCACTATTAACATCTACTACCTGGGGATGCTTTGTAACTATTAAACTAATTTCTTCGTTAGATATAGAAGGCAATATTTTCATGTGCAAATTGTTTTTGATTTGCTCATAATTTATTGGTTCGTGAGCAGCAATTGCAAATAAGCTAGGAGAGGCACGCATTTCTGCTTTAGTAAAATGTTGTACCAAGCTTCCTCCTGGATTCAGAGGTTCTCCAAACCATACACATACATGCTCAAAGTGTTTACTTAATTGCTTTTTTAAAACTCGTGGAGATTGCTCGTTAATATGCATGAGCAATTCATATCTAGAACGAGGTTCAGGAGGTAAATAAGCTCCAACAGAAGCTGCGATTTTTCTTCGATACGGATAGTGATATTTGTAGTACCAGGAATTAGGAAAGGTGTGTAAAACAAATAAACCGTTGCGATAAAGAGACTGAGATACTTTTTGATAAAGCCTATCTACTTCCGTAAAATTTAAATGCTCAATAATATCGGATGCAACTGCTAAATCATATTTACCTGAAAGTTCCACACTACAAACATCGTTACAAATAAATTCTACGTTATCTCTTAACTGCTCATCTCCATCAAAACATTTTTGCGCTAATTCAATTGCATTTTTAGAATAATCTATAGAGGTGACAGAAAAACCTTGACTAGCAAAATAGTAACTAAGCTCTCCTCTACCACAACCTAAATCAAGTACGCGACCAGACTTTTTATAACCAGAAATATTTGCTACAGCTATTATTCTTGGGTCTTGTAAAATTTTGCCCTTATTTTTTTTGTAAGCTTCAAATCCTCCACAGTCTTGTGTAAAATAATCTTTTGTATAAGTTTGACGAATATCCAAACTAGAAGAAGCTGTTGTTTCTAATTTATGAGTTTGATTCAAATAGTTTTCTGATACTTTTATTAGCAGTTCTCCTGCATAGCCAGGTATTACACCATACCAATCCAATAAATCTGCATTCTTGAGTAAAAAATCATTAGCTGCGAGAAAATTTTGACTTGTCCACAGATATCCGTCCATTAATATGTATTTTCCTTGCTTTATAGCAAGTTCTAAATCATGAAGCGAACCGTCTCCATCCTGTTGTCCATCCACGTGAATTAAGTCATACACATCACCTGGAAACAACTTCATAGTTTGTGTATTCGCAACGATAAACTCAGTATTAAATGGTTTAGTAATTTTTTTTGCCCAATTAATTCCTCCTTTAACCCCACCGAAAAAATCTGTATCTAAATCAATCCCAACATATTTAGCTGATGGGTATGCTTCAAGAAAAGCTACTGCGGAATAACCAAAGCGAACTCCTATTTCCAAAATAGAATTAGGTTTTAAGACATTAGCAATTGACCACTTTAGCTTATAGTAGTTAACCCAATCTTGAAACGAAGACGCTAATGGATCGTGCGGATTAGCAGTTTCTATAAAATTATAATTTGTAGATTTATATGTTTTAATTATTGATTCAAACATAATGTATTATTGTGCTGACTTAAATTCTGAATCACTATTGAGCTTAAACTGAGACTTTACGTTTATAAAAAGACGGTTTTAGATTAACAATACCAGACCAGAGAATAGAGTCTTTGTTACTTAAAATTTTTAATTTAGCGACATTGTGGCTATAAACTAAAGTTCTTTTAAAACTTCCTTCTCCATATCCAATTTCACTAACACCAATAGAAATACTATACTCACCTGCTAAAATAGGAATTTGAAATTCAAAACAAAATTCATAGAAGTCATTTTCTTCTACTTTACCAATGCTTTCTTTCATGCAATAAGTATTAGTCTCGAAAATAACTTCTCCTTTTATATCTCGAATCTTAAAACCAATATGTGGGTCTTCAAAACACTTTAAAAAGGATAATCCAACTATTATTTTTAGAGTATGTTCGCTAATAAGAACATCTACTTCCTTATTCTTTATATCTAAGAATTTTACATACTCTACATAAACATCTGAAACATTAATTGATACTTCTTTTAAATCTGTACTAATAGTTGATGAGTTTTGATTTTTTATGATTTCATTATTTAAATCAGAAAACATCTGAACTTCAATTTTTTCCGATTCTACATCTTTTTGTTTTAAAAGCTTAGCCTCATATAAATCAATAACCGTTTTTGGTTTAGAGTCCAATAATATTTGTCCTGTTTCTATTAATAAAGCTCTTTGACAAAGCTTGTATACAGCAGTTGAATCGTGGGAAACGAATAATAGGGAAGTTCCTAAATCTTTAAGATTTTTTATTGCTTCAAAACATTTTTGCTGAAAAAATATATCACCAACGGCTAAAGCCTCATCGACAATCAGAATTTCAGGATTCACATTAACGGCAACGGCAAATGCTAATCTTACAAACATCCCGCTAGAATAAGTCTTAACAGGCTGATCTATAAATTCTCCGATTTCAGCAAAAGCTGCAATATCATCATATTTAGCAGCTATTTCTTCCTTACTTAATCCTAATATCCTGCCATTAAAGAAGACATTTTGTCTGCCTGTAAATTCGGGATTAAAACCGCTACCCAATTCTAATAAAGCTGAAACCCTACCATTAACAAATACTTCTCCGGTAGTCGGTGTCAATGTTCTGGCAATAACCTGTAATAGCGTACTTTTTCCAGAACCATTTTGACCGATAATTCCTACCGTCTCGCCTTGATTAATTTCCAAATTAATATCTTTTAACGCCCAAAAATCTTGAGCATAGCTCTTACCTGGCAGTAAAATTTCTTTCAGCCGATCCACGGGACGAGCATAGCGTTTGTAACATTTGGAAATATTCTTCAGGGAAATTGCAACTTCCTCACCCATAACACTAGATTCTTACTATCTGAACTCAGAATATTCGCGAATCAATAAGGCTCTCAAATCAATAAACCTAGGCTATTAAAGTTCTCGATTTGTTACGAGTAGTGGCATTATCTGACACCGCAAATTTGCTATTACCGTTAGGAGAAACTAAGCCTAAAACCTGCAAATCTGCTTCTACCATCAACTTGACTAATTCTTCAAAACTAACAGTCTGCTTCCAACCTAATTCTTGTTTTGCTTTACTTGCATCGCCAACTAATAAATCAACTTCTGCTGGGCGTAAATATCGTTCGTCAAAAGCTACATAATCTTGCCAATCTAGATTCACATAGTTAAAAGCAATATCCAAAAACTCGCGTACCGAATGAGTTTCTCCCGTTGCTATGACATAATCATCCGCTTGCTTACGCTGCAACATTAACCACATTGCTTGCACGTAATCTTTCGCATATCCCCAATCTCGCTTTGCGTCTATGTTGCCCATATAAAGCTTTTGTTGCTTCCCTGCTACTATGTTCGCAACAGCACGAGTAATTTTTCTAGTAACAAAAGTTTCTCCACGGCGGGGTGATTCATGGTTAAATAAAATCCCGTTACAGGCAAATAATCCGTAGGATTCGCGGTAGTTTACCGTCTGCCAATGAGCAAATACTTTCGCGCAAGCATAAGGGCTGCGAGGATAGAACGGTGTTTCTTCTAACTGAGGAACTTCTCGCACTTTACCAAACATCTCGGAAGAACCGGCTTGGTAAAAACGAACATCAAGCCCAGTCCGCTGCTGATAATCTCGCAAGGCTTCTAATAAGCGTAATGCTCCCATTCCCACAGTATCGGCTGTATATTCAGGTGAATCAAAACTTACACGTACATGGGACTGGGCACCTAAATTGTAAATTTCATCTGGCTTTACCGTTTCTAAAATACGGCGTAAGGTTGTACCATCGGTTAAATCGCCATAGTGGAGAAACAATCTTGCATTATCGCTATGGGGGTCGGTATAAATATGGTCGATTCTATCAGTATTGAAAGTAGAAGTACGGCGAATAACACCATGAACTTCATAACGCTTTTCTAACAATAATTCGCTTAGATAAGAACCATCTTGACCGGTTATACCAGTAATTAACGCTTTCCTCACCATACTTAGCCTCCCTGTAATTATCTGCGATTACACATGTATACTAAAGTACATCTGCAAAACCCGGACGTAATTTTCTGTATGTTAAAATACCGATAAAAAATATAATCCCCGATATAGTAAAAGCGACTCCCAATTCGCCCCAATGCTTAACCTCTCCTACTAAAACGAAGTCACGGTAAACTTCTGCGATCGCGGCTAGTGGATTCAACCACAAAATCCAGCTTTGCCAGCTTTCGGGAATAGATGTAGCTGGGTAAACTATGGGCGTTGCGTAAAACCAAATATTAAGAATAACATTTAACGTTTGCGGAATATCCCGTAAAAATACGGTTAACCCAGCAGCCAAATACCCCAAACCAGCGGTTAATAGTAGCTGAGGTATCCAAACCAAAGGTAATAGAGCTAAAGTTGTATGTAAATTTCCGGAAAAAACCGCTACAAAAAAAATCAGCATTATCAAGCCCAAAGAACTCTCGATAAAAGCTGAAAAAATTGGCACTAAAGGCAGTAAACTTAAGGGAAATACAACTTTTTTGACTAAATTTGGTTGATTTACTACCGCACCGGCAGACTGAACTAAGCCGGTACTAAAAGCTATCCAAGGAAGCAGCCCTGCAAATAGCCACAGCCCAAAAGATACGCTTTCATTAGCTTCTAATCCCTTCAGGCTCAGTTTAACTTTTAATACAATGGAAAATACGTAGGTGTAAATTAGTAATTGCGACAGTGGATTAACTAAAGACCACAAATTTCCCAGTACAGAACCTTTATACCGCGCTTCTAAATCTCGCCTTACCAAAGTTCTCAACAAATCAAACTTAGTCCACCACTGCTCATTTATTGGTAAGACACGTTTTAACTTGCTTGAGATGCGGACAAATACATTTATTGTTCGCATAAGTTTCTGATTCCTCACACACCAGTTCTCAAGTAGCAATTAGCGGTCATTTTTTGTTCAACAAGCGCTAAAAACCTCAATCATTCTTCTTTACAAACAACCGTCTCCAGGAAATATTTTTAACTAATGGTTATAGAAGTTACTTTTGTCCATATTCCGCAAACAAAATTTTTCAATAATCATACAACGAATTGGCTATGAAAGATTGGGGATTGGGCATTGGGGATTGGACATCACCCATTACCCATCACCCATTACCCATTACCAATTACCTATTACCTATTACCCAATTCCCAGAAGTCCCTAATTCAGCTAAACTTAGTCTTGGTTTAGTGCATTTATTTCATTATTTATCATTTGGCATGGAAGTAGGACAAAAAGTTAAGGTAGTTCGTTTACGCGACCGTTTATCTTCTGGAAGCACATCTAACAAGCTAGGAAAAGTTGGTACTATCAAAGATTTTAAAATCACTGATGGTATGGGTGTTGGCTGCGTAGTAAAGTTTGATGACAATTCAGCCACTTGGTTTTTTGAAGATGAACTAAAAGTAGTGCAATAGACAGAAGCGTCTTCAAGAAATCTGCTGTTAACTGGAAGTTGATTGTAAGGGCTGAAATTGGAATTCACAAAATGTCCCAGATATTGACCTTTTTGGGTGAAAGCAGCGCCGCTCGAACTAAAATAGCGATCGCGTCTGCTAAATCCCTGGCAAACCAAGGAAAACGGGTTCTTTTGGCAGGTGGTGCCGAACCCGTTTTACCCATTATGTTGGGTGCCTATTTAGGCCCCGATCCTCAAGAAATTGGTGCTAATTTACAAGCGGTACAGTTTCAATCTTCCGTGTTATTAGAACGCAATTGGGAAGAGGTAAAGAAACTGGAAGCGCAATATCTCAAAACACCTATTCTCAAAGATGTATACGGTCAAGAGTTATCTATCTTACCTGGGATGGATGGCGCTTTGGCACTTAATGCTATACGCGAATATTTTGAGAGCGGCAAATATGACGTTATTGTTTACAACGGTACTGGAAATATAAATACTTTACGAATGTTGGGAATGCCCGAATCAATCAGTTGGTACGTGCGTCGTTTCCGACAATTGTTCATCAATTCGGATTTGGGAAAGGCTATTTCTGATTCTCCTTTCATCCAACCGTTAATTTCCACCTTTCTCAACGTTAATCCTACGGCAGATAATTTTGCTCAACCTACTAACCAAGCTAACAATATCTTGGATAAAGGTAAAAAAGTTCTTGCCAATCCCCAGCAGTTTAGTGCTTTCTTAGTGACAACTCCAGATCCCATCGAAGTGGTTTCAAGCCGTTTTCTTTGGGGAAGTGCTCAACAAGTAGGTTTAACGATTGGTGGCGTTATTGTTATTTCTCCCAATGGAAATTCAAATGTCTCTGAAGACTTTGCTCCTTTACAAGTAACTAATATCCCAGATATTAAAGAAGGTAATTGGCAGCCTTTGGTGGATGCTGTTCCGGACTTTACCGCACAGACACTACTTTCCCCCAAACCTATTGAAATTGATGTTAATGCTCGTCAGGTAAAGTTATTTTTACCAGGATTTGACAAAAAACAAGTCAAACTAACTCAGTATGGCCCGGAAGTGACCATAGAAGCAGGAGATCAAAGAAGGAATATCTTACTACCTCCCGCTTTGAGTGGTAAGCCCGTAGCAGGCGCGAAATTTCAAAACCAATATTTGATAATTTCGTTTTAGAAATGGTAATGGGTGATGGGTAATGGATGGGTAGTTAGCAATTAGGAGTTAAGAGTTAGGAGTTAAGAGTTAGGAGTTAAGAGTTATGAAGTTAGTAGTGAGAAATTGATAATTAACAATTTCACTCCCTCTAGCGATTCCCGATGCCCAATGCCCAATTACCAATTACCAATTACCAATTACCAATATATGAAATATGTCTGAATCAACTCAACCAAAATCAGAAACTGCCGATCGCAGTGCCAAAACCAGACAGTTGCTAGGAATGAAGGGCGCAGCTTCTGGTGAAAGTTCTCCAAAATGGAAAATTCGCTTGCAGTTAATGAAGCCTATTACGTGGATTCCCTTGATTTGGGGGGTTGTTTGTGGCGCGGCTTCTTCAGGTAATTACACTTGGCAGACGGAAAATTTTCTGAAGTCGGCGGCTTGCATGTTGCTTGCTGGTCCAATTTTAGCGGGTTATACCCAAACTTTAAACGAATATTACGACCGCGAAATTGATGCTGTCAACGAACCCTATCGCCCGATTCCTTCCGGAGCAATTCCTTTACCCCAGGTAATTACGCAAATCTGGGTATTAATGATTGCCGGTTTAGGGTTAGCTGTTGCTTTAGATCGATGGGCTGGAAATGAATTTCCTACTATTTCAGTTATCGCGGTATTAGGCGTTTTAATTGCTTACATTTATTCTGCTCCACCTCTAAAACTCAAGCAGAACGGTTGGTTAGGCGGTTATGCTCTTGGCGCTAGCTACATTGCTTTCCCTTGGTGTACGGGTCATGCATTATTCGGCGAACTCAATTGGAAAGTGGTAGTTTTCACCGTTGTATATAGTTTGGCTGGCTTAGGAATTGCCATAGTTAACGATTTTAAGAGCGTAGAAGGTGACAAGCAATTTGGCTTAAAGTCTTTACCAGTTGTCTTCGGAGTCGAAAAAGCAGCTTGGATTTGCGCCGGAATGATTGACATTTTTCAAGTCGCGATCGCAGCATATTTAATCTATCTGCATCAAAATTTGTACGCCGCAATACTACTTTTGTTAGTGATTCCTCAAATTACATTGCAAGATATGTATTTCCTGCGCGACCCATTAAAAAACGATGTAAAATACCAAGCTAGTGCCCAACCATTCCTAGTTTTAGGAATGTTAGTAGCGGGTATTGCACTCGGTCATTCTGCGGTTTAATCAGTTACCAGTTACCAGTTAGCAGCTAACCTTTGGGTTCAACAGTTAACTGGTAATAGTTGATAAAGATTAATTCTAACCTTTGACCTTCAACCTCTAACCTTTGACCTTGAAGTCGTGTTTCAAATGCTTTATTACTTAGTTAATGCGATCGGGCCCTTTTTAGTGCCTATTTGCTTTGTATGTGCTTGGTCACTAATTATTTTAGTCGGCTGGAGCATGTGGACTGCCGCCAGAGATAGCGTCAATACAGCAAAGCAAATGCATCAAATACCGTGTTCGGGCTGTCAATATTTTACTGACGACTATCGCTTAAAATGTACTGTCAATCCTTCAATGGCTAACACTGAAGAAGCAATAGAATGTATGGATTATCAACCAAAAACTAATCCTATGCTTTATTAGTATATGAATGGTAAATGAAGAAACACTTTAATAGGCTTGATTCTCCAATTGCAAAACTTTTTGCTTTATCAGTAGGAATATTTTTTCTATTTTCTTGCTCAAGCTACGCCGAACCTACAACTAATTCTTGTGCGGCTCAATTTTCTGAAAGTCAATGTGTTGATAATTTAGAGGGTATGTTAGCCGATCTAAAAAAGGCTGATGTCGTATATTTAGGAGAAACCCACGACAGTTCCAAAGACCATCAAAACCAATTAAAAGTTATCCAACAATTATATAAGAACAATAAAAAAATTGCTATTGGAATGGAAATGTTTCAACGCCCATTTCAAGAAGTTTTGGATCAATATATTGCAGGCAAAATTACAGAAGCAGAATTAGTAACTAAAAGCGAATACAAAGAGCGTTGGGGTTTTGATTGGGAGCTATACGCCCCTATTTTAAGATTTGCAAAAGAAAAGAAAATACCCGTTTTAGCTTTAAATACTCCTAGAGAAATTAGCCGTAAAGTTGCCAAAGAAGGCATAGAAAAACTTACGGATGCCGACAAAAAATGGATTCCACCTGTTACTGAAATTAATCTAGATAACATCCCATACCGTCAAATGGTTTTGAAAGCATTTGAACAACATCAAAGCGCGGGGCATGGTAACAGCGATAGTGCAAATCGCTTTTTTCTAGCTCAAGTTTTGTGGGATGAAACAATGGCTGATACTATTGCCCAATTTATTAAAGCAAATCAAAACCACCAGGTAGTTGTATTAGCAGGGCAAGGACATATTGTATACGGTTACGGCATTCCCAGTCGCGTAGAAAGACGAATCAAAGACAAGCAATTTACTCAGCGTTCGGTTTTATTAAGCGTTCCAGATATTAATTCAATTGAAAAAAATAAGCCAGTTGCTGATTTTATTTTGGATAAGTAAATAATTGCCTAATAGCCAATAGTCAGAATTTAATTGGTTTCTTTTGATTAGCCATTACAATCGCTTTAGAATCAATTCCAAAGCAATAGCAAAAGTCGTTTAAATTTGTCAACTTACACATTATTTAAAAAGCCCCAAATAATAAGGCTTATAGCCGAACAAAAAATGTATAAGCTTCATATTTAGTTGTAGCGATAAGCGGAGCTTGACGCTAAAGCGTAACGCTGCTAATTAGGTGCTGACATCTTGCACCATTGTCGTTAATTCTAAATATCCACCTTGCAAGCTGGAGGCTTTCTCGCAGAGAAATTAATTTCAAGACTAATATACAAAGTACGTTGAAACTCACTAAAAGCTATGCTCAGTCTGATTTATCAGACTTTGTATTTGAGCCTGGGAATTTATTCCAAGGCTGTCTTAAGAACAGTGTAAAACATGTTTCAACTAGAACCTTTTCACGGTAAATAATGAATGATATTAGAATCCCATCTAAAGTTTGTATTATAAGTTTCAATCCCTAATAGGGATTAGAGGCTATTTCAACGGAAGCTGAGGCTGTACGGGAGTCGAAGCGGAAACGTTTCAATCCCTAATAGGGATTAGAGGTTATTTCAACTAAAGTGAATCGCCAAATGTTTGCTCAAGAAGTGGTTTCAATCCCTAATAGGGATTAGAGGTTATTTCAACAGATAGCAACAAATAGCTCTTTAGGTAGAAATTTTGTTTCAATCCCTAATAGGGATTAGAGGTTATTTCAACATCTACAGGTGTGATATATTGATGCTAACAAATAGTTTCAATCCCTAATAGGGATTAGAGGTTATTTCAACAATTCGTTGCCGGATTAGAGAAATTTGCAGCGACGTTTCAATCCCTAATAGGGATTAGAGGTTATTTCAACCTTTTTAGCCATCGATTCATTATCTAAAGCTAAAAGTTTCAATCCCTAATAGGGATTAGAGGTTATTTCAACAGATGTGGTGAATGTTTTAGAAGTACTCACCCCACGTTTCAATCCCTAATAGGGATTAGAGGTTATTTCAACCTGAAGGTCTAGCACCTGTGTAGAAAAGTAATTTGTTTCAATCCCTAATAGGGATTAGAGGTTATTTCAACGGAAAGAGTTTTTGAGCCCGCAAGAATCAGAGTGTTTCAATCCCTAATAGGGATTAGAGGTTATTTCAACGTTGGGAGTGAGGGTTAAGCGGCAACGGGTTCTAAGTTTCAATCCCTAATAGGGATTAGAGGTTATTTCAACTTAGTAACAAAGTAGCGTACCGCTTCAATCTTAAGTTTCAATCCCTAATAGGGATTAGAGGTTATTTCAACGATACTGTCCCAAGTATACTGGGCAGGACTTTTCGTTTCAATCCCTAATAGGGATTAGAGGTTATTTCAACTTAGTGACTATGAGAAAGCCTGGGAATAATCCTGGTTTCAATCCCTAATAGGGATTAGAGGTTATTTCAACAACTTCTGAACCTATGCAGGCAGTTGAAAGCTCTGGTTTCAATCCCTAATAGGGATTAGAGGTTATTTCAACTTTAGTACTTGAGCAAACAAGCAAAGGTTATAAGTTTCAATCCCTAATAGGGATTAGAGGTTATTTCAACGAAAATTCAGCCTCGAATAGCTTAAATATTTTTCTGTTTCAATCCCTAATAGGGATTAGAGGTTATTTCAACAAGCTGTGTTAAAATCCGCAATCATGCGTGGTAGGTTTCAATCCCTAATAGGGATTAGAGGTTATTTCAACAAAAAATCAAAATGGCTGTAATTACTAAGACTTGGGTTTCAATCCCTAATAGGGATTAGAGGTTATTTCAACTGCGGGCATCTGAAAGCCTTTAAATATGTAGTTTTCAAGGTTCGGTTTCGCGGATGACCTAATATTATCATATCAAAATGAAATAGAGAAGGTGGAAAATGGCTGAAACCCAGTCTATGCAAGGTTCGCGGATGGGTAGAGGTGATAGAAAGCTTCAAAGCCTTACTCAGAGTAGGATTCAGCGATTATTTTCTCAACCTATTTTTCAACACCTTACCATCCGCGAAAATAATCTTACCACCACTTCAACTGTAAATAACCGCGTTGGGATAGCGCTATTTCTTTTTCACCCATCCATTCTTCAACAGGCTTATAAGTACCGAAAACATGATCCCACCAATCTACAGCCAAGCCAAAGTTATGCTCCCACATCCCGTATTTATGATGTACGTAATGCACCGGCATTTCCATCCAGAAACACTTGGTAGGATTTTCATGCTGTAGCTGATGTGCGTATGCAGAAAAAGCTGCATAACTTAAACTACCGAGGAACCAACCTAAACCGGCATCCCAGGAAAAGAAGAACATGACAACCATCACTAAGGAACTGCCAACTACATAATCGCGGAATTCCCAGACTACACCTTGCCCCTCGTTACGGCGATGATGATCGCGATGACGTTCGCCAATCTTACGGTTAACGTGCATCAAACGATGCAGCCAATATTCTACTAGGCTCGCCAGTACGAAGGCAATCAGGAAACAAATTATTGCTGTTGAAGCACTTAATAACACAGGATTCATATAAACTTTTGAAGGATTAATCTCGTAATTTATCGTAACAATTTCTCGCGATGATAATTGCGTACAACATTACTTAGGGACGTTAGATTGTTTAAGATGTTGCATTCACACTTAGCAATTATCAGTTATCGGTAATCAGTTACCAGATAACGTGAATCTGAGATAGATTAAGATTTCCTATCCCTAAAGATAAAATTAAAATCAATTTTGGGTCTGTAGATGTGTAACAATTTCCTCTAATATCTCAGGCACCGAACGAGGTTCCCAACCTAGTTTTTCGCGGGCTTTGCTGGCATCAACTCGCACACAGCGGTCGTAGATATAATGTATTCTTTCTTTGCCGATAGGTGGATTCCAGGATAAAACTTTTCCTATAGGGTCAAGAACATTACCTACTAACCTTGCTATTGGTTGCGGAACTTCCGCAGGTGTGGAAACACCCGTTTGCTCGCTGATTATTTCAAACATTTCCCGCAAAGGAAGTTCCCCAGCAGAAATTATAAAATGTTCTCCTCGTTCGCCTTTTTCAGCTGCCAATATCATCGCGTTTACCAAGTCATCTACATGAACTATTCCGGTAATGCGATCGCCTCCAACCCAGAGTTTTAATTTTCCTTGCAAAAATAGTTTAAATACAGGACCAAAATGAGGATCGTCAGGACCATATATACCAGATGGCATGACGCTAACTACGGGTAAACCAATTACGGCATAATTGTCAACTAGTTGCTGTGCTTCGTATTTAGTGCTGTCGTAGGCAGAAGAAAAGTCTTCTTGAGTTCTTTCAAAGGTTTCATCTATTACCTCGCCTTGAGTATCCCCATAAATGCCAATGGTGCTGCAATAAACCATTTTAGAAATTTCCATTTCTTTAGCAATTTCTAAAACAGCCTGGGTTCCTTCAACATTTACCCGTTCCATTTTCTCAGCATCAACTAAACCCAGTTCGACAAAAGCTGCTGTATGAAACACGGTATCAACACCTTGCATGGCTTCTCGTAACGCCTTGCGATCTGTGATATCCCCCGTAACTAACTGTATTTCTGTATCTTCTAATCGAGATAAATCGCTGGATTTCCTAACTAGTCCAACAACCGAATCGCCGCGCTGCACTAGCGCTTTTACTAAGTGCGAACCTGTAAACCCATTGGCACCTGTAACTAAAGCTTTCATAACGCTTTCTCGTAAATTCGGTAAGTCTTGTAGATTTTGCCGCCTGCTGCTTCAACTAATTTTCGGGAAGGGGAGTTATCTTCCCAGACAAAGGAAAGTTCTGCCTTTTTATAAGGTTTACCTTTTTTAATTCCTCCCTGCATCCCCAAATAAATCAAGCCTAAAGGTACCATTTTACGACGATATTCAGGCAGACTACAAATGACAATCACTCTTCCTTGATCGATTTGCCGACGGTACCAAAGAAATTTAAGAATTCCCAACCAATTTAATTTACCGCCAACATGTTTTAGAGCAATATTATAATCGGGTAAACCCATCCAGCAGCCTATCATTTTTCCATTGTGTTCGGCAATGGGAAACACGTCTGGATCTACTAAGGATTGTAATTCCTTTGCCTCATCCATAAATTCTTCTAGGGCACGAGGAGTAGAACTGTAATTGTTAGCAAAAGTGCTATTAAACAATTCATAAAGGCTGCGACAATCTTGTTCAAAACCTTCACCCTTTGTACGCAGAGGACGAAAGGTAATGCCAGATTTACAAGCGATTCGATATCCTTTTTCAAATTTAGGATCTAAAATAAGATCCAAAGGAAAATCATAAGCATAAGCATCATTTCCTTTGTAATAACCAGCCTTTTCCATAAATTCGGGATAATAAGGCGGGTTATAAGGTGTCATCATAATCGGTGGCTCGTCAAAATTATCTACCAAGAATAAACAGCTATTATGGGTAGATAAATTTATTGGTCCCCGAACAAAATTCATTCCTTTATCGCGCAACCATTGAGAAGCAGTGTCTAGTAAACCGCTGGCAACTTCAAAGTCTTCTATACATTCAAAATAACCAAAAAGACCAACATTCTTACTTTCGCTTTCAATTAATCTACGATTGATAATTGCGACTATTCGTCCTAAAGGTTCACCATTTTTTTGGGAAACAGCGATAAACTGCTGAAATTCCCCATATTCAAGAAAAGGATTATTTTGCGACGCTAATTGTCTGGCAATGCTGCTGCGAATTGGCGGCACCCAATTGGGGTAATTTTTATATACCTTAAAAGGCACATCAAGGAACATTTCCCTTTGTGCCTCTGTAGTTACAGGCGATACTGTATATTTTTGAACTTCAGTAACCATATTAGGTAGTAAAGCTTTACGTTTTATGTAAAAAAGTTACAGTCTAATTCTTAAATATGATATTTTTATTGGGTTATTTTAATGATTTGATAGTTAATAGCTTTAGGAATCTTGTTTCCACCCCGAAGGCTAGGAAGCAGTGAAACTGGTATTCAAGAAGGAGAAAATCTTGTTCCCAGTCTCTGGCTGGGAATAAATATCAAGAGGCTCTGCCTCCAGCAATTACGATTGAGGCAGAGCCTCAAGAAAATAGGTTCCCAGCCAGAGACTGGGAACCAGGGAAAATCAGCAACGCTGTTACTTTTTTATTACCAATTCCCATTACCATCCCTATCCGCCTTTCCAGATATAGCTTAAGCGGTAGCAATAGTTGCGGGCTTATACAAAAGCTCTCGCGTTTCTACTAGTGCATTCACCAACTTGTCCATATCTTCTTTGGTATGAAGGGCGTTTGCTGTAATTCTTAAGCGGGGTTTAGCAATAAACCAAATCGCAGATACCCAAATACCGTGGTGTTCCATCAGGTGACGACAGAATTGTTTGGGATTCAATTCGGGTGGTACTAATACAGGGATTACGTTGGTTTCACCAATCGCAGCAAAATCATGTTCGATTAAACGCGCTCTTAAGTAACGAGTGTTAGCTTGCAGAGTTTCGACTAATTCAGGATTTTGTCTTACCTGACGAATACTTTCTAATGCTGCTGCTGTTGTTGGTGCGGGGAGTGAGATGGTACCGATGGAAGTTGGAGAAACATCCAACAAATCAATCATTTCTCGACTATGAGAACTGATTGCTGCACCTGCGGAAGCTGCAAATTTAGAGAAGGTGGTCATAATTAATGGCACCATTCCTCTATCGAGTACTTGCTGCGGTGTAATTCCAAAGTGGTCGTATACACCACCACCTTTTAAACCAATTGCACCACTCGCGTGAGCTTCATCCATTACAATGACGCTGCCGGGATAATTCTCCAAAACATCGAGCATTTCGGGTAATGGAGCAATATCGCCATCCATTGAAAACACCGCATCGGAAACTACCATAATCCGGTCGTTTGGTTTTGCGTAGCGTCGTAATTTGCGCGCCAAGTCATTGACATCGCAGTGCCGGTAAGCTTTAACGCGGACATCAGGACTATGACTAAACATTTTCCCGGAACGATTGCTGGCATTGGTAACGGCGGAAAGTATGCAACCGTGATTGAGAACATCAGTCAAAATCAGGGTTTCTCTGGTGTTCCGAAAGCCTGGAAGATTTATTGCTAAGTGACAGAATCCATCTATCAATGCTTGCATAGCCATCCAAGCATTTAAGAATAGATGAGTATGAGGTAAATGTTTGAAAGCAGAAATTTCTTGTTCCAATTGACGGTGCAAGTCAATTCTGCCGCTTAACACGGAACAGGAACTATTGGAAGTACCGTATTGCAGAATTGCATCAATAGCTGCTTGTCTTACTTCTTCAGATTGAACTAACCCTAAAACATCATTGGTACAAAATGTCAAAAGTTTATATCGCTTACCGTCGTCAGGATTTTCAACTTCGACAAAATTTCCATGTTTCTGATGACAAATGAACTTATCCGGGTAGAGACCACTTTGATAGAGTCCCTGCATATACTCTTCTACAACTTCCACAATAACTCCTCTCACCTAAAATTTGCCTATGGGCTTTTAATATATGTTTGCGGTTGAAAATTTACTTTTTTCGCTTAACCAATCCTTTATATCAGATGGTTCGACAATAACTAACTAGAGGTTAAATTTGAATTCATTCGGGCTGTCGAAGATGCGTAATTACCATTATTGCCATTGGATAGTTTTTTAGATTGTTGCACAAATTTTTCATATTGACCGACAATTACCCGTTGTAAGGCAATTATTGCTGGATTAATTTCTACATAACGTCTTTGGGGATTAGCCAGGTAGTTACGTTGTTCGCTTTCAATCATCTCGGTGTCCTGATCGAGAAAACTTTTCAAGATAAACCGCCAAATGATTTTTGTTATCGGTTTTTGCAATGGTTTTACAAACCACTGCGGAAGACGAATTTTGATAAATAACAACGAAAAAGATTTTGTTAATTGTGCCCCCACCGGTTGACGCATCAAGTAGAGGGAAGACATTCCTTCTAAAGAGCTATGGTAATGAGGATAGTTATATTTAATTGTGACAGTACGAGTTGTAACTTCGTTCCCTTGTTCGCTGAATCCGAAAAACTTAGTCATCCAACCTTGATAAGATACCCGATATTGAGCAAATACAGATTCTTCTGAGGCTTTTAAACTTAATAGCTGCGGATCGAACCACCCCTGCAAATTTTCATGTAAATAACCATGAAACACGTCCATCGTATTTTCATTACAAATCGAGAAATGGGCTTTGAATTCTCCGGGTATAGGAATTGCCAGCCAATTTGGGTCGTCGTATTCTGGAACTGAAGGCAATTCTACTTTTTCTGAATCTTCAACTGCTCCTGGGAAAATCCAGACAATATTGTATTTTTCCCGTACCGCATAGCTACGAGCTTTGGCACAAGGCAGCTTTTGGTCTTTAGGAAAATAAGGAATATTGGTACAAATTCCATTACCATTAAATTCCCAACCATGATAGGGACAAGCGAGATTTTCTCCCGTTACCTTTCCTTTGTGTAAAGCGACACCTTTATGCGGACAAGCATCTTCTATCGCATGAACTTGACCATCTTGCGAACGGTAAAGAGCGATCGCCGAATTCCAGATTACTACGGGCAATACTTGAGAGGGCTTTAATTCCGAGGCCCAAGTTGCGGGATACCAGTAATTTGGATTAATACCGACTTCGCGCACCCGATTCTGAACTGTTTGGCCCCTCAGAATTGGAGCTATTTCCATTTCGGTACTCCCTAATGAGTAATTAACTATATGAGCAATTACGACAGAAAGTTAGCGTATCATTCTTGAAGACTTGCCAACAATCTTATTAGAAATTTACAAAGTTCTCAGTAATTAAGCAAGAACTTATGGCAAAACCAACCAAAAATCTACGAAAAGTGGTTATCTTAGGCATTTTAATTTTCAATTGCCCAATTGTCACTTTTATTCCATAGTTTTATCCGATTTTCCGGAAATGTCGAGTGCCTTATGACACTTTTATATTCTTATTTATTTAGTTGTATATTATTTGTACTTAAATAATGCAAGTGCCTATGACAACATATATTAATTAATAAATAAGTTTAATCACTGATTACATGGCAACAATTTATAGTTTGTTTATAGTTTGTTTCTGACATATATAAATTTTATGTTTACACCATCGATACATATATTTTCTAGGTAAGCAAATTTATAATCGCGACTGACGCAATTGTCATAAGACTCGGATGGTGTCTTGTTCTCAGGGCTTTATTAATACCTTTATTTGGGAGTCAGCGTACAAACAACCTACACAAAAATGTGCCTGTTGCATAAGTCCTAATAATATTTGAAAAATTAATGCAGTCAATGTATTTACTACGTCTAAACGCTGAAAAGAATTTCTAGCTGTTTGTATTGTATAAATTGAATCTCAACCTTGAGGGATAATACAAAAGTTTTAAACCAAGATTATAAAAAAACTTTTAAATACTGAGAAACAGAGATACAGCGATATATGATGAAAAATTCAGTACTTCCTAACTTCAAGATTGAACTTAAAACTTTAAAAAACTAGTTTCTGTTGATTGACGCTGAATATGAGTCTAATTAATGGCTTACAAAACCAGTCATAGCCTAAAATACGGATTTAAAAGGAAACATTTCTGGGAACAAATACATCAATAATGTTGTAACAACAATAAAAATATATTTTTATCCTGCTTTCTGCTGAAGTTTTTTACTGCTCTCTACCCTAAATTAGCCTTATTGCCAACTATACAAAAAGTTAGACCGCAGTAATTTAAGCAGTAATTTCAAAATCCCTTATATTAACGTTCAATAGACTTGTTTAAAGCAAACGATTGTAGATGGAGATTTTCTTGACCTTATAAACGTATTTTGTTATCGTTTTTGCCGCAACAGTCAAACAAATTGTATAAATGCATACATTTTTCCACAGGTCAAAATATATTGGTACTTAAAATCTTCAAATCTCGGATTTCAGCTTCAAATAACCAATTCGGCGATGTTTACCAAGATTTCTATATCCTTGGTTTGCGAAATATTTTTAGTATTTTTACAAGGTTATAAAAATCTTACCTAACTATGTACACTCTTTTAGAGCATGATATTGATTATCGTCAAATTGTTGAAAATGTAATCGAGGGGAAAGTCGCTGACTATGCAGCAGCGAATTATAAAGAAAATTCCAGCAAAATCAATCTTTGCTTATTTAAAGACCGATAGTATGCAAAGCTCTAATCAAAAATAGAGATTAGGGAGAATAGGGGTGTCGAACGTCAAATTTTCCGTTGTCGCCGCATAAGTATTAAGAGGATATCTGAGAATTGCTTGGTAGCGGGTTCTAATCTAAGTCTGAAGCGAACCCGATATTAAGTAGCGAGAAATGATGTTGAATCAAGTAGGTGTAAAGCAAAAAAATTCATGACTACCAATTTATCTCCAGCTTCTTTACCTCAATTAAATCCACCTTCTCCTAGATTGAAGGTGATTATTTTCACTGTCATACTTCATTTAGCAGTATTATTAGCATTCTTACCCAGTAACTTTAGCTGGGCTGCTGTAGGAGTCGCAGTGTTATTACACTGGATGACTATTGGTTTGGGAATTGCTTTTGGATTTCATCGGTTAGCAACTCATAGAAGTCTACAAGTTCCTAAATGGCTTGAGTATTTTTTGATTTTGTGCGGTACTTTAGCTCTTCAGGGAGGTGTATTTGGCTGGGTTGGATATCACCGAGTACATCATTTACATTCCGATGAACAAGGAGATCCTCATACACCCAATGAAGGTTTCTGGTGGAGTCACATCGGCTGGTTAATGCATACGGTTCCGGCTCGACCGGAACTTCCACGGATGACGAAAGATATTGCCGACGACCAATTTTATCGTTTTTGCCATCGTTATTATATTGAACTGCAAGTCGCATTAGGAGTTGTGCTGTATTTGCTGGGTGGATGGTCTTTTGTAGTTTGGGGAATTTTTGTACGCTTGTTTGTGGGAATTCACTCTACTATGTTCGTCAACAGTGTTTGTCATACGATTGGCTATCGCAATCACGATTCGGGCGACCGCTCTACTAATTGTTGGTGGGTTGCTCTGCTGACTTTTGGTGAAGGTTGGCACAACAATCATCATGCTTTTCAATATTCGGCTCGTCATGGTTTGCAATGGTGGGAAATTGATATGACTTGGATGACTATTAGACTGCTACAATTTCTTGGATTAGCAACCAACGTAAAACTTCCGCAGAAATAATTTTTACAAGGTTACTGGAAGCTGGGGTATTGCAGAAACCGGGTTTCTATTGGTGGGATAATTAATATTATTTTAGTTAGTCTAAAATAAACCCGGTTTCTCAAACCTTATAGCAGGCAATATCTATTTCCTCTTTACTTATTTCCTTTTGATTTAAATAACAGGGAAGCTATATAAATGACACAAACTCAAGCGCCAAATTTACAAAAAACACAAGATAAAATCTCTGCTTCAAGCCAGAATTGGAGCAATATTCTTTCTAAGCTACCTAGTGGGGAACGCTATCTTTATCAGCTTTTCACTTTAATTAAAGAAGGCAACCTGACAGTTATTAATCCATTTGGTACAGCTTTCCACTTTGGCGAAGAATCTTCTGAGCCACTAATTTTAAAAGTTTATAATCCCGATACTTATGACCGCGCTTTGGCATTTGGCGCACTTGGTTTTTGTGAAGCTTACATGGAAGGCTGGTGGGATGAGGAAAACGATAAGCTCGCTGAAATGATTGGCTTGCTGTTTCGCAATAATGTCTACTCAAAAGCCAGTCAGCGAGTAACAATTCCCTTATTGATCAAGGTATTAACTCAACGTTTGCGAACTGTACCTACTAACATTCAAAACAGTCGTAAGAACGTACAGCATCATTATGACGTAGGAAACGATTTTTATCAGTATTTCCTCGATCCTACAATGACCTATTCCTGTGGATATCAGATGAAAGAAACTGATACCCTCGAACAGATGCAGCTGCAAAAATACGAATTAATTTGTAAAAAGCTGGCATTGCAACCGGGAGAATCTTTAATTGATATTGGTTGTGGATGGGGTGGAATGCTGATTTATGCTGCCGAGAACTATGGCATTTCGGGAACGGGTATTACCCTAAGCCTAGAACAAGCTGCATTAGCCAAACAAAGAATTGAACAAAAAGGTTTAAGCGATAAAATCGAAATCAAGATTGCCGATTATCGAGAAATAAAAGGGCAATACGATAAATTTGTCAGCATCGGCATGTTTGAACACGTTGGTAAAGACAGTTTTACAACGTTTATGCACAAAGCATCAGAACTTTTAACTCCCGATGGAGTAGGCTTACTGCATACAATTGCCACCCAAGGAAAAGAACGACTTGGTGCTTGGGTTGCTAAATATATTTTCCCTGGCGGCTATTTACCCCAGCTTCACGAATTAACCCAAGAACTCTGGGCTGCAAAGCTAACGGTTGCTCATTGCGAGAATCTTAAACCTCATTATGCTGAAACTCTGAGGCACTGGGCAGAAAACTTCACCGAAAATCGAGACAAAATTGCATCATTAGGGGCAACTTATGATGAGCGATTCTGTCGTATGTGGTACCTTTACCTACAATCTTCCGAAACCTCCTTTAGATATGGCAGCTTAGGAGTTTATCAACTGCTATTTTTTAAAGGTAAGCCATGGCGATTAGATATTCCTTTAAATTTCTCTATGAAATAATCGGACAAGGCTGGCAATGCTTATCCCATAAAGCTTTTCAGCTGATTCCTATAGACTCCAAACCTCACCTCTGTGCTTACCAAGGTGAGGTTAATCTGTGTTCTATCCAAGTGATAACTCCTAACTAACACATTTTCAAACCCTTATACAGTAAAGCTTTTAGCCAAAGTAAAAAAAGGGTTAGTTTCATTTGTTGTGAAGGATTTTAACACCTTTGACCTTCGACCTTTAACCTTTAACCTTCATCGGAGGCTTACATCTTGCACCATTTTCAACAACCGCCGTATTCATAAATTCTCAGGCTAATACACAAAGTCTGATAAATCAGACTGGGTAAGGGTTTGAGTGCGTTTTAACGTACTTTGTATCTGAGCCGATGATTTTTATTTCTCTGCGTTCTCGGGTCGCGTGCGGGCTAGAAAGCCTCCGGCTGACAAGGCAGGTATTAGGGCTTAACGACAATGGTGCAAGATATCAGATATAAATGATAAAGCGGAACACTTGAAGCTTAAAACGATTCAAAATATAAAGTACAAACCCCCTCGACTATTTAATCGAAGGGGATTTTGTTATCGAATTTGCCTATTCACAGCAAATAAATTGGTTTATTCTACTTGCTATAACCTGATATTGTTAATTTACTTCTTTTCAAATAAAAACCATTATTAATCAAAAAAGAATACCGAAAGCAAAACAATTTTAGAAGTTAGTTTTAATACTTTTTTGATGGCAAACAAAATTGAGGATTTTTTATTTATATGTCCACATCGCTTCTCACTAACGAAACTCGCAAACAGATTCCTATATTACTAGTTTTACTTGCTTGTGGTAGCTTAACTACTATGACGGGAAGCGTTGTTGCTCCAGTGATGCCAGAGGTTAAAGACCAACTTGCGATTGACCCAAGATGGTCGGGAATGCTCGTGAGTATGCATTGCTTAACTATCTTCTTATTTAGTCCCATATGTGGCATCCTCGCCGACCGTATTGGGAAAGCAAAGGTGTTAATTCCATCACTAATTTGCTACGCAATTTTTGGCACTGCTGGGGCTTTAGCAAACGGCTTTACCCCTTTATTAATATCGCGAGCATTGTTAGGGGCTGCCAGTGGGGGAATTGCGGCTGCGAGTATTGGTATTCTGAGCAGCATGTACGAAGGAGAAAAGCGAACCCGTATCCTTGGTTACACCACCAGCGCATTAGCGATCGCCAGTATTATTTTTCCCATCGTTGGGGGTTTAATTGGTTCCTATAATTGGCGATTTACTTTTGGTATGTATAGCTTGGGTTTACCAGCAGCCTTACTTGCATACATCTTGTTACCAAGAGGCAAACGCAAAGGTTCATCATCAATAAATTTAACTCAACAAAAAGATCGATTAATTGCAAGCCTAAAAGCTCCAAGTACCATAACTCTATTTATAGCTTTAGCTTTGACATCTGCCATATTTTATGTAGTAATAATCTACGCTCCTTTACATTTCAAGCAGTCAATTGGAGCAGATACAGTTGTTAACGGAGCCATTTTAGCATCGCGAGCTATTGGTGCGGCGGTCATCTCTGCTGTAGGAGCAAGTAAATTGGCAAAGCGTTTGGGAAGCGCTAAAGCTATAGCTTTGGGTTTTACCTTGATGGCAGCAACATTAATTACCATACCTTTTCTAAAGGAAATTTATTTGATTCTGCCGACAGCGATTATTTTCGGTATGGGATTCGGCATAGTCATGCCCAATTTGTACGATGCTTTATCTAAATCAACTCCCAAAGAAGTACGTTCGAGCATTTTAGCTATCGGCACCGGAGCAAGTAATTTAGGACAATTTTTCTCGCCTATTTTATTAGGGCCAGTTTGGAAAAATGCCGGAATTGGAGTATTTTTTGTAGGAGCAGGAGTAGCTTTAGTAACTAGCTTCTTAAGTATTCAACAAGGTAAAGCACTTGAGACTACAAAATATGGTAAGTAATTAAAGGTTTAGAGATTATTCATAAAACGAATACTAATCTTAGAATCACAGAAACCGGGTTTTATGAATGGGAAAACAAATACTCTTACTTCATTGAAGATAAACCTGGTTTCTGAGAGGAAGGTTGGGCATTTAGAATATCTGAAATCATACCTTTGCTGAAAAATCAAGCTAAGTGCTAATGAACAAGTTTTTCAAGATAGCTTTAATATCTACAATCATTTTTTTTGTAGGTTCACCGCTAACTGCCATAGCACAATCGCAATCTCAAATAACTTTGTTAGCTGGCGGGGATGTAGAATGGTCAAGGATGGCGAAGGAAAGTTTATTTCACCGAGAAATTATTCGATATAACTTAGATTTTGCATCCAAACAAGAAGAAGCGCGCTATCCATTTCAAAAGATAAAGCCTGTATTAGAAGATGCCGACATTAGTTTTGTTAATTTAGAAACTCCTTTATCAGATACAGCTAATAAAAATGGCGCTTTTTTAGCACCAACTGCTTTCGCAACGGGATTAAAATCGGCTGGAATTGATGTTGTTTCTACCGCTAACAACCACGCTCTTGATGCTGGAGTTGCAGGCTTAAAAGATACTTTAACAAGTTTGTCTCAGGTTGGTTTACCTGCTGTTGGTAGCGGTGATAATTTAGCTTCGGCTCGACTACCGTATATTTTTGAAAAAAATGGCATCCGTTTGGGTTTTCTTGCCTATACAATGTCGGAAAATTCCGGTGATTCAAGTTATGCAAAGCCGAATCGGGCAGGTGTGATGCCTACGGATTTATCGTTGATTCGGGAAGATATTCAAAAGTTGCGCTCAAAAGTTGATTATATAATCTTGTCTTTCCACTGGGGACTCAACGACAGCGAAAAGCCGCCATTCTGGGTTCGGAATTTAGCCCGTAAGTCTATAGATTCTGGTGCCGACATCATCCTTGGGCATCATCCACACTTTCCCCAAGGAATCGAAATTTATAAAAATAAACCGATAATTTACTGTTTGGGTAATTTTATTTTCGGACACAATCATCCATATTGGACGGATAATTTTTTAGCTAAATTTATTCTTACACCCAGTCAAATTAAAAGTATCGAAATCCTTCCCATAGCTGGCGAAAATCAATATTTAGCTCAACCTTTTTTGTTGGCAGGAAAAACAAGTCAAAATCTTTTGAAAGATGTTAGCAATAAAAGCTTAGCGTTAAAAACTAAAATGGAAATAGTTGGGGACATTGGTGTTATCAATCCTGCAACTGCTGCTATGCCAAAGAATGAAATAGATGATTTAATTTATGATTTAATGTTGCCCAAACCTTTATGGCAGCTTTTACTAGCATTATCAGCCGTTGGAATAGTTTTAACTTTTATTATAAGGTTTGGTTTATCAAGATTTTCCCGTAAAAGAAGACGGTTTGCTCGTAGATAGATTAATCAAAAGGTTAGTAGTTGCGCTTTAGCGCTAAAGCGCAACTACTAACTAAGAAACCAATTCTTTAGATTTATTGTTAGCTTCAAACTTATTTTCCCAAGCCTGATGGCTAGCTTTGGCATCTTGAACTACAGGAGTTGCAGTAATAAATCTATTAGCTAAATCACTGATTAAAGAAAGTGGAAAAGTCAGCGGGCGAGCAATATCTAAAAATAAAACTACACGATAACCATCCGTATCATTCCAAACTTCATGATAATGAGTATCATCAAAAATTAGACTTTTACCTTCTTCCCAATATCTAACTTCATCTGCTATTTGAATTTTACAATTTTCTTTGGGCTCGGGAACAACTAAGCCTAAATGATAGCGAATTAAAGTTTTGAGTTTACCACGATGTTTGGGAATATGTTTTCCAGGAGCAAGAATTGAGAAAAATGCTACTTTCATTCCCGGTATTTGTTCTATAAGCTTAGTTGTTTCGGGGCATCTTTCGCAATTTTTAGTAGCCTTAAAACCGAATGCATAAAAGAAATAAGTTTTCCAACGATTGTCATTGGCAATACGAGATTGGCGTTTAGAAATATCCTGAAAATTAGGTAATTCGTCTACTCTTTCAAGCACCTGCTCTAATTCTTGACGAATTACCATCCAGTTAGCTTCTAAATCCTTACTCCAAGGAAACTGTTCCGTATCAAACAGAACCGAATCGCCTACCTTAGAGCTTTTAGCAATTAATCTTTCAAGCCAACCATCTTTGGTTAACAACTTCTCTAACTGTTTGACAACTAACTTAGATAAATTTTGCATATTTGGAATATATAGTATCGAAATTATTTAATCAGGGAGTAAGGAGTAAAAGTAAGAGTTGGAAATTAGCGAAATAAATCCAATTAACTACTAACTACTGTTTGCAACTCCTCACTCCTTCTATTAACCGTTAACCGTTAACTGTTTAAAGCCTTTGCACTAAATGACGCAGTTTTTGCTCTCTATCTTTACTAAATATCGCAGCAACCCAAGTTTTAATAACGTAAGGAGCGCTCATCAAAGCACCGAGGTGTAAACGCCATTTATTCCAAGAAGTTGCAGCTCTTGTCAAGGGTAAAACATGCCAAAAACGGTTAATCGAACATACAACTCCATCACCCATCGAAGTTACTTCGTGCCACCATCCCGCAGGAATAAACAGAATATCACCTTGCTTAAGAATCACTTCGTAACGATGGGCAAGGGCTTTTTTGAACTTGGGAAATTTTACCAAATCCGGATTTTCGGGATATACCTGAGAGTAATTAGCTCGCAGCTTTAAACCGTGCCTTAAATAATTAAATAGTGATAGTGGATAAAGATTATAGGTTTGCGATGGTGCAAACAATACAAGTCGCTTTTCGCCATAAATTTGGATCAACGTACCATCCAATGGATCGTAATGCAAAGGAGTTATATGGCTTCCAGGGCATACCCACAAATTAGGGCTAGTACCTGGCATTTTCAAACCAAGTTTCGCATCTGCTTCTGCTAATACTTTGATGTCAGCAAGAGGTGTTTTATTTAAAGCGCATCTACCAAGATAAATATCATTCTTGTGTGCTTCTTTAGAGGATAGTAAATCGGCATACTCATTAAAAGAAAGAGTACGCGACTCAACTCCACTACCAATATTATCCCACTTATTTTTTTCCTGTTTATATCTTTCCCATCCATTAAAGCGAACCGGAAATTTCTGATCTCCTAACTTTTCGCGCAGAAAATCTAAATCCCAGCTATTCATTGTATTTAATAAACCAGTAATTACCACTGGAATACCATCTTTACGATACTTTTTAGCAAAAATTTCTGGAGTCAAATTACGTCCATCAATTTTTACAATTTGTTTTAGCGAATCATCTGCTCCTGATAGATGATTATTTTCTACAATTGTCTTCATTTCTGACTTTTAAATTCAAGAAGTAAGGTTAAATAAACTAAATATCCATTTTTATTTACCCTAGCTAGCAATCGATATATAGGCATCCTATTTAAATACTAAATATTAAATAAATTAGGTATTCGTATAAGATTATAAGTCAATTGTTATCTAAAGGTTATTGGCAAGATAAATAATAGTTAGTATCTTTTACCAATTCTTTATAGATTTATATCATTTAGACCTGAATTATCACATAAAATTGGTATTAATTATTTTGTGATTTATACTTTACTTCTTTGTATCCCAGATAAAGTGGGAAGCCTCAGTCACTTAAAGAAAAGTTAAGAAGGCAAATTGAATTGATTTTTGTATTTTATTTAACTTAAAATCCTCATATTCCCACTCATTCTATTTCTATATACTTGCTTCCTTTAATTGCGATAGCTTCACTTCTTTGTCAATATCTAATCCAGCAAGGAATTGTCTATCTTCATTAATATGTGGAATTTTTAAATGAGAATCGGGTATGCCTTTCTGTAAAAGCCGCTGACGAACTGTAGCAAAACTTCCAGGAGCTAAAATCCGTAGGCGGGGTGGCGGGAGTATATTATGTACTCGCTTATCTTCGTAGGATACGTTGGCTTGCTGCATTTTGCGATCGAATTGGGCAATAAATTTTTCTGAGTTATGCAGAGGGTGATCTGGAAGTAGTTCAATATTTAATAAATAGCATGGAGGAATCTCATCATCAGATAAAGTTATGCAGTAATTTTCTAAAGGTAAATCAAACTCTTTTTGCAACTGCTGCATTACCTGAGTTGCATGAAATTCGTTGGTTTTCTCGCTGGTAGCAGATAACAATCCTCCCATGCGATGACGAAATACAATTATGGGAGCTTGTTCGTAAAAATCTACAATTTCTACAACATCGCCAATATCATAGCGGTATAAACCGCTGTAGTTAGTGACAACAATTCGATAATATTCCCCAACTTCTACTTCATGAGCTAAAACAGTTTTCGGCTGTTCTTTTTCCCATTCATCTGAAGGAATAAATTCAAAGAAGCCGCTGTCAATAGCTAAAATCGTACCATCGCTATTAAAGTCTTCATAAATACCGAAAGTTGCTTCGGAGGCTGCATAAATTCCCCCAAAAATTGGGGTATCGCCGAAATATTTATGAAACTTTTCAAAATAGAAATTGGAAGTACCACCACGAGCGGTAATTATCCATGAAAGATTCTGCCAAGCCATTTTAGGTGTCAGAGTTCCCTCACTTTCTAAAATTGAGCCTAATTCCGCTGCTCGCTGGGGTGCTGCACTCAATTGTTTTTCTAAGGCTTGACGTATTTCGGGTTCTAAATTTAGCCAAGAAGCAATCTTGCCAGTTTCTATATCTTTAATTAAATCTGCCGCATAACGTTGTAAATAATCGGCTAGCTGTAAAGCTAATATTGGGAAATTGGCACCAATAACCCGCATTTGGGGATTTCGTAGGGCAAACAATAGACAAACGTAATTACGAGCCAAGCTATCTGCTGGCTTCAACGCATCATAAGGATGTACGAATACTTGTCTATAAAGAAAATCCATATTGCGTAAATCCCCGACGCTGGATGTGCCGTAAGCAATACCACCACTCGTGCGATCGCGAATTTGTATGGAAGTAGTTAGCAGCATTTTACCAATTGGTAAACCTCTTTTAATTGCAGCATCAGTCATAAATCCCAAAGACTGCTGAGTAACTCTAGAACGGACTTTACGCACTCTTTTTGTTACCGGGATCAATTTTTGTTTGCCTGTGGAACCGCTACTTTGATTAAAATAAACTACCGGATCTGAAGTAAGGATGTTTTGCTCCCCTTTGGCAATACGTTCGACGTATTTTTCGTAACCACTATAAGTAAGAATAGGAATTTTTTGTTTAAATTGTTCTATCGTCTTAATATCTTTAAAACTGTAATCTTTTCCAAATTCAGTTTGTTGATGAGTTTTAAGTAGAGAAAACAAAAATTTCTCTTGACAAATTGCTGCTTTACGAGTTTTGCGTACAAAAATCGCTTTAGATAATCTTGCCGCGCTAGTCAATAGAGTTAGAGTGAAATTTGGCATTTAATCCTCACACGAATTATTAAGAAAATATGAACAATCGTTGAAGCGACTTTACAAAACTAATTAAAACTAACTAAAGTTAGGGAAATACTACGACAAAAAATTTGGAGTGAAGAAAATACTACTACTCGCATTCCAGTCTGTCGAGGGAAGTCACTTACAAAAGAAGTGTTTATTATGTTGTGAGTACCATTAATAGAAATGTGCATCTGCGTAAATGAAAATGGGGAAAAGTTATGGAATACATAGATTTAGGAGTTTTTTTAAACTCAATCCATTGTCAATCATTTCATATGTGGTGATTTGAGATTGACATCTATATATTTGGATAGAATATTTTATTGGTAGACCTTATTGCTACCGAAAAGTTCCAAATTAAATACAATCAAATTTTCAAACAGAATTATAAACATCAGGTGACATTGGTCAATTCAATGCTGAAATTGTATTTTTTTCACTTTTAGAAAAAAAGCTTAAACAATATTTGGATTTTATTTAACGGTGTTCATCAATTCAAACAGTTGAGTTTTAAATTTTATTCATCAGCTAACTTGAAGTCACGGTTATATAAAAAACTTAGAATCTAAAATTTATGTGGGTTACAGTCGTTTTTGCATTTAATTGTAAGAGGCAATCAATTCACTAACTAAATTTTATATTTGTCTACTACTCCTAAATTTTTGCTAGCTGCTTCATTTTTAAATCATTACTATAGCATTCAAAAAACTGTTTTTAAAGCAAGTTAGACTTGAATTAAACGGATTCTTCCAAGCATAGCTTACCTGTTTTAGTCCAAAAATAAACAATATATCCCAACCATTTTTAGTAACTGAGCCTGTACTTGCCGCTAAAAATACCACGTAGATTTTTCTTTGACTAAATAATTCAAAATTGCTTTTCTACTGTAAATCCGCACGTTCCCACATAAAAATTAGGTATTACCCCTAATTATAAAAAGGAACGATTTCTTCTTACTCTTGCGTCAATGAACGAGTGAAGGTAAGTTGCCTTATTAGTAAAATCTCTTAATGACTGTGTTTTCATGGTTTCTATTGCTCGCAAAAATCTGTTTGAAGACATTCCGCGCTTTTTAGTAGCTCAAGCCGGAATTATGTTCGCTGTCAGCTTAGTAACTATTCAAACTGGAGTATTCAATGGTGTTATTCGCTCTACTGCAAGTTTGGTAGAAAACTCCCGAGCCGATATCTGGTTAGCATCAGACAAAATGGTACAACTCGAACTTACCCAACCACTTATTTATGACTATGCAGTCAGAGCTAAAAAAGTTGATGGGGTAAAGCGAGCCGAAGCTTTGCTTCAAGGTACAGCTAGGTGGAATTTGCCTAATGGCAAATTGAATGTAGTAAAAGTATACGGATTTCCTCCTAAAGGAAGATTGTTTGTTCCCGGAGATATGGTCAGAGGCAACGTAAAATCTCTGAGCAACCCTTATACAGCCATAATTGACAAAACCAATTTAAAATCTCTCAAAGTTAATAAAATCGGAGACAGCGCTCAAATTGGCTCATTGCCAGTACAGGTAGTTGGTTTAACTGAAAATACCCAATCAGTTGTCTCAAGCTCTTTCTTATTTACTTCTCTAGAAACTGCAAATGCCTACGCGAATGCTAGCGTTACCACCAACGTAAACTGTACCTGGGTAGGAGAAGAACTTCAGTGTCGCAACGTTTATCAAAAAGATGCCGATGCGAAGAAAAACCAATCAGCTAACGAGCCACCACCCAAACTAAGCTTAAATACACCCATCTCTTACGTACTAATCCAAGCAGAGCCAGGTCAAAATATCCCACAATTAAAAAAACGTTTAGAAGGCACCTTCCCCGAAACTAAAGCGTATACCACCAAAGAAATGTCTAAAAAGATACGAGGGTATTGGCAGCAATCAACGGGTATCGGATTTATTTTAGGCTTAGGTGCCGGAGTTGGGGTAGTTGTTGGAGTAGTAATAGTAGGTCAAATTCTATACTCTGCCGTTGCAGACCATTTAAAAGAGTTTGGAACACTCAAAGCAATGGGAGCGTCAAATAGGGTGATATACGGTGTAATTATTGAGCAAGCCTTATGGATGGCAATCCTTGGTTATATCCCCGGAATGTTGCTTTGTTGGGGTTTGGGTGCTTGGACTTTGGCGACTCAAGGAATCGTTATTTTAATAACTCCATTAACAGGCGTTGGAGTTTTTGGCATAACCGTTTTGATGTGTGTCGGTTCTGCCTTATTTGCAATTCAAAAAGTAAGTAAAGTAGATCCAGCAATCGTATTCAAAGCATAGTGTTTTATACGGCTGGAGTTCTCTATCTTTAGAGTTAATTATTTAAATCTCATACTGAATACATATAAGTAAATTGCTTCTCCTTGCACGAAGCTTGAAAATCAATATCCTGATCCTAAAGAAATGACTATTTCTCAAAATCGATGTATAGTGACTTCCAGAATTGACAGTTGGAATGATTCAAAGTCTATTGATGTAAGTAAATTGAAAACTTCTGCTATTTCTGCCAGAGGAGTAGAAATGGTGTATCAATCTGGTAAGCAGCGTTACGTAGCACTAAAGGGGATTGATTTAGATATTCCTAAAGGTACTATCCAGTTGCTCATGGGGCATTCCGGCTCTGGAAAAACTACATTACTATCAATTCTGGCAGGGATTTTGACTCCTACTTCTGGGAGCATCAATCTTTTGGGAGAGGAAATTACGCGAATGTCTCGTAAAAAGTTATCTCGCTTTAGAAGAGATAATATTGGTTTTATTTTTCAAGGGTTCAACCTTTTTGGTGCCTTAAATGCAGTAGAGAATGTGCAACTTGCTTTAGAAATAAAAGGTATTAAGGGAAAATCTGCGACTAATCAGGCTTTAGAACTACTGGATATGGTTGGTTTAGCAAACAAAGCCAACTTACTTCCTCGTGACTTATCTGGTGGGCAAAAACAAAGGATAGCAATAGCTCGTGCTTTAGCGGGAAATCCTCAGTTGATTATGGCTGATGAACCAACTGCGGCACTAGATTCTCATAACGGGCAAGCCGTTATCGAATTATTGTGTAATTTAGCTAAAGAAGGTGGGAGTACGGTTGTTATGGTGACTCACGATTCCCGAATTCAAAGTTTTGCTGATAATGTCGCGTTTTTAGAAGATGGTGAAATTACTGAAAATTATCTTTAATTGGTAATTGGTAATTGGTAGTTGGTAATTGTTAGTTGATAATTGGTAATTAATGCCCCATAAATAAGATTTAGGGGCTATATTTTTTCCACCTTATTAAGCCATATTGCTCGTTAATAACAATCAAAAATTAACCAGTAACAACAAAAGGTTTAAATACCTCAATTAATTCTGAGCGACTTACAGCTAATGTAGGTAAAGATTTGGTACTGTAGTCTTCCCCTGCAATTAAAGGAAAAGGTTCCGATTTTAAAGAAATCCAGCAGCCCCCAGCAGCTTGTAAAATTACCCAAGCTCCAGCAATATCCCATACCTTTGGTGTCGCTTCAACCGCACCTAAAACCGCTCCCGTAGCCACAGTGAGAAAATTATAGCTAGCAACACCAAGCATTCTAATTTTGCAAGGAAAATCTTTGTTAATTATTGACGTACTGCGAGAGCATACGTTGAAAAAGTGATTTTTACTGATATCATCGCCGCTAGCTTTAATCGGAAGATTATTACAAAATGCTCCTTGCGGTAAATCTAATTCAGAATTACCTTGCCAATAACCATGAAAAGCTTCGTTAGTAGGTGGTGCGTAAACATAACCAAATACGGGAGTGCCTCTATAAAGTAATCCTAGAGAAATACACCAAATAGGAATACCCCTGGTAAAATTCGTTGTGCCATCTAAAGGATCGACAACCCAGCACCATTCTTTATCGGGAAATACTTTATCGTTTTCTTCGCTGAGAACACCGTGATTGGGAAATTGAGCAAAAATAGCTTCTCGAATTTCATTATCTGCCCATTTATCGGCTTTAGTAACTAAACTACCGTCTGCCTTATTATCGGCTTGTACTTTGCCGAAATATTCCATCAACTGATTTCCGACTCTAACAGTAGTAATTTGAGAAAATTCTAAAAGAGAATTATAAAAATTATTCATATTATTAATGAGTAATAGGTAATTGGTAATTACTTGTTTCCAGACTCCGGTTGATAACAGACTTCAAAAGGCTCTGCCTAGGCTGTTGACTCTGTAGCTTTTTGAGATTAATAAGTAAGTTCATGCAATAAGTGCGTTTTTATTTGGTGCATTGACAAATGAAGAATAAATTTTTTGTGGGGTGTGTTAGATGCACGACAATTTGTCTATTAATATGAAATTTCGACATCATCGAATGCACCATAACGCTGACACAATAAAAACATGAATTAAAATCATCCAAATCCCACTCAAGTCAACAGCTTAGGCTCTGCCTCTACTGATAAAGAAGGCACAGCCTTCCGAGCATTACTACCAGGTAGAACCTGGTAAAAATAAAAGCAAATCATAATTAATAATTGATTTAGTCTAATTCATTCTCCAAAATCGAAGAAATCGCCACTTTTGCATTCTTTTGAAACTCTTTAACATTAATTCGACGTAATAATACAATTGCCAAAATCATTCCTACTGCTTGAAGAAAAAATACCAACCCATAAGCCATTTCTGGCAATTCAAATAAATATTTTCCTAAATTTAAAAATCCTCCACCCAGAACTGTTGCAGAACCCCTAGCCATTGCTTGAGCTAATCCCCATGCACCAATAAAAGTTCCCGCAGTTTCTGCCGCAGTTAAATCCAACATTAAGGTAGTAGCGCCTGCTGTCAGCATTCCAGAAGACAATCCGAAAAACAGCAAACTACCCATCAACATACTTTTACTGGCACTAAATCCAGCCAAAATAATAAAAATGTTGCTGACTGCTGCGCTTATACATCCAAATTTAGTGGTATTTTTCTTTCCCAAACGAGGTACTAAGAAAAAACCAGTTGAAGCTATTCCAATTAAAGTACCGATTCCAAAAGGAACATTTAACCTGGTGGTTTCAGCAATACACATTCCAAACACTTCACCACCAAAAGGTTCTAGTACTGAATCTTGCATGAAAAGACTTATACTTAATACCAATAAAAACCCGAAAAATAAACCAGTTTGACGGTTTGCAGTAAGAACTTTTAATGCTTGATTTAAAGTTATTTGGTCTTCTCTTTCTGCAGCATTTGAACGTAAAGAATAGCGAGAATATTTTTTTTCTACCCCAAAAGTTGCCAATATACATAGTGCAAAAACTATGGCTGGCATAATAATAAATACGGGGTTAATTATAGCTTGCAGTTGCTCAATATTAGCTATTTCGCCAGATTGAGAAGGATTATAAGTTGAAATAGCAGCCCCACAAACTTCCGGCGTTTCTAACAATCTAGAGCTAACAATTGCCCCAATCACAATACCAATCATCAACATTGACCAGACAACACCAATCAACTTAGAACGATTGTCTTCGTCAGTTACATCTACCAATAAAGCAGCAAAAGGAGTTGAACTTGCACTAAGAGCTAAACCATAAATTGCAAAAACTAATGCTAGTATTGCAGCCCAACTGTAGGATTGAAAACTCCATCCACGAGCCTGCAAACTGAAGCCTAACTGCCATACAACTTGCAATGCAAGAAAAGAAATTGTAGTAAAAAAAGCTGCACCAATCCATATATATCCGGAACGATGATAGCCCCGAATTGTCTTGGCATCAGACATCTGCCCAAACCAAATTCGAGCCGGACTAACAAACTGATACATGGCGATCGCACCAGCTGCAATCAGTGGCAAAACCTTGAGTTCGTCAATCATGACTCGGTTAAGTACTCCTAATGTGAGGAGAGACATAATACCGAGTCCCATTTGAAATAAACCCAAACGGAACATAGTCAAAATCTTGATTCTAGGAAGCGATTTGATTTGTTCGGAATTGTTGGATTCTGGATTGGGTGAAGAATCGCTGCTTGCCATAATCACTAAAACGGAAAATGATATATTTTGCAGCCATTACAGACAAATTGAATTAATGGCTGCTTTGCTATTATCCCATTACAATCAACGAATAATTATTCTTTTGCTTACAGCATCTATAATTGGATTTGCTAATAATTGGCTAATAATATATTTTGTATGACTCAAGCAAACGCTATTTGTAATTACTAGCGAAACTCAGTATAGGGTTGGATTCGCACAATCGATTTTGCGATTACTGCGCCCTTCATCAGCCCCGATCGAGTTCAAATTCAGCATAACGACATCTCCTTTCCTAGTAAGAAAATAACAAAGCAGTGATGTTTTAAAGTAAAGTAAAAATATTTAATCTCTAATCAATAGTGGAAAGCATCACATTAGGACAAAATTCTGTATCAGTGACCCCTTTGTGTCTGGGGACTTGGGCTTGGGGAGATAAATTATTTTGGAATTATGGTAATGGCTATGGTTCGGAACAGGTAGAGCAAGCTTTTAACGCAGCAATTGAGGCAGGTATCACGTTTTTTGATACAGCGGAAGTCTATGGTTTAGGACTTTCAGAAGAATTGCTGGGAAAGTTTATGAAAAATACGGATAAAGAGGTACAGATAGCAACGAAGTTTGGTCCTTTACCTTGGCGATTTTCTGCTGAATCTGTTAGCGAAGCCTTAACTGAAAGTTTAAAACGTCTTCAAGTACAGCAAATTGCTTTATATCAAGTACATTGGCCTTTTACTTTTTTCATGAGCCAGGAAACTCTAATGAATGCTTTAGCAACAGAAGTAGAAAAAGGCAGAATAAAAACAATTGGTGTAAGTAATTATTCCCAAAGTCAAATGCAAGAAGCGCACCAAATTTTAGCCCGTCGCGGCATACCTTTAGCAGTTAATCAGGTGCGTTATTCTTTACTAACTCGTCAAGTTGAAAGCCAAGGAATTATTGCTACAGCAAAGCGTCTAGGAGTGAAAATCTTAGCTTATAGTCCTTTAGCTCAAGGCTTACTTACGGGTAAATATTCTTTAGATAGTAATATAAATCCTACAGGAGCAAGAAGCATAGACCCAAGATTTAATAAAGATAATTTACAAAAAATTGAACCAGTAATATCTTTATTACGCAATATCGGTGAAAAATATAGTCGTACTCCCGCCCAAGTAGCTTTAAACTGGTTGATTGCTCAAGGTAATGTAATTCCAATTTCTGGGGTAAAAACAGCAGAACAAGTTCAACAAAATGCTGGAGCTGTAGATTGGAAATTAAGCGATGATGAGGTTACTCGGTTAAACGAAATTAGCCGTCCTTGGCTGAATTAGCAAGGTTAAAGGTTAAAAGTTAAGGATAATTATTCCTTATTCCTAACTCTTATTCCCTATTTTCTTCTGTACAAAAACAATAACTGGCTCCATTGCCCTCTTCTCAACTTACTTCTAGCATATCTAGAAGCATGAAGTTTGCATTGAAACCAGTTGTTTTTTAATTTAACAAACTGAGCTTGAATATTTGAAATATCAAGTTCGATTGATTTCTACATTTATCTTCGGTTGTAGTTCAACTAATAACCGTTCAAAACTCTTCAGCTAGCTATCAGTCTTTAACAGCCTTGTCAATAACTTAAGCGATCAAACGAACCTGATACACTTTATTATTTCATCCAACATCAAGATGAAAATTTGGTTTCTCTACTAGTATTGCTCTATATAAAATACTTAATCAAAAAACCAGTAGAGATTATTTCTTGGAAAGAAAATCAAAGATTATGATTCTTTCGCAGCACTAGAAGATGTTTCGCGTTGATTTGTTTTCAATTTTGGCTTAGGAGTTGCGCCGCCTCCATTGTTACCACCACCACGCTTATCTCTCTTACCATCTACCCAACGACGATTTCTATCGCCCGAAGATCGACGTGATGAAGAACGTAGTTTTGGTTTGGGTGTGGAGTAGTTTGCGTCCTCTTCTGGTATGTTGTCTGCTTTTAACCAAGCTGGACGAGTTTGATCGTAAGCAATTTGTAAGGCTGCTGCTGCAATAGCATGAGCATCATACTCTTCACTCAGTTCGCGTACTATCGGCAAAAATGAAGCTAAACGCTCGCCACTCAAAGCTTCTTTAACTTGGACTTGCAGTTTTTCCAACTGTTTCGCTTCTATTTGAGCGCGAGTTGGAATAGAAAGCATTTGCCAGCTTTGCTTGTTATGACGTTCGATAACTTGCTGTTTGCGTCGCTCGAATGGCTGTACCAAGGAAATTGCAGTTCCTTCTTTTCCAGCCCTACCAGTACGACCAATTCTGTGAACAAAAGTTTCTACGCTGTCAGGTAAATCAAAATTGATTACGTGAGAAAGCTCATCAACATCCAAACCTCTGGCAGCAATATCAGTTGCTACTACCCAACGTACTTGACGATTGCGAAAACGTCCCAATAATCTTTCCCGCGCTTGCTGGGATAAATCGCCGTGATATTCATCAACACTATGCCCGGCTGATTGCAATTGGTTTGTCAATTCCGCTGCGGTACGTCGAGTACGAACGAAAATTAACGCCGTTTCGGGATCTTCCATTTCTAAAATGGGCTGTAAAGCTCTTGCTTTTGTCCAGTGACGCGGTATCAAGTAAGCGACCTGGTTAATTTTATTCGGAGCTGCTTTTGGTTGTTGAACTGTCACCGTTACAGGATCGTTCAAAAACTTATTTACCAATTGGCGAATTGATGGCGGCATTGTTGCTGAAAACAAAGCAGTTTGGCGCTCTTTTGGTGCCCGAGAAAGAATTTTCTCAACATCATCAATAAAGCCCATGCTCAACATTTCATCAGCTTCATCCAACACAAACCATTTAACATGGTCTAGCTTCAAGCAGCCTCTATCTAATAAATCAATTACACGTCCTGGGGTACCGACTACAACATGAACGCCGCGTTTTAGCTGCATCATTTGACGGTCGATTGATTGTCCGCCGTAAATTGCTAACACTTTCAGTCTTTGAGCACCAACGAATTCAGAAACAGCGCTATGAACCTGAATTGCTAATTCACGAGTCGGAGCTAAAACTACTGCCTGTACTACTTTTTGAGTGGGATCTATTCTCTCCAGAATTGGCAAGGAAAATGCTGCGGTTTTACCGGTACCAGTTTGGGATTGACCTACTACGTCACGACCAGAAAGTAATTGGGGTATTGCTTGTTGTTGAATATTTGTGGGTGTAGTAAAACCTAGCTTCTCTAGTTGTGCAAGACGTTGTGCTGAAATTCCCAAATCTTCAAAAGTAAGACTCATCAATTCTCCTATGTTTTTAGTTTAATCTTCAATATTTGTCTTAATTGTTAGCCTATTAGTCAAGCAAAATTTGTAACTAATAGCTAAAGTACCGAGGTGAAAAAAATCTAAACTACTTCACCATACAAATCATATGCATCAGCTTTATTAATCTTTACCGGTACGATGCTTCCCAAACTTGCTTCTCCACGAACATATATCTGTCCGTCAACTTCTGGAGCGAATCTATTAGAACGACCAATTAGTTCCGCCCGAATCGGATTTTCTTGCTCGACCAATACATCAACTATTTTGCCTACCTGTTGCTGATTTTGTCTCCAAGAAATCGGCTGCTGAATTTGCATTAATACATCTCGCCGCTCATCCATTAACTTTTGCGGCACTTGCAAAGGTAAGTTATACGCTTTTGTTCCTTCCTCCGGTGAAAAAGTAAAAACACCTACATGATCGAACTCATGTCGCTCAACAAACTCACACAAATGATTGAAATGCTCGTCTGTTTCGCCAGGAAAACCCACTATGAAGGTTGTTCGCAACACTGCATCAGGTAAAGCCTGCTTGATATTCTCAATAACTGCATCGTTTACCTGTCCTTGCCAAGGACGATTCATAGCACGAAGAATTTCAGGGTGGGAGTGCTGTAATGGCAAATCTAGATAAGGTAAAACATTGCTGTTTTCTTTAATTGCTGCAATTACATCTGAGGTCAGCCCCGTTGGATAAGCATAGTGCATCCGAATCCACGGTACATCGACCTTACTCAAAGCACGAAGCAATTCTGCTAACTGCGGCTTACCGTAAATATCTATACCGTAATTTGTAGTAATCTGAGAGATTAATATTATCTCCCTTACTCCTTGAGATGCCAACTGCTCCGCTTCGGCAACTATTGACTCAATAGTACGCGAACGTTGATTCCCTCGCAGGTGAGGAATTATACAAAATGCACAACGATAATCACACCCTTCAGCAACCCTTAAGTAAGCCACACCCTCTGATGTAGTCCGATAGCGAGGCGTTGTTTCATCGGCAATAAAAGTAGGTTCGGCGCTTACTTGCTTAACACGTTCGCCAAGCTGGGTTCGCTCAATAACATTAACAATTTTGTCATAATCACCCGTACCTACAACGGCTACAGCTTCTGGCAGCTCTTCCAATAACTGCTCTTGGAAATGCTGCGCCATACAGCCAGTAATTACTATTTTTTTATCAGCCTCTGCCAATTCAACTAAGGTTCTAACAGATTCCTCACGTGCTGCTGCAATAAAACTACAAGTATTGACTATTACATAATCTGCTAATTCTTCATTACTGTCCACACCGTAACCTGCTTCTACTAGCAGACCGAGCATATGCTCCGTATCAATTCTATTTTTCTCGCAGCCTAGGTGAGAAATTGCAATTGTTGGCTTATCACCCATATTATAAAAGATATTTCGCTGTTTCGAGTTAAACGTTTCAAGTCATGACTAAAGAGTCTTAAGTTTTACCTTTATATATAAACGGCAAAAATCAATTCCCTTAGCCAACTCTTCTTAACCGATATGAACCAACTATAAGATTAAAGTTTTATCTCGACCGGACATCAAAGAGATTGTGAATCAGGTATAACTATTTATATTCGTCTTTTAAAAAATATTAAATAGCTTTCCATACTCACCTGGTCTGTTCTATTTTTTTACATATTAGTTGTTTGGATGTGTAACATTACCGCAGTCCGTAAAATACTGATTTAATCGTTAGGAAGCAGCCGATTGAAATCGGTTTTTGTAGAGAAGTCGCTACCCTAGCAAATTTAATACCAGGCTAATTTACGCTTTCACCAGCGGTAATACTACCCCTTTCCCAAGCGAATGCCTGTATCTGTTGCAGACTATACCGTTTTATAGGCAAACCTGCAAGCCGCTGCATCGGCGAGCGGCAGACTCCTCTTATATCACCTTTTATCTTAACATATCTTATGAAATATTTTTTGCCAATTTACATCTGAAGGAGGAGGTAATTTACTTTTGTTGAATAAGCATTTTGTAAAGAAAATTATTTGTCTTTGATTTAAGATATAGCGTCAATCCAGGTAAAATGGTTTTCGTATGTTTTTGGCGAAGCTTAAATCAAGCTTGTAGCAAGAATAGCTCATGAAAATGGTTGATTCTCGTACTAGACTTTAACAAAAAGTGACCGTGCTTTACCTGTTAAACAGAATACACGGTAACATCAGTTATAGTAACGTCAGTTGCTCTACCGCCAACAAATGCGCTACTGGCGCTCAACTCGGGAAACCACCAAGAGTCCGTAAATAGAAAAGACGTGGATTTATATCATTTATTTAAAACACGAAGACCGATTATTGGTGTGGTTCACCTATTACCGTTGCCTACATCGCCGCGTTGGGGAGGTAGTCTCAAAGCGGTAATTGACCGTGCCGAACAAGAAGCAGTCGCCCTTGCAAGCGGGGGAATTGATGGCATAATTATCGAAAATTTTTTTGATGCGCCATTTACCAAGAATCAGGTAGATCCGGCGGTTGTAAGCGCGATGACTGTTGTAGTTAAGCGCATCCAAAATTTGGTTACTGTGCCTATTGGTTTAAACGTTTTGCGGAATGACGCTCGAAGTGCGATCGCTATTGCAAGTTGTACTGGAGCGCAATTTATTCGCGTTAACGTATTGACGGGAGTGATGGCAACAGACCAAGGATTAATTGAAGGAGAAGCACATCAATTATTAAGATACCGTCGAGAATTGGGCAGCGAGGTGAAAATTCTGGCGGATGTTTTGGTTAAACATGCTCGTCCTTTAGGTTCGGTGAATTTGACCACCGCCGTCCAAGATACAATTGAACGTGGATTAGCAGATGCAGTTATTTTATCTGGTTGGGCTACAGGAGATCCTCCGAATCCCCAGGATTTGGAACTAGCATCCAGAGCGGCAAAAGGTACTCCGGTATTTGTGGGTAGTGGAGCGAGTTGGGATAATATTGCTACACTAATGCAAGCTGCAGATGGTGTAATTGTTTCTAGTTCTCTAAAACGTCACGGTAACCGCGAGCAAACGATAGATCCAATCCGCGTAAGTCAGTTTGTGGAAGCTGCTCGACAAAACTTGAATTCCAACAATTCCAAAGGTCAAACCGAATCAGTATCATCTTTCAAGCTACATTCTTAAACAAGGAAATCGGGAATAGCGATGCTGAGGATTTGTAGTAGTTATTAATCAATTCGATAGCAGCAATATTTTATTGTTGGAATCGTTGAGACATATTTATTCTAAATCTAGTAAAACTAAAGTAATTTGTTTACTTGCAGCTAATCCTAGTTTTGACTAAATTAAGCTATAGAAATCCAATTTGAATTGCTTACTGTATATAGGTTTAGAATAAAAATTCTAATTTACTCTCTATTTCCGATTTATTAATCTCAATTAATAATGTTTTAGCTTATGATTCGTCGTCGTTCTACACCTTGGATTCATCGCTTTTCGCGTTTGTTAATTGCAGGAATCGCTTCCTGCGGTGCTTTAGTTACTGGTTATTTAACCATCGTTAAGTTCACTGGAGGAGAGGCTGCTTGTACTGCTGCTTCTGCTGCTGCTGGTACGGGTGCTGGATGTAATAGCGTTCTTTCCAGCCCTTGGGCAACCGTACTCGGACAACCGCTAGCTTTGTTTGGCTTTCTCGCGTATTTCAGTATGTTGGTGTTTGCTCTTGCGCCTTTGCTTCTAAAAGGTGGAGAAAATAAAGAGCAGCGTCAGAAGATAGAAAACTTAACATGGATGTTTTTGCTGATTGGCTCAATTTCCATGACGGTTTTCAGCAGCTATCTAATGTATGTATTATTTAGCCAAATCAAAACTGTTTGCCCTTACTGTATTGCATCAGCTTTGTTTTCATTAACTATGCTGGTACTGACAATTATGGGTCGTATTTGGGAGGATATAGGGCAAATTTTCTTTACTGCAATTATTGTAGGTATGGTAACGCTGATAGGAACTTTGGGCGTTTATGCTGGCGTTACCCCTGGTGGGACTGCCCAACAACCCAATCAGATTGAAAGTGGCGCAATAAATTTTGTTCCTAAAGAAAATCCCAAACCAGGAATTGGCTGGGAAATTACCACTACTTCTGGGGAAGCAGAAATTGCACTAGCACGTCACCTCAAAGATATTGGTGCCCAAGAATATATTGCTTGGTGGTGTCCTCACTGTCATGACCAAAAATTATTGTTTGGCAAGGAAGCTTATAAAGAAGTTCCTTATACGGATTGCGCTCCTGCGGATAATCCCAATGCTCAAAAACCCGAATGTAGGGCAGCTGGCATTCAAAGCTATCCTACCTGGAAGATCAAAGGAAAAACATATACAGGAGCACAAAGCCTTGAGGAGTTAGCAAAAGCTTCTGGTTATGAAGGTCCAACCAATTTTAAGTATTACCTACGTCGTTAATATAGTTAGCTGATTGTTTGAAAAATTACAGCAAAATAGAACTCTCAACCACTTGGGGTATTTGCTTCAGGTGGCTTTTTATTTTTGATATCCAATTGCAAATTTCATCTTAGCAACAAAGCAAATCTTAGATTAGTAAAGTATATTCTGATGCTAAGGAATATCTAATCTATCCCAAAAGAGTTTTATGATATGATAACCGCACTTCATTTAGCTGCAAAGCGCTGTATCTATATATTAGAAATTTAATAATTAAGCAAAACTAAGGACAATACCTTCTATTTTACCCATACACGCATTGTTAACTACGCGAAGCAATCTCTCTAGCCCCTATCATTGCTTACCCACACCTTCTTCCCTTTGCAATGACAATTTCTAATTGTTCCCATCCTAAAATTAATATTTAAATTAATATATTTTAATTCCACACTTGCGGATAGCATGTTTTTTTAAGTACCCTTTAATTATGTAATATCAGTGCTTGCACTAATGATTATTCTCGGCGAAAAATAACGCTTACTATTGCTTGGTAAACCGTACTAGATGCAAAAGAAGCTAACTGTATTAGGGAACCATACCCAGGCAAAACAACTCTAGAAAATTTAGTAAATTACTAAATAGGTATGCATCAATAAATCTAAATCTGTAAATAAAACCAAATAATTCAAAACATGTGTGAAGATGCATGTTTTCCATGAGAGCGAACACTCAGTTTCAAAATTCAAACACATATAGCAATCCTGTTTGAATTTTGAAAAATACTCAGTACATTTTCTGTTCCCTATTCCCTATTCCCTAGCCGCAACGAGTTATTCAGAAATCAAAACGGATTCCTATAGTTAGATTTAACAATGCTAACTCACTTAAAACTAAATAAATTTGATGCGTACTGCAATTGGATTGATTATATTTAGATACTGATTTCAACTTTATCAACTATCTAACTACCAATTATTAATAACTAAAAAGTATTGATGGTTATATAGCGAATTCTTAACTAGAAAATTTTTCTCCCGAAAGACTAATGGGAATTAGAAAAAAGCCGATCGCAAATTTACAACAATATATATTTCCACTGCAACAGAGTTTTTTTAGGAAACATAGAGAATTAATTACTGCTTCTATTGTACTATCCTGCGTAATTATATTGCGATTTTTGGGATTATTACAATCATTAGAACTGACTGCTTTAGACAATTTTTTTCAATTGCGTCAAGTTGAATCTCTTCAAGAGAGAATTACTATAGTGGCTATGGATGAAAAATCTTTACGCAATTTTAATTATTGGCCAATTTCTGATAGTAAACTGGCTGAATTATTACTAAAAATACAAGATTATCAACCTCGTGCTATTGGTCTAGATATCTATAGGGATTTAGCGGTACCACCTGGAACAGATAAACTTAATGAAGTATTTGAATCAATGCCGAATTTAGTAGGAATTGAGTTACTTCCAGATAGTCAAAATAATCAAAATAGTCATGTTAAAGCGCCACCCTTATTGAAGGAAAAAGATAAGATAGGTATTAACAATACAATACAAGACGCTGATGGTAAAGTGCGCCGTGGTTTGTTGTACGCCTACTTCGGCAAAACATATGAGAGCTTTGCTTTAAAATTAGCTCTATTGTATTTGAAATCGGAAAATATTGTCCCGAAACAGGCGAAAAATTCTCAATATTTACAATTAGGTAAAGCTAAATTTATTAGATTTAAACCAAATGACGGTGGATATGTAAACGCCGATAATGGCGGCTACCAATTTTTATCTAATTTTCCTAAACCGGCTTGCAAACAAGGTTGTGATGGAAAACCCTATGGTTTTCGTAAATTAAATGTAGAGAAAGTATTAGCTGGGAATGTCCCTGAAAATTGGATTAAAGACCGTATTATACTAATTGGTTACACAGCGGCGAGTTTACCAGATTTAAAATTAACTCCCTACTCTAATCGTTTTATGGGTCAAGAACTACAAGCGATTCCTGGTGTAGAATTGCAAGCTTATTTTACCCATGAAATTATTTCTGCTGCTTTAGAAGGTAGGCAGTTAATGAGAGTTTGGTCTGAACCTATAGAATACTTGTGGATTGGAATATGGGCTTATATGGGAGCAATAATTCGATGGCAATTTAGAAGTTATGTCGCCAACTTTTTATGGGTTTTATTGCTGTGTTCTCTGTTAACGGGTAATTCTTATCTTTTATTCTTAAATGGCTGGTGGATACCGTTAATTCCCACATTGATAACCTATATTGCTTCAGTCGTTTTTGTTACTGCCCAAATTGCTCATAGTCAGGAAGAGTTCAAACGCTCTAAAGAGTTTTTACAGCAAGTAATTAATACAGTTGCAGATCCAATTTTTGTTAAGAACGAGAAACATCAATGGATTGTGCTTAACGATGCTTTTAGTGAATTAATTGGCTGTTCAAAAGATGAGTTGTTAGATAAATGTGATTATGATTTGTTCCCTAAGCATGAAGCAGATGCTTTCCGGGAAAAAGATGAATATGTTTTTAGAACCCAAGAACTGCTTGAAAATGAGGAGAAACTTACGGATACGAGTAATGAAGTTCATTTCATCGCTACCAAACGTTCGCTTCATAGAGATGCGGCAGGAAACTTATTTTTGGTTGGGGTGACTCGCGATATCACCAAACGCAAACTCTTGGAAGACGAATTGAAGCGTACTGCCGATGAACTTTCTCGCTCCAATGACGAGTTAAAACTTAAAGAAGATCGTTTACGCTATATCGCCTATCACGACGCTTTGACGGGTTTACCAAATCGTAAAGCTTTTGCTGAAGAACTGCATGAGTCTTTGTGTTGGGCTGATAATAGTAATTATTTGGTAGCGTTACTGTTTGTAGATCTAGATGGGTTTAAACAGATAAACGATTCTTTAGGACACGAAATGGGCGACCTTTTATTAGTTACGGTTGCTCAAAGACTCGGCAATTGCCTGCGTGGCAGCGATACTGTATCGCGATTGGGTGGGGATGAGTTCACTATAATTTTACGAAGAATTCCTCACCGGCAAGTAGCAGCAAAAATCGCAGATAAAATCCTTAAGAGTGTTACTGAACCTATCACTCTAGAAGGTCATAGTGCTAGAGTTTCCGCTAGTATCGGCATTAGCATCTATCCACACACTGCTAACAACCCAGAAAAGTTACTTAAAAAAGCCGATATTGCAATGTATCGCGCTAAACGTTTAGGAAAAAATCGTCATCAATTCGCCGAATAATTTTTCAGCCTACTGAAACAATAGTCAGTATATAAAGTCACTATAAGTTAATCTAGTTTTGACTTTTTTACAGTAAAAACCGTAATTCCTCAAATATACCTGCATCTATATAAAGGAATATACCTTCATCTATATAAAGATCTATCGGGAACTTGCAGCACTCAACCTGTAGACTTAATCAGTTTGATAGAGAAAAGTGGCTTAAGGTTTATTACGGATCGTAAGTGCTTCAACTCAAGTGCAATTACGAATATATTTATGAACAAATATGAAGTTTCGTAAAAATATGCCAAAGTGGCAACATAGATAAATAATTTTTAGTTATTTTCTCTGATAAAGAGAAATTGAGGTATAACCAATTTTAAATAAATATCCGTATTAATTACATATTGTCAGCCGAAATACTTCGTGATAGTACGTAAAAGATTAAGATAATTTAAAGAAAATTTTCAGCAGACAGCTAATTTGAGTAAATTTATGCATTAGGTCTAACTTAGGGCAGATGGCGATAAGCATTCATTAGTAATACTACTTATTAAGACAATGTTTAGATTCTGAGACTTTTTTCTTTCTTTAGATTCAAGTTTTACAGAGAAATAACTCTATGTAATTCTACGTAGATTTATGAAGAAGAGACAAATTTTAACTAGATAATAGCTTGAAGTTCAAGTGTATTAAGTTTAAATCTGCATAAAAATATACTTGTTTAATTTTATGAATACTCAAATGAATTCAGGAAGCATCTTAGAAAGCAGTTTAAGAATTGGCAGCGCAATATTTCTGATTGTGGGAGCTTCTTTAATAATTCCTAAAATCGCTGATGCGGCTTCAACCCTAAATAGCGTCGTTCCTAACTATACAATTCCGGGTTCGCGCACTAGGGTAAATGAATTTAAAGAAAATTTTCCAGATTCGCGAACATATCAGCCACCTAATTTTGGTCGCCCTGCAACTGCTTATGGTAGCGGTACGCGATGATTTAACTACTTTATTTGAACGAGCAAGCTGAGTTACTTGGTTACAGCAGAACGCAGTTTTGAAGTATTCTGCTTTTTCAATTATCACTCACAGGCTCTTTCCACCAATGATTATCTTGTACCAGCGTATGGACTTGCCAATCCGCATTTGACTGGGGATAGTCCAAACGATAATGTCCGCCTCGACTTTCAGTTCTAAAGGCAGCACTTTTAAGAATTAAATAAGCAATATCGAGTAAGTTACGCACTTGCGTCCATACCAATACCATTTTCTGAGCATTGTCAGATTCAAAAATGACTGAATTAGGTGGATGCAAACAAGATAAAAATTTACTGATTTTGAGGTTAGCAAATTCTTGCTGCCAAGATTCTACGTTCTGAACAGCTCGATCCAAACTTGACTGTTCCCGACAGATTCCAGCAGCCTGCCAAACCAAGCGCGGTATTTCATTTCGTAATTCTTGCAGAAACTTCAACTCACGTTTTGTATCTTTGGATTCAATTTCAAACCTATCTGAAGAAAGAGGTTGATTTTGATCGAATCCAGTTTCTTCTATCTTAAGATTAGACATCTGAGCGCCAAAAACTATGCATTCTAGTAGAGAGTTACTAGCCAAACGATTCGCTCCATGAACTCCAGTACTGGCTGTTTCTCCAACTGCGTATAAACCCGGAATACTAGTACGATTCATCAAATCTGTTTGAATTCCACCCATCCAATAATGAGCTGCGGGAGCCACGGGAATGGGTTCTGAAAATACATCGATACCCCAACGCTGACAAACTTTAACTATGTTGGGAAATCGATAACGAATTCTTTCGGGAGAAATAGAGCGCATATCCAGCCAAACATTGGCGGTAGTAGGATCTTCCTCGGTGTTTTGCAAATGAGTGAAAATGGCTCGGCTAACTATATCTCGGGGCGCTAGTTCGCCAGATGGATGATAGTCAAATGCAAATCGTCGTCCTTGATTATCAACTAAGTGCGCTCCTTCACCCCTTACAGCTTCGCTGATTAAAAACCTGTCAGCACCTGGTTTAGTTAAAGCTGTAGGATGAAACTGCATGAACTCTAAGTCTCTAAGAATTGCTCCAGCTTGCCAAGCTATAGCCACGCCATCACCAGTACTAATCGCTGGGTTGGTTGTCTGAGCAAAAACTTGACCTCCCCCACCTGTTGCTAGCACTACTGCACCGGCTCGTATCCATATAACTTCATTTTGAAAAAACAGGCTTATGCCTTGGGTTCTTTTAGTTTCTGGGTGTAACCATAAATTTAATGCTAAAGCCTGCTGAATAATTTTAATATTTTGGCGTTTTAATACTTGAGCGCTTAAAGTCGTAACTACTTGGGAACCAGTGGTATCGGCAGCATGAAGAACTCGGTGGCGAGAATGGGCAGCTTCTAAAGTTAAAGCTAATTCAGAACCTTTACGGTCAAAAGATACACCTAAATCAACTAAAGATTGAATACAGTCAGAGGCTTTTTCGGCAAGGAATTCAACGACAGAGCGATCGCATAAGCCAGCACCTGCAACTATCGTATCTTCAACATGTAACTGTGGAGAATCTTGGGGAGAAACTGCTGCTGCAATACCTCCTTGTGCCCATTCGCTAGCGGATAAAGAAATAGTTTCTTTAGTAATTAAACCAACTTGTAAATTTTGGGGTAAACAAAGGGCGGTATACAATCCAGCTGCACCAGCACCCACAACTAAAACATCAAATTGATTTTTAAAATTGTTTTCGGACAAGGTGATAAATATAGATATAGTAGGGATAGTAGGGAACTTAACTATTTTAGGTTTCGGGTTTGGGGGTCTACTGTGATTTGAATCATCATTTGTCTGGGGATTCTTTCAGTTGTCCCTTTAAAACTGAATTTAAACTCAACGAATCCTACGCAATTATATTGTTACAGTTACATTTAACCAAGGGTCAGAACTAACACAGGGTATAAATGTTCTTCCCCAAATTAAGCTTTTGAATGACAACCAAAACTTTTTTAGAGACGCGATATATCGCGTCTCTACGTTTATCTTTTGAAGATTATCTGAATTTCAAATCAAAAGCCAGAATTAACAACTGAGATATTTCAAACCACAAAAGTGATTATCTGTAAATACCATTATTGATGCGCTCATCGCCATCAATAAAGATTTCTTCTGGTGGGTTAACTGTGAAGTTCTCCAAGTTAGCCTGTAAACGTTGTTTTTGTCTTTCGCTCAAACCTTCAAGATCAAGCACATCTTCTACATTGTCGTAAGGAGCGTTAAAGACTATCTTCTTAGCAAGTGTAGGATATAGTCCCCGATATCTTTGAAAAGCTCCGATGTTAGTATTGTTTAAATCAATTTTGTCACCATAAACATCTGCAAGCTTTTCATCTGCTCGATTCCGTAGTACTCGGGACGAATCAATTGCAAAAATAGGAGCGTTATTAACAGCGAATTGATTTAAATTTGCTGCTTGGGCTGCTCCCCCAGAGCCTAACCATCCCCAAAACCCGATTAACAAACTAAATATTGTTACTAAATGCGCCAATCGTTTCACGATTTTCTACCTCTTTCCATCAAACTTACACAAAGTGTTAAGCCAGTTACTACTGATATGTCATTCATCACAGATAACGCATAAACGACAGATGCTCGTAGTAATTAGCTTAATTCAAACACAGCAGTTATCAAAAACTAATATACAGCTTATCAATATATCTAATATTTACTCCCAGGGATTTAGAGTAAGATTTTTGCAAAAAATTATTGAAAACAATCAATGATTGAATTTTTACAACCATTAGTAGCGTTCGCAAAAGCCGATATCCTCTACTCAAGCTAGAACGGCAGCGATTAAGAATAAGCTGTCTACTAAAATTGTGCTCAAAACTGCTCCACTAAAAGCATACCAGTGTAGCTGCTTATATTTTAAAGGTATAATTCCAATGCTTAACAACACTACAGCTAAGATAATTGCCCAAGCCTCTCCTGCTGGTGTTTGTACTTGCGAAAGTGCTGCTTTTAAAACAGGTGAAGCTGCTTCTGGCTCTACAAGCATAATCTGCCGCCAATACGGTATTAAGTCCACTATGTAAAAATATATGTCGGTCAAAACTGTGCCCAGCAGAGAACCAAAGTAAAACCAGTTGCCGACTTTGCCCCAATTACGATACAAACACCAAATAGCAAAAGGCAAACCAATTGATTCTACGGGTAAATGCCACAAAGGTTCCCAGCGCAGCCAACCCCAATATATAGAACCAGCCAACCAACTCCAACTGAAGCCTAAGAGTAAATCCCCCCAAATATAAGTAGAACTGCGTGACATCAATTTTTTACTTAACCATACCCAAGCTGCTGTTAAAGCCACACTCAACCACGGTAGCGCTCTTACTAAAGGCGCTTCAATGAATACAGGTACCGACACTAAAAATACTGCCGCAGCAAATACCAGTAAAGCTTGTCGGAATATAACCCCAGAAAACAGAGGCGTTAGGGGAGAGGTTGAGAAAGATGTCAAATTCTCATCTTTCTCTTTATGTAGGGGTATTACTGTGGTTATCACTTTTTGATTCGCTATTGTCTTGATTTCTAAAGATTCGAGACTTTCAAGTGTTTGAGTCACGGGGTTAAAAACTGGATATGAATACAAGGTATTATTAGTCAATATTTTAATCTTCTTTACAAAGATTAACTTTTCTTAAGGTTCAATTACAACCCTTCACTGGGTATATCCTATCCCCTGGGGGGGCATAGTCATAATAACCTAATTGTAGCCAACTATAAAATCTTTAAAAAAATCATAAATAAAAAATCTTGGTTTACAGGTATGCTGTAGCGAGAATTAGGCTTCAAGGCTCTAAGTAAACAGGAATAAATAATCAATAGCCGTATTTTTTCCTGTAAACAGTACAGAAGTGGTTGAAAGTGTAATCGTTGGTAATTACGGGTAGATAGGTATATTCATGGCTGTATCCAAACGTTTGCTGTTTCCGTTATTGATGATAGGAAGTAGTGTTTTATCAGTAGCGACATTTCCATTAAAAGTTTTGAGTCAAGATGCCAGCACTGCTGTTGTCGATGGGGCTTCGCAAATGAACGTCTGGCAAGGCATTTTTTTGGGTTTTGTCCAAGGTGCCACAGAATTTTTACCCATCAGCAGCACGGCTCATTTAAAGGCTGTACCAGTAGCACTTGGTTGGGGAGATCCAGGCTCAGCTTTTAGTGCCGTGATTCAGCTTGGTAGTATTGTTGCCGTACTGTGGTACTTCTGGGGAGATTTAACGAGAGTTCTTAGTGGCGCGTATATTGCTATAAGACGCAAAGATTATCAAGATACTGATTTTCGCATTGCTTTGGGAATTGCCATAGGAACATTTCCTATAGTAATTTTGGGGCTTTTACTCAAAATTGTTTTTGAAGAGTTTTATGAAAATACTGTCCGGGGTATGGTGGTTATAGCAATCGTTTCGATTGTGATGGCGCTGTTATTGGGGCTAGCAGAAATAAAAGGCAGCAGACAGCGTAATTTTGAAAAATTGGGAATGATTGATGGAATATTGATGGGTTGCGCTCAAGCTTTGGCGTTGATACCTGGTGTTTCTAGAAGCGGCTCTACTTTGACAGCAGGATTATTTATGGGTTTGGAAAGGGAAACAGCAGCAAGATTTTCCTTTTTATTAGGTATTCCCGCTATTAGCTTAGCTGGCTTAATCTCACTTAAAGATTTATTAGAAGTGGGAGTTGAGAGTTCGCAAATTCTTACCTTGATAGCAAGTGTAATATCATCCGGGATATTTTCTTATTTAGCAATTGCTTGGTTAGTAAAATTCTTAAAAACCAGAAGTACCTGGATATTTGTTTGGTACCGCTTGATATTTGGTATTGCTATATTAGCTGGTTTATACTTCGGTGTACTTGAGAATATATGAGTTAAGAATTGGGAGTTGGGAGTTAATTATAAATAAACTGGGTATTGGTAATCGGTAATTGGTAATCGGTAATTGGTAACTGATAACTGCTCACTGATAACTGCTCGCTGTTTGTATAGTTGTAGTCTTGAGTATACTGATTGTTTATGCAAGATATAGACATTGGATCTTGAACAAACAATAATAACTGGCGGATTGTGATGAATAATGACAAAAAGCTTTGTGAAACACGAAGGTTTGCTTTTGCTTTAATGGCAAGAACAAATGTACGTAATTTTATTCAACGTCAATTATTCTGGTTTTTAGCTGTAGCATCCGCCATACTCAGCATTGCGATACATCCATTAAAAACGTTTGCCAATCAACCTTCTACAGCAGCCGATGGAGTGCAGCAAATGAAGGTATGGCAAGCGATTTTTTTAGGCTTTGTACAAGGTGCAACAGAATTTTTACCAATTAGCAGCACGGCTCATTTAAAAGCTGTTCCTGTAGCGCTGGGTTGGGGAGATCCAGGAGTCGCTTTTAGTGCGGTAATTCAGTTAGGAAGTATTGCTGCGGTACTGTGGTATTTCTGGAAAGATTTGTCCAGGATTTTCAGAGGTGCTACCAGGGCTATGGTGCTTTCTGACTATATGGACTTTGATTTTCGTTTGTGTATCGGTATTCTTTTTGGCACATTGCCCATACTTTTATTTGGGATAATTATTAAAATTTTTATTCCCGATTTCGATAACTCGCCGCTGCGGAGTATGAGCGCGATCGCAATTGCTTCTATAGTCATGTCCATACTGTTGGGGTTAGCGGAAAAACTTGGCAAACGTCGGCGTGATTTTGAAAATTTAGTAATGTTAGATGGATTACTAATGGGTTTTGCTCAAGCTTTGGCGCTAATACCTGGTGTATCGCGAAGTGGTTCAACTTTAACAGCAGGGCTGTTTTTAAATTTAGAGCGAGAAACAGCAGCAAGATTTTCGTTTTTGCTGGGTATTCCCGCTATTTCTTTGGCTGGATTAGTTAAGTTGCAGGATTTGTTATCAGCAGGAGTTGATGCTAGTCAAATGACTTCTTTGACAGCAGCAATAGTCTCTTCAGGGGTATTTTCTTATTTAGCGATCGCTAGTTTGCTGCGCTTCCTGAAAACTCAAAGTACCTGGGTGTTTGTTTGGTATCGGTTGGTGTTTGGAATTTTGATATTAGGTAGCATTGCTACGGGATTCTTGGAAAATAGTTAAGAGTTAGGAGGGAGGAATGAGAAGCTGGGAGCAGGAAAAAATTAATTATAAAATGAACGGTATTTACTAGATTTACTAAATTTACTTAAAGCTAGTTATTTTTTTGTATTTGAGTATTTTTTATCGAGGAAACTATAAATACCTTAAAATAATTATGATTATTAATTCCTAACTCGTAACTCATAATTATCAACTCTTAAGCCCTAAATGATGAACATAAGTCCTGCCCGCATTACTAAAATTTTGCCGGATTCTATCGGCGCAGAAATTGGATTTGAAGTTGGCGATGCAATCGTTAGTATTAATGGTATGCGCCCCCGAGATTTAATTGATTATCAGTTCTTATGTGCTGATGAAGTTTTAGAATTAGAAATTTTGGATGAGAAAGGAAAAACTCATCAAATTGAAATTGAAAAAGATTACGATGATGATTTAGGTTTAGAATTTGAAACTGCACTTTTTGATGGTTTAATTCAGTGCAATAATCGCTGCCCTTTCTGTTTTATCGATCAACAACCGCCTGGTAAACGCTCTAGTCTTTACTTTAAAGATGATGATTATCGCTTAAGTTTTCTCTACGGTTCTTACCTGACTTTAACTAATCTGCCGCAACGAGAATGGCAAAGAATCGAACAGATGCGACTGTCACCGCTTTATGTATCGGTTCATGCTACCGAACCCGAAGTAAGAATTAGATTGCTCAAAAATCAACGAGCGGGAGAAATTCTCGATAATATCAGGTGGTTTCAGGAAAGAAGGCTACAAATTAACGCACAAGTAGTTGTTTGTCCTGGTATCAATGATGCCGTACACTTAGAAAAAACTCTGCGCGATTTAGCGTCTTTTCATACCGGTGAATTACCTGCTGTCGCTTCTGTTGCAGTGGTACCAGTGGGTTTGACGCGGTTTCGTCCTCAAGAAGATGAACTTACACCGGTGACGCGAAAGAAAGCAGGAGAAGTTATTTCTCAAGTGCGGAAATTGCAGCAAGAATTCAAGGAAACTTTTGGTTCAAATTGTGTATGGTTGGCTGATGAATGGTTTTTAATTGCAGGAGAGGAATTACCATGTGAAGCTGAATACGAAGATTATCCTCAAATTGATAATGGTGTTGGTTCAATTCGTTTGTTTATCAAGGAGTTTTTACAAACAGCAAGAGAATTATTGCCGCAAAAAGTTAAGCCAAGAAAATTAACTTGGGTAGTAGGGAATGCAGTTGAGCAAGCTTTTCAACCAATTGAAAAACAGTTAAATGAGGTGGAAGGTTTATCTGTTAATATGCGTGCTTTATCTAGCGATTATTGGGGACAAGATATCAGCGTTACTGGTTTATTAACCGGTCACGATTTGCTGTTGAAATTACAGGATGAAGATTTAGGTGCTGGGATTTTATTACCAAGTGTGATGTTAAAGCATGGAGAGCAAGTGTTTTTAGACGATAAAACAGTCGAGGAAGTTGCTAACAGTTTAAAAACGGAGATTTTTCCAGTTACAAACGTAGAGGAGCTAATTAAAGTTTGCATTCAATAGGATTAGATAGTTAGGGGTTGGAAGTTACTCCCTTTCCTGTAAAAGATTACCGTTTGGGATTGAGGGAGAGAGTGAGAGAGAGAGGGAGTGAGGGAAAATTTTTTATCTAAAATTGCCAGAAGCGTAACGGGAATTAATATCAAGCGGATTTATTTATGAAACTATCTATAAATCCTCTATAAATATTTTTTATCTGTTTAATAAACTCTTGATTTGTTGCTCATAAATTATTCTAATTGGTTATTTATATAAAAAATTAGCTTATCAGTAGATGTAGATACAGTAGCGTCAATCAGTAAACCAAAATCCAATGAGGGGTGAAATAGTGAGAAAACAGCACAAAGGTATCAGAAAAGTTAAATTAAAGTCTATTAAGACCAAATTATTATTTTTCAAATGTCAGTTTATCGCTTGTACTTTACTAAATATTTTACCTGCGACGGCATCAACTGAACCAGTTATTAGTGTTATTCAAAGCCGCGAAAATGCCAATCAGTGGAAAGGTATAACCGCTCGTCTGCAAGCATCTGGAGTTAATTATTGCGTAATTCCTTTAAATAAAGTTAGAAATACTGCCGATTGGGGAAGCCGCACGGTGCTGTTTTTACCCAACGTAGAAACACTGACACCATCACAGGCAATTAGCTTAGAAGAATGGGTAGGTAAAGGCGGGCGGGTTATCGCAAGTGGTCCGGTGGCAAGTTTATCTGCGCCGGGAGTACGTCGATTGGTGAAAAATATCTTAGGAGGTTATTGGGGATTCAGTTTAGATTCACCCCAGATGCTTCAACCTTCTAAAGCGAAGCCACACCGATGGGCTAACAATAAAAAATTGATTGGAGAAGTTCGCGGTGGTGTTGTAGTTCCGAATTCACCAACTCAAACAGCAGCGGTATGGAATAAGAAAGATAATTCCGCAGCAGTGTTAGCTAACTCACGTTCTACTTTTTTTGGTTGGCGATGGGGAGCAGATACCGCCGCAAATCCCAATTTGGATAGTGCTTGGTTGCAAGCAGCCTTGAAGCGACATGCTAATTCACCCAATGCGGTTAAAAGTATTCCAGGTGCTTCTACTGAATGTTCTGATGCTGTTGTTGCTGAAAATTCACCCAATTCCTTAAGCCAAATAAATACAAGTTCGACTCCAACTTCCGCTCCGTTTAATATTACTGCCGCAATCCCTAATAATCCTTCTTCAAATATTAACTTTCGACGCTCCGACGAGCTATCTGACGAAGCAATAGATAATTTGCAGGATAAGGTACGTCTTGATGTCAAACCTAATTCACGCAAACCGATTAGTCGCAATGAATTAGTAGCTCTACAGCAAGAATTACTCAAATTAATCGGTCGAGTTGAAAGTGCTAATTTATCGGTTGCAGCAGTAAGCAACGGAAATTCTCAATCCGCAAAGGCAAATGTGGCAGCAGAATTTGCATCCAGCCAACCTGCAACATTAAGTTTTAGCAGCCAACAAGCAGTATCGCAAGCTAAAGAAGTTGTTAAACAAATACCGCAATTAGTCGCAAGGAAAAAATACGCTGAAGCTCGCAGGCAGTGGTTAGCAGCAAAAAATTCTTTATGGAATCAATTCCCTGTAAATCAAAGGTTTGCTCAACCAGAAATTCGAGCAATTTGGCTTGATAGGGGAACGATTGTTAAAGCCAGAAACGAAGAAGGATTAGCTAAAATCTTCGATAGACTTTCACAAGCAGGAATTAATACGGTATTTTTTGAAACGGTAAATGCTGGTTATACAGTTTATCCCAGCAAAGTTGCACCTCAGCAAAATCCTTTAACTCGTAACTGGGACCCATTAAAATCAGCTGTTAAATTAGCCCACAACCGAGGTATGGAATTACATGCTTGGGTATGGGTGTTTGCCGCAGGAAACCAGCGGCATAATAAAATTTTAGGTATTAATCCTAACTATCCCGGCCCCGTATTAGCCGCCCATCCCGATTGGGCTGGTTATGATAGACGGGGAAAAATGATTCCTCAAGGTCAAAATAAACCATTTTTTGACCCAGCGAATCCCCAGTTAAGACAGTATTTATTAAATCAGTACGAAGAAATTGTTACCCGCTATAAAGTAGACGGTTTACATTTAGACTATATTCGCTATCCTTTTCAAGATCATCAAAGGAATCGTAGTTACGGCTATGGAAAAGCTGCAAGAAGTGTATTTAAACAGCGTTATGGAATCGATCCGCTTAAAATTTCGCCGCGTCAACGCAATCTTTGGAAAAAATGGACGGATTTTCGCACTCAACAGATAGATAGCTTTGTCGCTCAAGTTTCGCAAAAAATGCGACAAAAAAAACCAGACTTAATTATGTCTGTAGCAGTTTTTCCTCTACCAGAAAAAGAAAGAATTGGAAAATTACAGCAGCATTGGGAAGTTTGGGCAAAACGAGGCGATATAGACTTAATTGTCCCCATGACTTACGCTTTGGATACTCAGACTTTCAGTAGATTAGCACGACCTTGGATTGTATCGAAAAAATTAGGTTCTACTTTATTAGTTCCGGGAATTCGTTTGTTAAATTTACCAACTTTAGGAGCTTTTGACCAAATACAGTTAATTAGAGATTTACCAGTGGGTGGCTACGCGCTATTTGCAGCGGAGAACTTGCAAAATCAGCAGCTACAGCAAGTTTTCAACAGAACTCAGGGGAATAAACCCAAAGAAGAACCGATTCCTTACCGTCAACCGTTCAAAACTGCCGCTTTACGTTATGCTTCCTTGCAAAAAGAATGGGAATTTGCATTACAAAATAAGCAGCTAAAAATGTCAGCTAGCGGCATTTCCCAATTTAATTCTCAAGCAGAAATCTTAGAAAACGCTTTAGAACGGCTTGCAGAATCACCATCTCAAGCCAACTTACAAGCAACAAAAGCATCAGTAACTCGCTTTCAATCTCAATTTAGAAGTTTGATGCGCCGACAAGCTTTGAATAATCCCTATCAAGTTGGGGTGTGGGAAAATCGTCTTGCCATGATAGAAAGATTGATACGCTTTGGAGAACGTGTAAAGAAGTGAACAGTTACTTCCAGCTGACTCTAAAATTACCTATCAAAAAATTCTTTTTTTCTACCCCCTCTCCCCAATATAGGAAATCATAAAGCCGGGAAGGGAGTAGGAGTAAGGAGTGAGAAGCTATGGGGTTTTTAACTTTGGATTAAAGGAGCTAATTTCTCCGTGCCTCCTTGTGCCCTTCTTCTCTCCCCTCTCCTTGAAACTAATTAGTAAGTTAGGAATTATTTTGTTCTTCATTTGAATCTTGCGATTCTTCTGCAACAACTTCTGTTGCCGCTTCTTCTGTTGCTGCTTCACTTACCTCTGAAGATTCTTCGGCAACAGTTTCTTCAACTTTGACAGGAGGCTTAGACGGTTTGGGAGGACGTGCTAATGCAGGATTTACTGGAGGCTTTATTTCATCTCTTCCAGATTTTCTACCTCTGCCTTTACCTTTACTCCTACCTCTATCGTTGCCTCTATCGTTGCCTCTATCGTTGACTCTATCGTTGCTTCTGTCATTATCTCTATCGTTGTCTCGCTCTTTACGATCCTTTTTAACAGGAGGGGTAAAACTTCTATTCTCAGAACTAGAACTGCCTTCTGTTTCTGGTTTCGGTTTACGGTCAGATTTTTTAATTGGAGGTTCTACCATTGTTAATTTCTGTTAATTTATTTGTATGATATATGGTTTTGGTGGTTAGGCAACCCTTATTAGAAACATTTAGAGCATTGGCTATCTAGGCTAAATAATATAACCGCTTTTGGTAGTAATATGCCAAGATAAATTACTACTGTATTATAGATTGAACTATTCATCATTTATTCAAAGGCAGAAAATGCTATTGCCAAGAATTGAGATGCTCTACGACAAGGACATTTAGACTCGATCTCGCGAAAAGCGATTGCTAAGTAAAAAATATTCAATTATTCCGCAGTTAAAATATCACCATTATTGATATTCAATAACCTGGAAACAATAACTTTTTCTCCCGGCTGTAATCCTTCAATAACTTGATATTGATTACCTACGGTTTTACCTAGTTTTACCTGTTTTTGTCTAGCTACTAATTGAGAATTTGGCGCAGTTGAATTTAATCTTTGGGCTACATACACAAAAGCTTCTCCTGCAATACGAAACACCGCTGTAGTGGGAATTAACAATCCAGAATCTTGATTCCAATTAATTCTGGCTTTAGCAAATTGCCCTGCTCGCATTTTCCTTTGTGTGTTATCAAATAATGCTTTTACTAATATGGTGCGAGTATTAGAGTTAACTTCTGGCGCAATAAAAAAAACTTTTCCCGTACCTATCTTTTTACCTTTAGAATCGATTATTTCTATTAACATTCCCTTGCGTAGCTGGGATTGTTTTTCTAAAGAAACTGGTATGTCAACTTCTAAAGGTTGATTTTGAGTTACTGTAACTACTCTCGTCGAAGGCTTTACTGAGTCTCCTACTTTGACTAAAATATTTGCTACGGTACCTTTAAAAGGAGCCTTAATTCTAGACTGCTGTAGTTGTGACGGCGTTTTAGGAGCAGCAAGGCTAGTTGCAGTATTTTGAATTTGTGCTTGTTGAAGTGTTTGTTCTAATTTAAATATAGCGGCTTGTTGTGCTGCTATTTTGGTATTCAAATTATTCAAATCTATTTTAGCTGCTTCAAGTCTTTTAGCATATTCGTCCTTAGCTTGCTTTGATACGGCTCCTTGTGAGGCTAAGTTAGAATATTTTTCGTATTGTTGTTGAATTAGTTTCAAGCTTTGAATTTTTGATAATTGTTGAGCTTGCAATTCTTGGAGTTGAGCGCGAGCATTTTGTAATTGCGGTTTAATCGTTGGCACTGCTGCACCGTTGCTAGCACTATTATTGTTAGTTTGAGCAGGTTGATTGCTTGAGCTAATTTGCAATAAAGGTGCTTGTGCTGCTACTTGATTTCCTTTTTTAACGAAAATTTGAGATATTTTACCTTGAACATTTGCTTGAAGAGTCTCTGAGTTTAATGATTGCAAACTAGCAATAAACTCCGAACTTTCTGTTATTTTTCCTACTTTTGCTTCGGCTAGCTTAACTGAAATGAGCGGTTTTTTAACTGTAGTATTTGGCGAGGAGTTATTTTGGCGAGCAAGTAATTTAACAAGTATTGCAACTCCACCAATAGTTAAAGCTATAGGTAGCAAAATTAACAGTAAACGTTGCGGTAATCGTAGCGACTGTGTCTTTTTTGGAGAAGGATTTTCTTGATTATCTACGTTAGATTCGGGGGATTTCATTGTTCTTAGAAAACTGACTACAAGTGAAGCGCTTTTATCCAGATTATCGATTTGAAAAAGAATTAATTAATGGTTCTTGTTTTCTACAAGTGATTGTTTATGCTTAATCAAGTAGGTTTATGTAAATAGAATTGCCGAAAAATATAATTTTTGAGTATAATTTATATATTCTCAATACGTAAATTACAATCAATAGTTATTGTAAAACAGACTAAAATGCTTATCATACATAAGTTAGCTGTTTTATTAACTATTATTATAAAATTATTTTATCTAAAAAATGTCATTTATATACGCTGAAGCAATAAAATTTTATCGAGCTAATTGTAAATAGTTTAAATTCTGTATAAGCTGTATTGTTTCGTCACTACTAATTAATATTTCTATAAGATTTTGATTGCTTTTATTTGAATAAAAAGTTTGTAATTATAATAACCGTTATGGTTGATTAAATTTATTGATAGTAAACAAATATAATTGCGTGTATTTTTTAACACTGCTGCTCTGCTCGAGCAATTTTGCTAGGTAACACATTCTTAGTGCCTCAACTCTTCAAAATTGATGTAGTGCAGTAATAGGAAAACCCTTATAGCAAAGGGGTGAAACAACAACATTCTGCGAGAGAACCCCGCTCACCGCTACGACTTGACTGCGTTTTGCCTCCTCTACACGCAAAATGCGCCTCTTCAATCGAGCTTAAACATAAAAAAAGGTGGGAATCTCCCACCTCAAAAAACTTAATTCTTAGTTAAACGAATATGCTCTAATATTTGTTGCTTCCTTTCAACAGAATTTAGTTTAGGTTTAATAAAATCATTGGTGCTACGAGCAAGATGCTCCATAATCCTTTTTTGACGATCGGAATTTTCAGCCATTTTGATGCTAACTAGAAAAGACAAACATAATTAATAAGTAGTCGCGCTCCGCAGTAAACTGAGACAAAGCGTTTGTACCCAAAAATTATTTTAATATAACCTTGGTAAATTATTTAATTGGGAATTACGCAAATTAGCCCAAAATAAAGAAAATTAGGGGTTTCCAATCTCTGAAACACCATATTTAGCGTGATTTTTTAGCGAATACTGTTAATAAAAAATCATTTTTTATTAATCAAAAATAATTGTACCTGCACCAGACAAAATATACCTTTTATATATGAAAAATCGATAATAAGATTATTGACAAAAATGCGAATTAATATTTAGTAGAGAAAAATCAACAACTTCCGGTAAAATTTTGAAAGTTGCGCTCTTAGTGGCTTGAGATGTCAAACATTGTGAAACCGCCATGTGATGCCGGAGTAATTAAAGCTAAGCGATGCTCCACTTCTTGTTCTCGTATTACCGAACGTTGGGTACTAGTGGCGACTATACTCGGTTCGAGTATGGCAATGATTGATGGCACTGTTGTCAATGTAGCGCTACCTGTATTGCAAGAAGCTTTGAATGCAAACGCGACTCAACTGCAGTGGGTAGTAGAGTCTTATGCTTTGTTTTTAGCTGCTTTAATTTTAGTTGGTGGGTCTTTAGGAGATAGATTTGGAAGAAGATTAATTTATGCTTGTGGGATTGCTTTATTTGCTCTTGCTTCTGGATGGTGTGCTTTATCACCTGATATAAATCAATTAATTGTTGCTCGTGCTTTTCAAGGCATTGGTGGAGCTTTATTAGTTCCTGGAAGTTTAGCTATTCTCAGCGCTTCTTTTGGCGATTATGAGCGAGGAAAAGCTATTGGTATTTGGTCTGGTTTTACAGCTATAACTTCGGCATTAGGACCAGTTTTGGGCGGTTGGCTGCTAGAAAATTTATCTTGGCGGTGGATATTTTTTATTAACGTTCCACTAGCAATTATAATTCTATCCGTTTTATTTCGGTACGTTCCCGAAAGTCGCGATCGCGAATTTACCCGTCTCGATCATTGGGGAGCGATGTTGATAACTTTGGGCTTAGGAGCGGCAGTATTCGGATTAATTGAATCTTCTATTTTAGGGCTTTCTCATCCTTTAGTAATTAGCAGCATTATCATAGGATTAATACTTTTAGGTGCCTTTGTATTTGTAGAAGCTAATATTTACGGTCCAATGATGCCTTTATATTTATTTAAATCGCGTACTTTTAGCGGTGCAAATTTATTAACATTATTATTATATTCAGCTTTAGGAGGGGTTTTATATTTTGTTCCCTTTAATTTAATTCAGGTACAAGGCTACTCTCCAACTGCTGCTGGAGCGGTTTTTTTGCCGTTTATTCTGATTATGTTCTTTTTGTCACGATGGTCTGGTAATTTAGTCAATCGCTATGATGCTAAATTACCATTAATAGTAGGGCCGGTAATTGCAGCATTCGGTTTTATCTTGTTTGCATTACCCGGAATTGGTGGCAGCTACTGGGTCACATTTTTCCCAGCTATCGTAATATTAGGGTTGGGAATGTCAGTTAGCGTTGCTCCTTTGACAACTACCGTTATGGGTTCGGTGAGAAAGCGTAAAGTTGGTATTGCTTCAGGAGTCAACAATGCAGTTTCTCGTACCGCTGGATTATTAGCGATCGCCATATTTAATATTTTTGTTTTTAATACTTTTAATTACAGTTTAGACCGACGTTTGGCGAAGTTGAACTTATCACCTCAGATACAGCAAGCTTTGGCAAAAGAAAGAATTAATTTAGCTGCTGCAAAAGTCCCTGAGAATGTAAGTGATGGGTTAAAAAACGCAATCGAACAAGCAATAGCACTTGCCTATGTAGATAGTTTTCGTTTAATAATGTTTATTGCCGCAGCTTTGGCACTTACAAGTGCTTTGGTAGCATTTTTAATGATAAATCAACGGCAGAAACCGGTATAAAAAAATAGGCATTCCAACACCCAATTCTGAGGAAAAAATAATTTCAAGTCCCCCAAACTTGGGGTATTTAGGGGGCAAGTAAATATGAGAAAAATAAATTCATATTTCAATTCAGCAATGCCAAAAAATAAAAATACAGAACGAAATACCAGAATAGAAAGTAAAAAAACTTGCTAAATTTACCTTTATATCTAGATAACTTGCTTGATTAGCAATCAAATTTATTGCTAATTAAACTAGCTTGAGATATAAAGTTAATGTCTCAAAACAAAGAACTAATTATTTATATGAAAGGCTGGTTGCAACCTCCTCGTTTACGTATAGGTGAAGAAGTAGAAGAAGAACATCGTCATGCTACTTGGTTGGAGCTTTTTTATGATTTAGTGTATGTAGTTGCTGTATCGCAAATTGCTCATTATCTAAATGAAGATGTTTCGATAAAAGGCTTTGTTGGCTTCGTTTTTTTGTTTATACCAATTTGGTGGGCTTGGATTGGAACTACATTTTATGCAAATCGATTCGATAGCGATGATATAAAACATCGTTTGTTAACTGGTTTGCAAATGTTGTCATTAGCAGCTGTTGCTGTTAATATCCATCATGGCTTGGGTGAAAGTTCTGCTGGTTTTGCAATTGCTTACTCAGCAACCAGGTTTATTTTAGTTTTAGAATACTTACGAGTAATCAAGCATATTCCTCAAGCCAAAGGTTTAGCTAAATATTACTGCACCGGTTTTTCTATTGCTGCGGCTTTGTGGTTAATATCAGCTTTTATTCCAATTCCTATACGTTTTATGGTTTGGACATTAGCTTTAATTGTGGATTTGACTACAGCAATCACTGCAAAACGGTTTCAAGTTGCTTTGCTTCCTCATCCCGAACATTTACCAGAACGTTTTGGACTTTTTACTATTATTGTTTTAGGTGAAGCAATTATTGCCGTAGTGAATGGAGTTTCCGAACAAAAATGGGATGTACAAAGCGCAATTTCTGCGATACTTGGCTTTAGTATTGCTTTTAGTTTGTGGTGGATTTACTTTGAAAATGTTACGGGTTCGATTTTACAGAGTAATGCCACTAGCAAGAAAATCCGATTAATTCAAATCTGGCTTTACGGACATTTACCTCTGGTTATCGGTTTAGCTACTACAGGGGTTGCTGTAGAACAAATAATAATGAGCGATGCAAATCAAGCTCTACCAAGTCCACAACGTTGGTTAATTTGTGGTGGAGTCGCTCTATGTTTGCTCAGTTTAAGTGTTCTCCATAGTACGGGGATAATATTTCGTTGCAAAGTTAGAGCCAAATACAGATTTTTGGCTGCCGTAATTTTGATATTTCTGGCTATAATCGGGATAAATTTGCAACCTGTGGTTATTACCGGATTAGTTGCTTTGATTTGCGCCATTCAGGTGATAGAAGATTTATATCAAAGTGGTGAATTGTCTACATCTCAAGATTGATTTAAGAGAATAGAAGAATAAACTAACCTGCAAGCATATTGTAACAACCAAGACGCAATCACAAGCGCTGCTTATATTTAGCATAAATAATATTTATTATATTTCATTAAAAAAATATTACAAACTATTGAATGATTGCGACCAAACTATACTCTTACTTAAAGATATACTTCCACTACTTGAAGCTTAACTTTATGTATATATATTTCAATAATTTATTGGGAGATAATTTGATAGCTTAGCATTATGGCTATTGTTATGCTTTAGAGACAAATCATCTTTTTATTATCAATCTAACTAGGGTATTTATTTGGGATATTATAAATTGTCTGTTTGAAGAAAAATCTTGTTTTCCTCTAATCGTAGCAAATATTATGTTTGAGTAATATTCCTCCATTGAAGTAAAATTTTCACAAAAAGAGATTTGATTACCTCATGTTTGATTCGCCTTCCTTGTCGGCTAATCAACTGTTGATGGGTTTACCTTCTGAAGAATATAAGCGCTTAGTTCCGTATCTAAAACCTGTTAGTTTGTCCTTAGGGCAGGTTATTTATGAACCGAAACAGTTGATAAAAGAAGTTTACTTTCCTTTAGAAGCAATGATTTCTTTGGTTTCGATTATGAAAGATAATTCGACTACCGAAATTGGTTTGGTAGGCAATGAAGGAATGGTTGGTCTTCCAGTATTTTTAGGAGGAAATACTGCGACAAATCGTGCAATCGTTCAGGTTCATGGTAATGCATTAAAAATGGATGCTTCGGTACTTAGAAGCGAATTTGAAAGAGGAAAAAAATTACAGCAAAAGCTGTTACTCTATACTCAAGCTAGATTAACTCAAATATCACAAATAGCAGCTTGCAAATCGCATCACTTGATTGAAGAAAGACTTGCTCGATGGCTGCTTTCGGTTAATGACTGTGTAAATAGAGATGAGCTACCGCTCACCCAAAAATTTATATCTGAAATGCTTGGAGTCCGTCGCGCTAGCGTTACAGAGGCAGCGATCGCGCTTCAGAAAGCAGGTTTAATTAGCTATAGCAGAGGGCAAATCACTATTCAGCAAAGGAAACAGCTCGAAGAGGCAGCTTGTGAATGCTATGGACTAATCCGTGATGAATTTAAGCGCTTACTGGGATAAAGCAGCTTGCTAAATTTTTATATTTTCTTCAACTTTTGAAAATATATGTACGATACCGTACTGATTTTTTCTGGGATCGAGGTATTCTTTTGTTTACAGACATGCGGTGTCAGCAAACGTAATACCATCTTTGATTTTAGATTTTGAGTAGCTGCTGCTTTTCAATTTAATTTGATATAGCAAGCTTGGGAAGTTTTAATAAATTGGACATTGAATTGCCCGATCCTTAAGATGTCTGGCTTTAAAAATCTATTTTCAACTTGATATTGTTAAGAGAACTGATGCTGTAAACAATTCCAAAGGCAAAATGCCTGTAAGCATCAGCAGATATTATTTATTTTTCTGGTGTGGTGAGGTATTTTCCCCAATACGACTCAATTAAGAAGATTGTGTTCTTTGATATGTCAGACGATATTGATGGTGCAATAGTCAATCAGCTGCTAGCAGCTTTACCCTCAGAAGATTATCAACGACTTGTTCCTCATTTAGAACCCATTGATTTAATCGCTGGAGAAGTATTATGCGAGCCAGGAGAAGCTATGACGGAAGCATACTTCCCTAGTTTAGCTATGATTTCTTTAGTATCAATAATGGAAGATGGTTCTACAACCGAAATAAGCTTAATAGGTAAAGAGGGTATGGTAGGGCTGCCGGTTTTCCTAGGCGGTTATTCTACTACAAGCCGTGCTATTGTTCAAATTGAAGGTTCTGCGCTGAAGCTAAATGGCAACATTTTAAAAAGTGAGTTTGATAGAGGTGGAGAGTTGCAAAAACTCTTGTTACTTTACACCCAAGCACTTTTCACTCAAGCTTCCCAAAATGCTGCGTGCAATCGACAGCATAATATTGAAGAAAGACTCGCTCGTTGGCTATTGACAGCCCAAAATTGCGTTATGAAAGATGAGTTATATCTCACACAAGAATTTATATCTCAAATGTTAGGAACTCGTCGTTCGGGTGTAACTGTTGCAGCAGGAACTTTGCAACAAGCAGGAATGATTCGTTATACCCGTGGAAAAATTAGCATCCTCAATCGGCAAGCCTTGAATGATACAGCTTGCGAATGTTACCGCGTTATCAAAGATGAGTATACTCGCTTGCTCAACTCAAAATGGAGTTGAATCGAAAGTACGATAACGTACTGACATGCGAGAAATAATTATGGCAATCTTGAATACTGAAGAAAGCTGTAGTGGAGATTATTTTATCAAAACGAGTAATTTTTCCCAAAGCTGAAATTGAAAAACTCTTCCTGTTTTTATTTTAATGATTTTAATTTGAGAGCATGGAAGAGTTAATGTTGTCTTATCAAAATTAAAGAGTATATTAAAATGAGCAAATAAACTATAGTTTATTAGTTTAAAAGCCAGTAGATTTGAGCTAGATAATTATTTGACAGTAAATTTATTTAGATAAAAAATATAATAATTAAAAAATATTTTTTTGTAGATGATATTGCAAAAAAATCATAATATATGTTTTCAAACTTACCTTTATCGGCACGCTTATTTAGTCCTAACTAATGCACTGACTTTTTCTCAGCCTCCTGGCTAGGAGCTACTCACAGTGTTCTCAGTTTCGAGTCCGAAAACAAGTCAGGGTATGGATTTATTCTCTCAATGCCATTGCCCTATAGATATATACCCAATTTATATTGGCTAGTAATTATATTAATTACTTGCACCCCATTAGAGACAAATAGGTAAATTCATATGGCAACTTCAAGGGTGAATATATGTTTGATAACAATCAAGAAGCAGAGCAAGAACTAAAGTCACTGGTACTCAGGGGTGCATGTCCATGCTGTAGTTCTGTAAAAATAAAATATCGTGAATATATAACTAACCGTACATTTGGATTCCAATGCTTTAATTGTGGTTGGAAAGCTCAATATAACTTGACTGAATTAAAAGAAGCTTCAGAAAATTGGTTCCCTACACAAAAGTAAAAAATATTTTTAATCGCCTCGAATAAATCATAAAATAAAATAAATTATATATATGATTCAGGTAGGAAGTTTAGTAAAAATACTATATCCAAAATATGTATTTGATTTTCATGGTGTAGTTGAAGCTTCAGAAGATATAACAGGTCGTTGGATAATAAGGTTAATAGACAACACCTTAGACAATAGTAAAGAACCTATATTGTTGTCTTTAAACGAGTCAGAGATTGAATTAATTTTTATATATAACGCTAATTAGTTTTGGGTAAATGGTGAAAATTGTAAGTATCCCAAAATATGATAGATAAAGAATATTGATGTATTTCATGAATCCCGATGGTTTTCAGAGAAACGCGATCGCAGCCCATAGTTTAAGGCATTATATGGTTTCTCTAATAGTTAAAAAGCTGGGTTTAGGTAAGCCAAGGTATTTAACAAAAAAACTTCCCTTCCTTATACCGATTCAGCATTGACAAAAAAGTACTTCCCTAATGCAGTTCTAATTGGTACATTAGCCTGGAAGCAACCTATAATTTCTATGTCTACACGTGTTTCACCCCCATCCAAGCTTTCATCAGCAACCACACTTGCTCTTTCCTCTCTCCACATACGTTTGGCAACTTTGGAAAAAGAACATCAGTGGTTGCTCAAGCAAATTAAGAAAAAACGCACCGAACAGAAGAACTTTCTTGAGCAAATGCGTTCTGTAGCCACAGAAGTACACAGCAGATGTACTCCTTGTTTTCAAAAGATGGCAGCTTTAGATGAAGAAATACATTCGCTATTTGATGAAATTTTAACTACACGGAAGTTAGGAAAGCAGACAAGAAAAAATATCGAACAGGTTTATCGAAGTCTTCAAGTCGCTGGAATAATTAGCGTTAAACTTAATCTGACGCAAGATGGTGATATTGAAGAAGATTTTTTTGTAGGGGAAGAAGAAAATGAGTTTTTCAATAATCCCGATCGAGATAGCGGCGAATATGATGATAGCCATAGATATCATGCAGAGCAACAAGATTTTTCGCCTATGAATAAAACAGTTGAATCGAAGAAGATTCGTCAAACATTTTTAAGGTTAGCTGAGATATTTCATCCTGATAAAGTGACAGATAGCGATATCCAAATGCACCACACAGAAATCATGAAAGAAATTAATAGAGCTTACCAAGAAGGTGACTTGGCTCGATTGCTGGAAATCGAAAAATTACATCAGGTTGAAGAATCTTTTTCAATTAACAGCGAAGACGATTTAACTAGAAAATGCAATAAATTGGAACAGCATAATGATTTTCTAAAAAGCCAATATGAAAACTTAAAAAGTGAGTTGAGAATGGCAAAGAATACCAATGAAGGGCAGATGGTTTCTGGTTATCGGAAAGCTGTTAAAGAAGGAATAGATCCGATTTCTCAAACCGTAGAACAAGTAGAATCCGAAATAGAAGTGATTTCTTCAATTTGTAACTTTGTAAAAAACTTTAGAGATAAAAAAATTACCATTAAAGATTTTCTTGCCGGACCACCAGTTTTACAACAAAGAAATCAAGAAATAATTGACGAGCTTTTTGAGGAGATGTTTGGGGAATTTGAGGAATTTTAAGCTTTTGAAAAAGATTTTTGGATTAGAAATTTTTATTTTGGGAAGTAGAGATACAGAAGTACTGCATCTCTATTTTTTATTTTTAGAAAGTAGAAATATTACCAATTACCCATTACCCATTACCTATCATCAGATTTTCTATTGCTAGATTAATTAATTTTTCCCCTTCTAAAACCGTTTCCACTTGATTAAATTGCTGTCGTAATTCCGCAGCACCTTCAAAACCCTTTGCATACCAAGCCATATGTTTACGCGCTTGATAAATCCCCCTATTTCCTTTGTATTCCCACAAAGCTCTTAAATGTTCCTTCGCGCATTCCAGACGTTGAATAGTTGTTGGGGGAGATAACTTTTCTCCTGTTTTAAGAAAATAATCAATTTCTCCTACTAAAAACGGATAGCCCAAAGTACCTCTCGAACACATTACCCCATCAGCACCAGTTATTTCCAAACATTTAATTGCTGATTCAACAGAAAAAATATCTCCATTGGCAATTACTGGAATATCAAGCACCTCTTTAACTTGAGCAATCCATTCCCAGCGAGCGTTACCATTGTATCCTTGAGCGCGAGTACGCCCATGAATAGTAATCATTTGCGCTCCTACATCCTGCATTCTTTTAGCAAAATCAATAATAGTAATTTCCGCATCGTCCCAACCGATACGAGTTTTTACTGTTACGGGAATATCTACCGCACCGACAACTTCTTTAACTATTGCTTCTGCAACTTCTGGCTGCCTTAATAAAGAAGAACCACCGCCTTTTCGGGTAACTTTGTTTACCGGGCAACCCATATTTATATCAATCGTATCTGCCCCTTCTGCTACTGCTTTTTGAGCAGCTTGGGCGAGAAAATCCGGACGACAGTCAAACAACTGAATGCTTATAGGACGTTCGTTTACATCAACATCCATAACCTTGGGTAATTCTTTGACATGAGCTAAACCCGAAGCATGAACCATTTCGGTATACATCATTGAATCGGGTGCGTAGCGACGTACCAAACGCCGAAATACCATGTCAGTCACGCCAGAAAGGGGCGATTGTAAAACTCGGCTGTTAACTTCTACCGAGCCAATTTTTAAAGGAGTTGAAAGTTTAGTTTTTAGTTCTGGGGAAAAATGGGAATTGGGCATTGGGGATTAGGAATAAATTATTGATCTTGATTTTCAACTTGTTTTTTAACTACTTTTAAATCCAAATCTAAACCTTGGGCAATTTGTTCTATACTTAAACCCAATTTTAATAATCTAGGTATAGATTCAATACGCCCTTCTTGTCTTCCTTCTTCTTTTCCTTCTTCAACTCCTTCTTGATAAACTCGGGTTTGTTTTAAATCGCTTAATCCAAACATTGCTTCCATCTCCTTTCTATTCATTCGGGGAAACTTATAAACTAAAATTGTCTCTATCAATTCTAATAACTGTTTTTGCTGCTGTTCGGTATTGATTTCTTGCTGGGTTCTTGCAATTAAATCTTTTGCTGCGACGATATAGGAATCCTAATTGATTTTTGAAATATACGTAGGGTGTGTTGTCGCGAAGCGCAACGCACCATGATATAAGGGTTTCGGTGCGTTAGACTAGCGTCGTAACACACCCTACAAATACCTAGATTTTTTCAATATTCAAAACGGATTCCTATAGATGTATTTTCATCTTCAATTATTAGTTTTATGGTAGCAATTCCGACTGCTAAGGATGTTGTCTCCCCTAATTCATCAAGATAAATTCTATTTACACGCCCGCTGTGAAAGAATTCGCTGTAATGATTCGTATCTGCTGTATCTATACAGCGACTGGGATAGATTACTATTCCCCGCCAAGGATTTTTAGTTTTGTTTTGACGGAGGTATAAAAATACTTCAGAGAATAGTCTTGAATAAATTTCTTCATCGGTTTGAAATTGAACTTCTACAAAATAAATCGGATTTTCTTCTCCTTGAGTGGGTAGAAAAACCCCATCAATTCAGAATGCTGTTTGTTTGATTTCGACAGATGAGAATTCGTAAACATCTGCTGTTTGAGGTAAATCACCAATTAATTCAAAAAAGATGCTGGGGAATTCTTTAAAAAGACGGTAGAAAATGCTGTCTGTTTTCACACTGATTGCTGTTAAAAAGAGAAAAATGCTGCTACTTGAATCTTTTTTAAGCAACAATAAACCCTATTTTCTCTTAAAAGACGGCAAACACCACATTAATGTTACGGTTCACCCGAATTACTCATAGTATTAATTCTCATACATTAGTCATTGTGCAAGCAAACACTGATTGAGCCATCAACACTGGATTGTTGCATAACCGTCCAATTACGGGTTCGGGAAACCACCCTTCATTCACTGGCTGCACAGGCTCAGTATATATAACAGTGTAAATAGGATAGCCAGTGGCTCAATGCTCAACAAGCGCTTTCATATTGATGCCTTTAGTGGTTGCTTTTAAGAGCCAGTTACCTCAAAATTAAATCTTTTATATTCTCATTCATTGTTTTTGTAGTTATACGGAGCCAAAAATAAAATGGCAAAAGTAGTTGGAATTGACTTAGGTACAACTAATTCTTGCGTAGCAGTAATGGAAGGTGGTAAGCCCACGGTTATTGCTAATGCTGAAGGTTTTCGCACCACACCTAGTGTTGTTGCTTTCGCTAAAAATGGCGATCGCCTCGTAGGACAAATCGCTAAACGTCAAGCGGTAATGAATCCCGAGAATACTTTTTACTCGGTTAAGCGCTTTTTGGGACGCAAGCACGAAGAAATTACTCACGAAGCAACCGAAGTTTCTTATAAAGTTGTTCGTGACGGCAACGGCAACGTTAAGCTTGATTGTCCCCAAGCTGGTAAACAGTTCGCTCCAGAAGAAATCTCTTCGCAAGTTCTTCGTAAGTTAGTAGACGACGCTAGTAAGTATACTGGCGAAACCATCACTCAAGCAGTTATTACCGTTCCTGCATACTTTAACGATTCTCAGCGTCAAGCAACCAAAGACGCTGGTAAGATTGCCGGTATTGAAGTATTGCGGATTATCAACGAACCTACCGCTGCTTCTTTGGCTTATGGTTTAGATAAGAAGAGCAACGAAACTATCTTGGTATTTGACCTTGGTGGTGGTACCTTCGACGTATCTATCTTAGAAGTTGGTGACGGTGTATTTGAAGTACTTTCGACTTCAGGTGATACCCACCTTGGTGGTGATGACTTTGATAAAAAGATTGTTGATTATTTAGCTGAAGATTTCCAAAAGCAAGAAGGTATTGATTTACGCAAAGATAAGCAAGCTTTACAACGTTTAACTGAAGCTGCTGAAAAAGCTAAAATCGAACTTTCTAGCGTTACCCAAACTGAAATTAACCTACCATTTATTACCGCAACTCAGGATGGTCCAAAGCACTTGGATACAACCATGACTCGCGCTCAGTTTGAAGAAATTTGCTCGGATTTAATCGATCGCAGTCGCATTCCGGTTGAAAATGCATTGCGCGACGCAAAATTAAGCAAAGAAAATATTGACGAAATCGTACTAGTTGGTGGTTCTACCCGTATTCCCGCAGTACAAGAAGTAGTTAAGCGCGTATTAGGAAAAGACCCCAACCAAAGCGTTAACCCAGACGAAGTTGTAGCTGTTGGTGCTGCAATTCAAGCTGGTGTACTTTCTGGTGAAGTTACCGGAATCTTGCTCTTAGACGTAAGTCCGTTGAGTTTGGGTGTAGAAACCCTCGGTGGAGTAATGACCAAAATTATTCCTCGCAACACAACTATTCCCACCAAAAAATCGGAAGTATTCTCTACTGCTGTAGACGGACAAACCAACGTAGAAATTCACGTACTCCAAGGTGAGCGTGAAATGTCCAACGACAACAAGAGTTTAGGAACCTTCCGTTTAGATGGAATTCCTCCCGCACCTCGTGGAGTACCTCAAATTGAAGTTGTTTTCGATATCGATGCTAACGGTATCTTGAACGTTACCGCTAAAGATAAAGGTACTGGTAAGGAACAATCCATTAGCATCACCGGTGCTTCTACTTTGGATAAAACCGAAGTTGAACGCATGGTAAACGAAGCAGAAAGCTTCTCTTCTACTGATAAAGAACGTCGCGAAAAAATCGACCGTAAGAACCAAGCTGATTCCTTGGCGTATCAAGCAGAAAAGCAGCTCCAGGAATTGGGAGATAAAGTTCCTGCAGACGACAAAACCAAAATTGAAGGTTTAGTCAAAGACTTGAAAGATGCTGTTGCCAAGGAAGACGACGAGCAGATTCAAAAAGTAATGCCAGAATTGCAACAAGCATTGTTTACAGTAGGTAGCAATATGTATCAGCAAGCTGGTGGTGCTGCTCCTGATGGTGCTGCTCCCGGTGGTGAAGCTCCTAACGGTGCAACTGGAGATGCAGATGCAGGTGCTTCGGCTGGTGATGATGTAATTGATGCTGACTTCACAGAGTCTAAGTAGTTATTGTACTGGTGAGCTAAAAACTCACCTCAATTTCAAATAGTATTTTTTATCCCCGCAATTTTTGCAATGTGGGGATTTTTGATTGATAAGCTGTTGTGCATTTTTAATGCACAATAGCAAGGAAGAAGCAAGAAGGAATAAGAATTGCAGCCATTAATCAATGCCAAATGAATATATAAGTTAAATGCCTAGCAGCTTAGTATTTTAAAAATAACTTCTTTAATTCATCCAAGATGTTTTTGTATTAGTTGGCAGTTGCTGTTGCTGCGGTTTAATTAAACTAATTAAGGTTGTAATTACAGGAATTAGAAAAGCTAAGACAAGAATAACGGCAGCTACTTGAAATATTACCGGTCTTTTTCGTCCCTTTGTGGGAAAACCGCAGCTAAGACAAATTTCTTCTTCACTACTGTTGAGAACACCGCAAACTTTACAAGGTTCTAAGGACATTTTTTTATACTAATATTTTCCCATTCAAATTAATGTTATATCCAAAAACGAAGCCAATGCCAAAATTTATCGCCAAAAGCCGCAGATAATAAACCACATATGACTGCCGATACAAATATTATTCCTAATAAAGCAGTAAATGTTTGAGCATCAGCGACAAATCCTAAAGTGAATGCGAAGAAAATACCAAAAATGAAACCGCAGCCAAAACGAGCAGTAAATTGAGCGCGATTATCATTTTTTGGGTTTGGTTGATTGTTTTGATTCATTTATTCATATATTTAAGATATCTGAGATATTTTGGCAAAATACCTTATTCTTATAGTTCCCAAATATATTTAGATGAATACAAAATTATTTAATTTATTCTGAAGAATCTTGAAATAGCAACAAACTATATTCTCCACCAGCTTGTTGAAAACCTATTCGTATATATACCGCTTGTGCTGCTAAGTTATTTTCAAATGTGAATAATACAGCTTGATATACTGCTTGGGATTTTATCGCTGATAACTAAATAAACGGATAGCGGCACAGGCATCTTGTATATTGCCCGTACCGCTAAAGCACTCGCGGGAGAAAGAGCAAGTGCTGTAATATTTGTTTTTAGGTTTATCTTGAGTTAGATTTTTTCTATTTATCCTCCAATTAGTTTCTGATTTTACCTTTGAGGCTTAATGATTAGAGTTTAATTTTGCGGGCATGTTAAAGTTACCGTGAGACGTTTTAACGCTGCCATTCCCATTTCCATTTCCGTTGGAATAATTGGGGTGGCGGGCTTGGATTACACCATAGCCACCGTGGTTGCGTTCGTAAATTACATTTATCTCGTCTGTTTCGCTGTTATGGAACATATAAAAATCGTGTCCCACCAATCGCAACTGCTCTAAAGCTTGGGAAACAGTCATCGGTGGCATGGCAAAATATTTGGTACGCACTACTTCTTCAGGTAATTCGGGAGTGCGATCGCCAATTAAATCCGTCACCATTTCTTCTGGAATTATTTCCTCAATATTATTAGTGCGATCGTGGATTTTCTTATCTCGTCGTCGCTCTTTGTATTTTCGTAATTGACGAGCAATTTTGTTTGCAACTAAATCAATACTGGCATATAAATTTTCACTGCTCTCCTCGGCACGGATAATGTTACCATTCGCGTAAATCGTTACTTCCGCTGTCTGGTTGGGATTAATTCGGGGATTCTTAGCTACGCTTAAATGTACATCCACTTCGTTGGTAATATGATGAAAATGATTTGCAGCTTTTTCGATCTTCTGATGCACGTATTCCCGAATTGCATCCGTGATTTCGATATTTTTGCCGTGGATAACAAGCTTCATGAAAACTCTCCCGCTTGAATATTTTATTTGGTATAAAGAATGATTGAACGAAAATTTACGGTTAGTTAAGCTGTGAAACGTTTACTTATAAAACGATTCTAAGGTTAATGCGAAATTTTCTCGAATTTAAGTTAGATTCCGGTTTAATCGGTATGACTTGCTTACTCTAACTGGTTATACAAAAGCCTAACTTCCCCAACAACTTTATAATAGTTACGAGGAGGCTTACCAAACGTGCTTTTCATAGACTACTAAACAAATTTTCTTGGAAGTTTACCCAATCAAAAAGCTGGGTTTCACGCCATAGGCTGTGTAATTCCGACTTTTAAGAAAGCGCTACGACGATTGCAGAGAATTCCTCCCCAAAACATTAAGCTATATACATCGATCTATATATTCAAATTAGCATTGGATTTTTTACAAAACCGGTTTATGTGACTTTCCTTTTAAATCCTTTACATTGCTTGACATTTATTGACTAAAACCAAGTAATTTGAAACACTCTCGGTACCTTACACATCTTGCCTTTTAGCTGTTTTCATAGTATGCCTGCTACATATAATCAATGTTTACTATATAACCAATTAGTGATGCCGTATTTGGATGCATGGATGTGGCAAAAAGAACTTCAAACTCAGCGCGTGAAAAACCCAGATTTGAATGATGTACTAATACTGTTAGAACATCCCCCTGTATACACTTTAGGAAAAGGAGCAAGTAGCGAATTTATCAAATTTGACCTTAATGAAAGTAGTCATGAGGTGCATCGAATTGAAAGAGGTGGTGAAATAACGTACCATTGTCCCGGACAGTTGGTAGGGTATCCAATTTTAAATTTAGCCCGTCACAATCAAGACTTGCACTGGTATCTACGTCAATTGGAAGAAGTTTTAATTCGTGTATTAGCGGTTTACAAATTGCAAGGAAAACGCATTCCGTCGCTAACTGGGGTTTGGTTGGAAGATCGTAAAGTTGCGGCAATTGGTATAAAGGTGAGTCGTTGGATTACCATGCACGGATTTTCGTTAAATGTTTGTCCAGATATGAAGGGTTTTGAGCGTATTGTACCCTGCGGCATATCTGATAAATCTGTAGCAAGTTTAGCTGAATGGATTCCTGGTATTACCTGTGGGGAGGTAAAGCATCATATTGCACGCTGCTTTGGGGAAGTGTTTGATTTAGAATTGATTGAGCAATCTTTATCTGGGATTCATCAATCTTGAGGGTAAGAGGTTGAGTAGGATAGGATGAACACTCACCCGAAATAGTTTAAACGTAATTATTTATGAAATTAGAAGCCAAATAATTTTTTGGGCGTTGCTGATTAAAAGTATGAATTGCCCCCGCGAGTCCCCAATTATCGGGGAACAAGATAATTGAAATCCCCCCTAAACGGGGAGAATTTAGGGGGCATCACTATGAAGGACAAAATAAATTCATACCCGGATTAAGCAACGCCATTTCTTGTATTCATCAATCTATAGTATATAAACTAAATTTTTTGTGTTTTTAGTGAAGAGTTTTTCTCTTAGTTTTCAGTTACCGGAAATTTAGTCTTCACGAATGAAATCATTATTTAATTCATTTTTCAAATCAAAACGTATTTATAATTTTCTGTGAAAAGCGATATTTCACCCGAGCCAGTAAAAAAAATAGCAGTAGACGCAGCGAAAAAAGTAGAAGTACATGCTCCACCTGTAGAAGAATTTAACGAGCGTGACTGGAAAATTTTGGTGGAATTATTTGACAGAAAAGATAGCGAAGAGATAGAAGAAGATATCAAGACAAAATTAAGCTGGCTGGCACCTGAACCCGTGTGGGAAGATGAATCACTAGACTTTTTACAGGAATTTTTGTAAAAGATTGAAAGTTGGGAATTGGGCATGGGAAGATAAAGAGAGAAAATTAGCTCCTAACTCTTATTCATAACTCCTAACTCTTATGAATACTTACGAAGGTGGATGTCATTGTAGTGCGGTACGTTTTCGGGTAGTAGTCGATAATTACAAAGCTGATAACTGCAACTGTTCAATATGTACTAAAAAAGGTTTTTTACACTTGATAGTGCCGCTAGACAAGTTTACTTTGTTGAAGGGTGAAGAAAATTTAACAACCTATACTTTTAATACTGGTGTAGCAAAGCATAAATTTTGTAGAAACTGCGGAGTTCATTCTTTTTATATTCCTCGCAGCCATCCCGACTGTATTGATGTAAATCTACGCTGTCTTGATGGAGATGTGATATCGCAATTTGAAATAGTACCCTTCGACGGCAGAAATTGGGAAGACAATATTCAGAACCTGCGGGAGAATAGGGGTGTAAGTAGCGAGTCATAAGTAGCAAGTTAGGAATTAAGCTCCTCATTTCTCGCTTCCCCCATCTCCTTTATGCAATTATCCCAACATCTGAATATTAGAAAAGATAAACTCCATAGTCATGGGTTTTCCTTCTACTTCAGTGGTAATTATCCGTTCGTTAAGAATGTGATAATCGCCTACTTTCTCATATTTATCTTCAAACTCACTTTTGTTACCTTTTTTTTCTCCTGTCTTCGGATCGTGGTATACCGAATCATAACGATGGGCGAGGTACCCTGCGCCAGTATCGTGGGTGCTGAAAGTATTGATGGTAATTACAACACCATGAATGTGGCGGTGAACGAGAACTACTTCGCGATCGCGAATTTTGTATTTATCTCCGGAAGACTTACCACCAACTAGTACTTCAACTGCACCGGATTGGTCAGTATCACCAGTACTAAATGTATTATCTTTATGAGAGTCTTCAAATTCCCGTCTGATACGGTGGATTGCTATTTCCCATAATTGATTATTAATTGCTTCTTTAGCTTGTTCGTCTTCTATATCAAAAACTTCTGCTTTCAAATCTGGATTAACGCGGACTTTTCCCTTAAATTCTTTACCGCCATATTTGTAAGTTACATCTGCGGTATAGCCGGGGAAATTCTTGTCCCAAGTGTAACGGTTTTCATAAGCAGCCCGTAAAAGTTGGCGGGCAGAAGTTTGAGCTACTGTCATATGTATCTCCTATGGTCTTTAGTTATGTTAACTCGAATCGGAAGAAGCCCTGCATATCCTTCCCGGCTTTATGATTACCTATATCTAGGAGAGGGGTAGACGGGGAAGAGGCATAGAGGGATTAGAAAAGAAGGAATTTTTATCGGTAATTTTAGAGCGGCTTAGAAGTAATTAGTATTCTAAGCATAGATTGCTTGGCAAATTGCTTCATGTTCAATTCCCAACATTTCATACCTAAATTAAGTATTTTTTCCTTTACATAACGCAATAATTCGTTAAGATTAATTTAACCTTGACTTGCGTAAATCGAAATCTCCGTAATCCCATGCAGTTAAATAAAAGTGCGTCCTTGGATTCCTCTGTTTTTAAACCATTATTGTTAATCTCGCCCTTTTTCCTTTGGGGTACCGCGATGGTGGCGATGAAAGGAGTTATTCCTCATACTACGCCTTTTTTTCTGGCAGGAATACGGATACTACCGGCTGGGATATTAGTTTTGGTTGCAGCTGTAATTATGGGTAAACCTCAGCCTCAGGGTTGGAAAGCTTGGCTGTGGATTGCTTTGTTTGGACTATTTGATGGAGCATTATTTCAAGGTTTTTTAGCTGAAGGATTGGTGAGAACTGGTGCGGGTTTGGGTTCGGTGATGATTGATTCCCAGCCTTTAGCCGTAGCGCTGTTGTGTTCTTGGTTATTTGCAGAAAAAATTGGCTTATATGGATGGTTGGGTTTAGCAATAGGCGTTACAGGTATTAGTCTTATTGGCTTACCCGATGAACTAATTTTCAGTATTTTTTCTAATACAGCAGAATCTTCGGTAATGATTTCTCAATCATTTTTCCAAAGTGGCGAATTTTTGATGCTACTTGCAGCATTGAGTATGGCGATAGGAACGGTAATGATTCGATTTGTCACCCGTCATGCGGATGCAGTTACCGCTACGGGGTGGCACATGGTATTAGGTGGTTTACCATTATGGGCAATTTCCGCAATAACAGAAACTCAACAATTAAATGACTTAGCTGCGTCAGACTGGATAGCTTTGGGTTATGCGGCTGTATTTGGCAGCGCGATCGCCTACGGTGTGTTTTTCTATTTCGCTTCTAGTGGAAATCTTACAAGTCTAAGTTCTCTAACCTTCTTGACTCCAATATTTGCCTTGATATTCGGCAATATCTTATTAAATGAAGTTTTGACTGTTCTGCAATGGGTGGGAGTAACTATAACCATTGTTAGTATTTATCTAATCAATCAACGCCAGAAGTTAGGAAAGCAGAATAACAAAGAAACTATACCTGAAATGGGACTGCAATCTGCCTCAGAACAATCCGAGAACAAGCTCAAACCTCTGAAAATACCAGTTAAACAGTCAGAACCGCAAATATTACCGTGAATATTACCGTAAAGCTTTTGGTGCAGATCGAAATTATTACGAAGTATCAACTACTTCTTTATCGATTCCTTAAATTTTTTTGTCAAGAAAAAAGTTAACATTTAAGTAATTTAAAGTTATTGTTGTGTCGATAACTTTTATACTACTGTTTTGTTGAAATTTGATGTATGAGCCGATGCCATTACTATCTAGTCATATTTACTTATCTGAGTAGCTTTGGATTTTACATGAATCCGGCTGCTGCTAATTACGATAAAACAGCGTTCTTCTTGGAAGTAGCTCAAGTTAATAACTCCTCAAATACTACCTCACCCTCTAACCTGGCAATAGGCAGTGTGGGAGAAGATGTAAGATTACTTCAAGCCCAATTAAAAAAGTTGGGTTATTACAATGGCATCGCTGATGGACAATTTGGCGTAACAACACGTCTTGCTGTAATTGAATTTCAGCAGAAGAAAGGTTTGGAAGCAGATGGTATTGCAGGCAGTCAAACCAGAGAACTTATAAAAGCAGAAACTTTAAAACAAGATAATCTTCTTCCTACACCTACCCCAGAACCATTATCTGAAGAAAGTTCTTCAAAAAAACAAGAATCTTCACTCAGCAGTTTTATTAAGCTTGGTTTTATAGTAATGGGAATATTGGCTGGTGCGGGTACTTTATTTTATTTAATTCAATGGTTTAGATATTCTAAGCGTTTAAAAAATTCCGCTGCTTATGATGATTATATAGATGACGATACCGACATAGCTCAACCATCCGAAAATAGATTTGCAGATACCAATCAAGAGCAAAAATACTTACCACCTAGCGATTACGAAGATGTACCATCTTCTAAATTAATACCCACAGAAAAAACTTCCCGTCTGGCTAAAATCAATGTTATTGATGAATTGATCGGAGATTTAGAAAGCTCTAACCCCACAAAACGAAGAAAAGCTATTTGGGAATTAGGACAAAAAGGAGATTCGCGAGCAATTCAGCCATTAGTAGAGCAGATGACTGATGCTGACTCGCAACAACGTAGTTTGATTTTAGCTGCTTTATCGGAAATTGGTACTCGTACCTTAAAACCAATGAATCGGGCTTTAGCGGTGTCAATGCAAGATGAAAGTCCCGACGTGCGTAAAAATGCTATCCGCGATTTAACTCGCGTTTATGACATGATGGCTCAAATTAGCCAAATGCTATCGATGGCAATAGATGATGAAGATCCAGAAGTCCAAGAAACAGCCAAATACGCAATTTCACAAATGAATCGCATCCGTGTTTTACCATCAGAAGAACCAGAAACACGGATTCAGTATCCACAAGAGTGGGAAGACAGTGAACAGTGAGCAGTGAGCAGTGAGCAGTGAGCAGTGAACAGTGAGCAGTGAGCAGTGAGCAGTGAGCAGTGAACAGTGAGCAGTGAACAGTGAGCAGTGAGCAGTGAGCAGTGAGCAGTGAATAGTGAGCAGTTGTGAATTAAATATTCTAATTTCTCCTTATCTCCCATGCCCAATGCCCCATGCCCAATGCTCAATGCCCAATGCCCCATGCCCAATACCCAATGCCCAATACCCAATGCCCAATGCCCAATGCCCAATTCCCAATCCGCTAGCGTTTAGTAACAGAGGCATTTTATATTTATTTAAATTAAGCCTTGAAATAATTTTTGCGAATGAAGTTACTGTTCGTTTCGACTCCCGTGGGACCTCTCGGTTCTGGATTGGGTGGTGGCGTGGAATTAAGTTTGTACAATATTGCTCGCGAAATAATTAGACGGGGACACGATTTACAGATTGTTGCTCCTGCTGGTTCAACTTGGGATGACTTACCTGTAATGCAGATTTCGGGTAATTTACAAATCATTGCCCAAAGCTTAGAACGTCAAACGCCGATTACAATGCCATGTAATCCACTTTTAGCTAATATGTGGGATTACGTCCGCCAAGTCGAAAACGAATACGATTTAATTGTCAATTTTGCTTACGATTGGTTGCCTTTCTACTTGACACCTTTTTTCAAACTTCCCATTGCTCATTTTGTTAGCATGGGTTCTCTTTCTGATGCTCTCGACCAAATTATTGTCCAAACATCAAAGCAGTTTCCCGGTACTATTGGTTTTTATACTCCCGTACAAGCTACTACCTTTCCAGAATTAACTCCTCCTATATATTATTTGAGCAGCGGCATTGATTTATCTTTGTATCAATTTTGCAGTAAACCTAAACAACAATTTGCTTGGTTGGGTCGTATTTCTCCCGAAAAAGGTTTAGAAGATGCCTTCGCTGTAGCAGAGAGTACTAACATTTCTCTCAAGGTTATGGGTAAAATTCAAGATGAATCTTATTGGCAGAAAATTCAGCAAGATTATCCAAATGCACCTTTTGAATACTTAGGGTTTTTATCTACTAAAGAAATGCAGCAAATTTTGGGCGAGTGTAAGGCGTTGATTATGACACCTCGCTGGGTAGAAGCATTTGGAAATGTAGCAATCGAAGCGCTAGCTTGTGGAGTTCCAGTAATTTCCTATAGTCGGGGTGGTCCTGCATCGATTATCAAAAACAACGAAACTGGCTTTTTAGTAGAACCAGACAGCGTAAGTGGATTAATAGAAGCAACAAAGCGTATAGAAAGCATAAACCGTCAAACTTGCCGCGATACCGCACAAAAAGTATTCTCTTTAGAAGTATTAGGCGAGCGTTTTGAAAAATGGTTTGTAGACATTTTGAATTTTCAGGCTTAAAATTCAAAACATTTCATAACTATTAATTATTTTTTCAACTCATTTTACGGATAAACACTTACCAATGGCGAACTAAGAAACACAGTTGAAAAATGACAACTTCCCCATCCATATCTATTGTAAATAACTATCAGTCAATGCAAGTTAAAACTCAATACCCCGATAATTTGTTGATACCGCAATCTTTACAACCTGGCGACTTATTGCGAGTAATTGCTCCTAGTGGTGCTTTACGAGAATTTGAAGCGCTTCAGCACGGTGTAGAAATTTGGCGATCGCGCGGTTATCGAGTTGAAGTAATACCGGAAATAGAAGACAGGTGGGGATATTTGGCTGGTAATGATAAAAATAGGCGCAATCATTTAGCAGCAGCATGGCAAGATCCCGAATGCCGGGGGATTCTGTGCGCTAGAGGTGGTTTTGGTACAACAAGAATTTTGGAAGAATGGAGTTGGATATTACAAAATCAAAAAACTCCCAATGCCCAATACTCCATACCCCATGCCCACTCAGCAAAATGGTTAATTGGCTTCTCGGATATTACAGCTTTATTGTGGAGTCTTTACAAAGCTGGAATTTGTGGAGTTCATGCGCCTGTAATGACTACTGTTGCTAAAGAACCGGCTTGGTCTGTACAAAGATTATTTGATTTGGTAGAAGGAAAACCCCTTGAATCCCTCACAGGAAAAGGATGGGGAGGTGGAACTGTTAGGGGTAGGTTATTACCGGCAAACCTTACTGTTGCTACTCATCTTTTGGGTACCCCAATGCAACCAGAACTTGACGGAGCTATTTTAGCAATCGAAGATGTGGGAGAAGCACCCTACCGCATCGATAGAATGTTGACTCAATGGCGAATGAGCGGTGCTTTAGCAAAGATAGCTGGAGTTGCTATAGGTAGTTTTACTAATTGCCAAGCAGCAAAAAATATTCCTAGTTTCACTGTAGAGGAAGTCTTGCGCGATCGATTAGAAGATTTAGGTATTCCCGTTGTTTCTAACTTACCTTTCGGGCATGAAGCACCAAATGCAGCTTTACCCGTAGGCGTTATGGCAACTTTGGATGCAGAACGAGGAGTGCTGAGAGTAAACAGTTAGCAGTGAGCAGTGAGCAGTAATTGTCACAAGACTCGGATGATGCGTGACATCACAAGTCTTATTATTACGTTGAAAATTGATCTAAATATCACAGCACTCTACAGAAAATGTGCCAGATGGGTAAGTCTTATCTTAGTAAGAGTATCTTTTTTACCAATTTTTATTAGCAAATAAAATACTGCTAATACAATATATTCTCAAAACCTCATTCACAACTAATTCCTGAATTAATAACTGTTCACTGTTAACTGTTAACTGCTCACTGCTCACTGCTCACTGTTCACTGTTCACTGTTCGCTGCTCACTGCTCACTGATTTCCGCAACCGACAAAAACTAATAGCTGGAATTACAGCCAAAACTAACGCTGTTATTCCTTGAGTAACTAAATACAAAGTGACATCCCGGTGTATTGCTGGAATCAAGTTTTGTACTGAAGAAATAAATAAGACTGAAATACTAATAATCAAATATGAAATCGAAGGTACAATATTCCACCACAATGCATTTTTTACGTATCTTCGCAACACTAACCACTGTAATAAACCCAGCCATAAACCGGAAAAAATATAAGCAGCAGTTGGCAATATTCTAAAAAATATAGCTGCTTGCATGGACATTTCAGTTGTTGAAGCAGCGATATGAGAAATGTATGTAATCCAGGCTTGAGAAACAGTATTTGCGACTAACCAGCCGATTGCAGTAGCAATCATCCAAGACCAGCCAGAAATGTATTTACTAAGAGGTATAGATTGGTCTGCTGCAAAAATTAATGCGAATAAACTACTCGCAATCAGCTTTGCAATTCTGTACCACAAAATTTCATTTTGAGCAAAATAAGCGGGTATATTCTCTCGCAGAATTTTTTCTAAAGCAAGACTAGCAATTCCTCCGCCAACCCATCCCAACATTGTCATAAACGTAAATAACAAAAAGAATCCTCGTCGCCCTGAACGAGGTATAAGCAAGGATTTTCTTTGTTTTACATTGGATTGGGATGGATTTTGTGGAATCTTTTTAAATAAAGATGGCATGAGAATGAGGAACAAAAGTAATTATTGTCTGGTAAATAGAATTGATTATCTACTGGATAATTTTTTAGCTTACCAATTGTATATTACTTTTTTAATTTCAGCATTCATCAGCTTGGTAAGTTGTATCTTTTCGCAAGCAAATTAAAATGGTTATATCAATTTCTTCTTTTCTCCCCACTTTTCCAAACATAGGTAATCTTCTGACGGGAAAAAAGTTAATAAAATAGTTTAAACCATTTTAAATATACTGCTTTTCATTTGAGTGCAATACAGTTTGAGAAACCTCACCCCCTTCCCCTCTCCTCATTAACTACAGGGGTGTATTTTATTCAACTGAAAACTGTTATATATCGCTACTTAATGGCGGTTATGACATTAATAAAGGCTGAAACCTACAACTCATAAACCTTTTACCTTTTACCTTTTACCCTTGACCTTCGCGTAGCACTATAGTTGCTTATATTTCTTTATTTCCTATTCCCAAAACTTCAATAACTTCCTCTTCTTCTTTAACATTCAAAGCATCGAGAGTATCCCAAATTTGCTGTAACATCGGCTGTAATCCTTCACCAGTCACCGCTGAAATTATAAAAACTGGTGCAAAAGAAAGATGATTTAATTCCGAGGCTAATGCTTCCAAATCTATATTTTCTTTATCAACAGCATCAATTTTATTCAAGGCGATAATCTGGGTTTTTTCTCGTAATTCTCGCCCATATGACTGCAATTCCTGCATAATCGTATTGTATTCACCGACTACATCTTCGCTGGTTGCATCAATTACATGCAGCAATAAGCGAGTACGTTCGATGTGACGCAAGAAATCGTGTCCTAATCCCGCACCTTGAGAAGCACCTTCAATTAAACCGGGAATATCCGCAAACACAGTACCGTCACCAGTCGGTTTTCTAACTACCCCTAAATTCGGTATTAAGGTAGTAAAAGGATAATCGGCAATTTTTGGACGTGCTGCTGATAAAGCCGAAATCAAAGTCGATTTACCAGCATTTGGTAATCCAATAATTCCTACTTCCGCTAAAAGTTTCAACTCCAAACGTAATGTTTTAATTTCTCCATCTAATCCCGGTAAGGCATGTTCTGGAGCGCGGTTACGATTGCTTAAAAAATACTTATTCCCCAATCCACCTTTTCCGCCTTCTGCAACTAGTAAAGTTTGTCCGGGTTTAGTTAAATCGCCAATCAACTCATCACTTTCCCGGTTGTAAACGGCAGTACCGCAAGGTACTTCTATTAATAAATCATCTCCAGATGCCCCGGTTTTATTTTTCGGACCACCGCGAGAACCGTTTTTTGCGACAAAACGACGTTTGTATCTAAAATCCAATAAGGTTTGCAAATTTTCTGAAGCAACTAAAATAACCGAGCCACCGCGCCCTCCATTGCCTCCGGAAGGACCGCCAGCAGGTACATACTTTTCTCTACGAAAAGCAACAATACCATCGCCACCTTTACCTGCTTCTACTTCAATTTTTGCTTGATCGATAAATTGCATGATTTAAAAAATGGGCATAGGGCATGGGGCATAGGGCATTGGACATTGGTTTTTGCACCAATTACTTACTACCTATTTGATATCCCAAGTTGAGCAAACAATAGTATCACCATAAGATAGTTACGAGAAACCTTTCCCCTTCTATTTCTAAGATAGCTGCCATAAAGTTTACTAACTTGAAAATAGTCAAAATTAAATTCTCCTATGCCCAATGCCCAATGCCCAATGCCCTATTCCCATTTAAACTAACTAAATATATTCCGAAATATCCTCTTGACAATCATCCGCTAAATAGGACAAAGCCCGAAAACGCAAGCCCACGAGTTGCTCGTAAAGCGGGTTTAATTTGCATAAAGGTGGAATATGCACGATTTTGCGTCCGAATAATTTCACATCTCGTTCAAAAGGACATTGGGAGGGAATCATTTTGCACAAAAAGTGGGCAACTTTAGGATCTTCAATGTTCAAACCATCAAGCCAATCTCGCAAAGGATTCAAGGCTTCGATTGGGGGTTTGCCTGGAGGTTTAAGAGGTGATGCAACGCCAGTAGATGCTTCTGCTGGTTGGGGATTTTCCAGAGTCTGGCGCAGAGATTCCAGCAGGTTTTCTGGTTCCCCTAAAGCTTCACAGAGCTTGTGGAGTAGTTCGTCTTCGCTAGGAGAATAGATTCCATCGGCAATGGCTACCATTACCGCTGTTCGCAAGAAGTTTTCTGCTATTGGGGTACTTTTACCAAAAACAGCAGCTAATTCTTCTGGCGTTATCGCTTCAAATGATTCTACATTCATCCCAGGATTTAATTTTTCCTGGGTGATTGAAGTTATCAATTGCTTTTCTTGCTCGTCAAAGTTTCCGTCAGCCCAAGCAATAGTCAGCAGCCCTCGCAGCCATGCGGATATTTGTTCGCTGCTGTAAGGAGATTGAACAGCACTTGTCATAACTCACGTCTCTAACTTTCCTGATTTACATACTAACTCGCCATCCAATTGTCTTTCTCAAGACTTATTGCCAATTTCTTTAAAAAGAATATATCTGATTGATATACACATAATTGCAACTAGCTTGATTTAAAAAAAAATTATGGATCATCATTATTGCTTTCGTAACTACCACAAACCAAGACTTACAGCGATGTTTTTTGACTTTGTAAATCAGAAAGTCATCAGAATAGGATTTATTGGATAATTTCTATTGAAGTAAAACTATTCTAATGATATTATTGATAATTATTTTTATTTATTTTTGAGAATAGCATTTCATTAATATCGTAAAAAGGTGCATTTTGAAAACCCAAGACAACCCCAGAAATATTCAAGAAATATTATTAATCTCTCTTTTAGAAAGGCCTATTGACAATTTTCTTACTTATTTTATCTGTAAAAATACTCAAGGTTCTGTAAAAGAGATTGTTGCTGGTTTAAATAGCCGTTGTCAGCGCTTAGATAATCGCAAAGTGCATGGGCTTGAATTGTATTTACCTGGCATACTTCGCTTACAAAGAAGGTTTTCTCGTAAAAGCAAACATCGTAATTTTATCGCTGCTTCGGTGGTAGATAATGATTGGCTTAACTCGCTACCATCAACAAGCTCTCGACTTTCTATGCTTGTAACAGAAGGCTTACAGATGTATTTAAGAAAACAGCAAGTTAAACAACTCTTTGATAAGCTTATTGAGAATTTTTCTAAATCGCAATTTGCATTTGATTCTAAATCATCCATGATGCTGAAGATTCAATTGCATCTAATCGAACATATGTCAGCAAAATTTGACTGGAGTATTTCAGATATCCGCGAGATTCAGAATTGGAAATCCGGTTGTCAGGTGATGGAAATTATAACCTTCGCAAACTTTGAAGTTAAAGTTGTGCAGCGTTTGTCTGTGAATTTGATCAAACGTTTGCTCTTCAAATATATTCCTCTCTTCAGAAACTCTTATCGCTTGGCATTTCAACTCACTTAAACCATAATTACAAACTTCATTCAGGTATAAATAATGTTTCACTTTGGCATCGAACATGAGGTTGCTTTCATTGATAATGCTGGAAATTTCGCTGACTTCTCTCAGGTAAATTTTGCTGATTTCAATCAAATAGTCGAAAGATTGCCTGTTTACAAGGATGATTATCCAGAATTGCGAATAGGTGATGCTGGCATAAAAGAAAAGCGTTGGTATATAGAAGGTTTTGAACGCTTTGCTGATTCAGAAGAAGTTGTCGAATGCCTACCTAAAGGTATCGAAATTAGAACAACTATCAACCCCGATATTAATAGCGCGATCGCCGAATTAGATGAAAGCTTCCGTTTACTCAAAGAAACAGCAGCGGAATATGGTTATTCACCGGCATTGATTAGCTTCAATCCCAACTACGATAAATTCGTTCCCAATCCACCTTTGAATAAATATGAAACGAAACGAAGGCAGGCTTCTCCAGAAAAGCAAACCGCCGATATTCCGATGCTAACTTATGGCCCGGATTTAAATATTTCGATGGTAGGCTTAACTACAGAAAAGATTATTGATATTGGCAGAAAGCTTACTTATTATAGCCCTTACATTATTCCCTTTAGCTACAGTTCTCCTTTTTATCAAGGTGCCTTGTGGGAAGGTTTTTCTGTCAGAACTTTCATGAGAACCGGAAAAAGACCTGCGGCGATGGTATTTTTAGAAAAACAGGAAGAACTAATCAAAAGCATCCCATCTCTAACTAAAATTGCTCGTATTCCAGCAGAAATTGGTCGAATTGAATTTAAAGCCTTTGATAGCTGTAGCGATTTTTCTATCTATGCTGGATTATTGGCTTTATTAAAAGGAATGATTTTAGACGACTCATTAACCGGTAGAGCAACTGTACCCGATGCCAAAAAACATCAAACCTCAGCACAAGCAGGATTTGATAACGAAGATATTTTTACAAGTGCAAAACAGATTATACAAGTAGTAGAATCTACATTAGAAAATGACCCTGACGTAAATTTACTCGCACCCTTAAAAACTCTTTTAGACAAGCGAGAAACACCAGCCCATAAACTTATTCGACTCTACAAACAAACAAACTCTATCGAAGCATCCCTCAAACAAACTTATAGCAGTTAACTAGTAGTTAACAATTATCTATTAACCGTTACAAAGTTAATAAATGGTTAAAGGATAAAGGAAACAACAAACTTTACGGCATTTTCACCTTTATCCTATAGCCCTTATTTTTTGGATTAGAAGAAAACTAATTAAGCCTTATTTCTTCCTGCTTTCTTGCTTGTACTTCCTGCCAAACATCTTCCCAACGTTCGCTAATTAAATCTCGAAGTTTAGCTAAATACTCCTCAGATTGATAATTGTCTTCCTCGTCTTTCAACTTGCTGTCAGTAAATACTAAGCTAGGTATAGTGGATGATACTTTAATCATGATAAATTTGACGACTTCAAGGACTATTGCAATTTTATAGCAGCAACTCTAGTAAGTTGTATGCTGTTTTACAAAAGGTGATAGTAAACTATATTTAGATATACATCAGTTCTCAGAATTTATAAGTACTTCCAAAACAATTTTTGAAAAGAAATTAGTAATTTTTGTATTAAAAGTCAGGGAATGTAAACATACTCACACGTAGACTTTTAGCAAATAGTAGTCAATGATACAAAAACTAATTACCTAAGTTTGTTTACTGAGAATACTAAAATATTTGGGTAATATTTAGGTAATTTAAATTCTAGCTTAATAGATAGTTATTAGCTAACATTTTATCGATCAAGTCTAGAAATATATTTAATTCAAGAATTAAACAAAAAAGATAAAGGACTGCTCATATTCTTAGCAAAACCAAGGATGCCTTTATCGCGATGCTCGTAAATTAATTTTCCTTGAGAGTCAAATAAAAAAGTTCCTCCGCGCTGTGTTAGATAAGCTGAATTAGGAACATAAGTACTCCAATTGCTCAAAACTTCAGTCATATTTCGCAAGCGTAATGTTGCTAGCTCAAAAGGACGCTGAAAATCTTTTCCTCCAGCAAGCTTAAAAAACGAACCTTTTATCGCTGGTAAAGGAGTTTCTCTAACAACTTCTGCATCTTCAATTAGCTGGGGTGCTTTTTTATCTCCTTTGTAACCCCTAAAAACTTCTTTCAAAGTTCCAGGGCTGCCAATTCCAGCACACATTAACATCAAGTTGAGCCAAGCATTTTGTGAAGTTGATAGCAAAGGGAAATTTATATTTAAACCGCGATAAAGTCCTAACTTCTGATGAATTTCAGCTTGAGCATCGACAAACAAGCATTCTTGGGGGAAACCAGTGTAGTTACAAAACTTGATACCAGAGTTGCGATCGCCGATGCCAATAGCACGTACTGTAACGCCTTTAGCTTCAAGCTTTGCTTTTTCTCTTTGCAACCACCAAGCATATTCTAAGTTATCAAAATCCCCCAACTGCGACCAAATCAGCACCAGTAGCTGTGAAGCGTTTGAGCAACCATCTAAAACGGGTTTAATTTCTCCGTCGCTAATTCGCAAGCGCTGAGTTTGACTCAAAACTGAGTAAACATCTAAGGAATTGGAAGTTGTTTGGGTATTCATGAGGTGCGAGCAACAGTCTTCACATATTATTTTAAAACTTATGTAAACAATTAAATTCTTTCAACAGGCTGTTTTCTGCCAATCGCAACGGTAATCACAACGATAATCGCAGTAAACATCATTAGATAAGTTATTTTTTCTCTGAGAAAAAAAGCAGAAAATAAAATACTCAAAAATGGCTGCAATAACTGCACTTGACTGACTCTAGCAATCCCACCTATCGCTAATCCGCGATACCAAGCGAAGAAGGAAAGAAACATACTGATGGCGCTTACATACCCAAAACCCAACCATGCAGATGGGGAAGCAGTTATACCGTTTTTTAAAGCAACCGAAGCAACGGGAATAATTAATAACGGTGCAGAAAACACCAAAGCCCAGCAAATAACTTGCCATCCACCCAAAATTTTAGCTAGTTTTCCTCCTTCGGCATAGCCAAATGCCGCTGCGATAACAGCGATTATTAAAACTATATCGGCAAACTTAATACTTCCATTACCCTCAATCAAAGCAAAGCTAACAATTGTCAGACTTCCAAAAAAACTTGCTATCCAAAATCCTAAAGACGGCTTTTCACCCATACGTAACGCCGCTACTATTGCAGTCGCTAAAGGCAAAATACCCGTAACAATTGCTCCATGTGAAGCTGGTAGTTGCTGCATAGCCCATGCCGACAACAACGGGAATCCGATAATTACCCCTGCGACAATAATGGCTAAACTTCCCCAATATTGTCGATGTGGTATTGGCTGCCGAGTTAAACGTAAAAGCACCATTCCAAAAGCCGCCGCAATAATAGCTCTACCTAAACCAACAAAAATAGGTTCGAAATCTGTTACAGCAATTCGCGTAGCCGGAAGAGTTCCACTAAAGCCGATAACACCCAGAAAGCCATAGAATAATCCAATAGTTTCATTATTTATTTTATTGTTTGCTTTTTTATTGATTTTAGTGATGCTTTTACCCATTGTGCTGTTAAAAAACTAATTTGAAATCAATTTCACAATCCCTTATAATCGATGATTTTAAAAGATACAGATTTACTCAATTTGACTAGTACAGTTTGCGAATAAATGTAACTGTTCTAGTCAAAAAACTCTTAACTGTACCGTGTATAGCGTTAAAAAATCGCATATATTTCAGATAGCGATTATCAGTATTTAGCCGTGAAGATTCCTTTAGATAGAAAATCGCGTAAACCGATATATTTACAAATTAAAGAGAAAATCAGTCGTTTAATCAAATCTGGAGCATTGCAACCAGAAGAACGTTTACCTTCAATTCGTTCTTTAGCAGAAAATTTACAAGTGAATAAATTAACAATTCTGGAAGCTTATAGCATTTTACAAGCAGACGGAATTATTTTTTCTCGTCAGGGTTCTGGATATTTCGTTAATAAATCGAATACGAATTTAACTAACTCTACAAATATGAAATCCACATTTGCACCAGCACAAAACGTAATTATTTCAGAAAGTGCGGGGAATTCTTTTTTTGATATTCATATGAGTGCTGTACAAGCACAAGTTAACGAAAAAATAATCAATTTTAGCTATGGCTTACCCCGCCCTCCTCAAGATATGGCTTTAATTAGTAGAAGGACAATTACTAATTCTATTGATAGTTTATTTGCTTACGATATTCCTCACGGACAAGCAATTTTAAGAAGACAAGTTGCTCAATTATTGCTACAGCAGGGTTTAGAGATTACTCCGGAAAATTTGATTATTACTAGCGGTTGTCAGCAAGCTTTATCGCTGACAATGCAATACTATTTGCAAAAAGATGACTGGGTAATTGTAGAAAGTCCGACTTATCACGGAGCGATATCAATTTTAGAAAATATCGGAGCCAGAATTATCGGTATTCCGATGAATGCTGAAGGAATGAATTTAGAATTATTAGAAAAATATCTTAAAAGTCATCGACCAAAGTTGATTTACACCATCAGCACCCAGCATAATCCTACAGGAATAGCTACTTCACAAAATCACCGACAACAACTCTTAGAATTAGCAGAAAAATATCAATGTCCGATTTTAGAAGATAACGCTTATGAAGGATTAAATTTTGAACAGGTACCAGCACCAATCAAAGCTTTAGATAAACAAGATTTAGTCATTTACGCTGGGACATTTTCTAAAACCTTGATTCCCGGTTTACGAGTTGGTTATATGGTAGTGACGGGGAAACATTATCAACCCTTAGTCGAACGTAAATTAATGGATGACGTTCACACATCTACAATTTCTCAAGCAATAGTCAGCGAATATCTTAGTTCCGGACATTATCGTCGTCACCGTAAAAAACTACAGACAGAAAACCTTCTCAGTCGTAATATAATGCTGCAAGCAATGGAAAACTATTTTCCTCAAGAAGCTAAATGGACAGTTCCCAACGGAGGTTTATTTTTGTGGGTGCAATTACCGGATAATATTGATATTTCAGAAATCCGTCAACAAGCTATTCAAGAAAACGTTTTATTCGCTTCCGGTTCTGCATTTTTCCCCAATCAACAAGGTTATCCAGCAATGAGATTGAGTTTTTCTAATACTTCTGAATCAGAAATTGATTTAGGAATATCGATTTTAGGTAAGGTTTTGAAAAAATCTATTTACATTGGATGCGATAATTATTCTAATCAGCGATTACTTGCTCAAATCAATCGTAACTTTTAGCTAAAAATATTAAATGTGACGAAGCTCAGCGTTAATCTCAACAGAATTGCTTTACTAAGAAACTCTCGGAATATCGACATTCCTAATGTTTTAAATGCAGCAAAAATAGCTGTGGAAGCAGGGGCAAATGGGATTACAGTTCATCCACGTCCAGATGAAAGACACATTAAACCTAAAGATGTATATGAATTAGCACAAATGCTTACCGTAGAATTCAACATCGAAGGTAATCCTTTCCAAGGTAATTTTATGGATATGGTTTGTGAAGTCAAACCAACCCAGTGTACATTAGTTCCAGATGCTCCCGATGCTTTTACATCCAATAGTGGTTGGAATTTAGCTAAAAATTTTCATCAACTCGCACCTGTTATCGAAAAACTGAAATCTTTTGATATTAGAATCAGTCTTTTTATGGATGCTGATTCCAACCAAATACCTTTAGTAAAAAAGATTGGTGCACACAGAGTTGAATTATATACTGAACCCTATGCAACTGCATTTCGCATGGGTGAAGTAGAAGCGGTTTTTCACAAATATATTCAAGCTGCAAAAATCGCTCAAGATAACGATTTAGGTGTTAACGCTGGACACGATTTAAATTTACAAAACTTAGAAAAATTCTGTTCTATCCCCAACATACTTGAAGTATCCATTGGTCATGCATTAATTGCTGAAGCGTTGGAAATGGGGCTACATAATACTGTCAAAGCTTACTTAAAAATTCTTTCTTCAACCTTATAGTTTATTTAATTCGGGTGCAATATGAAACAAACAATAATCCAAGTTGACGCATTTACTAACAAACCTTTTTCTGGAAATCCTGCTGCTGTTTGCGTTTTAGAAACTCCTCAAAGTGACGAATGGATGCAAAATGTAGCGAAGGAAATGAATTTATCGGAAACCGCATTTTTAGTCAAACAAGTAGACGGTTATAGTTTACGCTGGTTTACCCCCGCAACAGAAGTACCTTTGTGCGGGCACGCTACCCTTGCCAGTTCGCACGTTTTATGGTCAGAAAATCATCTTTCTCCCGACGAATCAGCCCGTTTTCACACCAAAAGCGGTTTATTAATTGCTAAAAAACAAGACGATTGGATTGAATTGGATTTTCCCGCAAATCCTTCTGAAGCTATTTCTACACCTCCAGAAATTAGCGAAGCTTTGGGAGTACCAGTTAAAGCAGTAGTGAAAAATTCTCTAGGTTATTTAGTAGAAGTTGAATCGGAAGACTTAGTTAGAAAATTAGAACCAAATTTTACAATTTTAACCAAGCTGTTTCCAGAAGTTATTGTTACTAGCATCGCTGAAAGTAGTTCGGAATTTGATTTTGTATCGCGCTTCTTTTGTCCGGGATTAGGTATTAATGAAGACCCTGTAACCGGTGCTGCTCATTGCTGTCTCGCACCTTACTGGAGAAATAAATTAAATAAAGACGAATTTTTAGCTTATCAGGCCTCAAGTAGAGGTGGTGTAGTAAAACTCAAATATTCTGGTGGAGATAGAGTTTATTTGAGGGGACAAGCTGTTACAGTTTTGCGAGGGGAATTAGTAGGTTCGTAGTTGCGCTTTAGCGCTTCTTACCGGATGCGCTAAAGCGCGACTAAGAACATATTTTCATTCATATTTGCTTAAAATAGAGTTAATTGTCTAGGAACTTCTTGTTTAATTACAGCTTTGTAAAATCCCGACTCTAGATATTGTTTGATATCTAAGAAAACTTTTTCTGATAATATTTTCGCTAACATAACCGGAACGGCATTTCCTATCATTTTATATCCATCACCAATATACTTATACTTAAAAATAAAATTGTCTGGAAAAGTTTGAATTCTCGCACATTCTCTAACCGATAATCTTCGATATGGTTTGGGAGATTTCTCGTCAAATTTCCATTTATCTTTTTCAACCCAAATCATTTTATTTGCTTGTGGATGTATGGGAGCGTGTCTAGCACCAGCCTGTATTGTAAAAGATGGTTGATTCCAACTTCTGACTCGATTTCTAGACATATAAATACTAGAAAAGCTCCCTTGCTTATATTCATGATTTGGTATTACTATATTACTTTGATTCATTTTAGAATCTATTGCAATAGCTTCAATATCTTTAATGTCATAAATAGCGTTTTGGAGAGTTAATTGATTGTTGATTGCACGGGGAAATTCAAATGTCCCACCCATATCTTCTCGATAACCAATAATAATTACTCTTTTTCTATCTTGAGGAACTAAGAAATCAGCAGCATTTAATAACTGATAGGTAACTTCATAACCAGCATCTTTAAAATGAGACAAAATATTTGTAAATGCTCTATCGTGTTTTTTAGCCAAAATTCCACCAACATTTTCAGCTAGAAAAAATAAAGGCTTTTTTTCCTTCAAAATTCTAATATAATCAAAAAATAATCGACCTCTACTATCATCAATACCTCTTTGCGCTCCTGCTTCGCTCCAACTTTGGCAAGGAGGGCCACCTATAATTCCAATACAGTCGGGAATATCATCGGGAACTATTTTTCTAATATCTCTTTTATCTAATTGGGTATTCGGGTGGTTGAATTCATAAGTATCCCAGATAGACTTATCATACTCATTCGCCCAAATCACATTAAATCCAGCTTCCTCAAACCCTAAATCTAATCCTCCGCAACCTGAAAATAGAGATACAATATTCATTGCTTAGCTATTATGAATTTAATTATTAATTCTATAGCTAATTATTTTAGCAGGAATAAGTTGAGCAGGGTTATTTGGAGATTTAATATTTTACTTTCTGATTGTGAAGTTTTGATTTGATATTCCTTCTAAAAGCATTCTTTTCTCGTAAGGAAAAGATAAATATTTTTCTTCTTTCATTACTACTATCAATTTAAAAGTATTGATATCAAGATTTTCAAACAGATAGTCATATACAACTACAGGGTTTTTAATTCCCCACATTCCTCGTATTCTTAGATATGTTATACCTAGAGGATCTACTTTATTTACTCTTCCTAATTCTTTAGTTTCAGAAAATTCAACGTTTGGTATTTCCGTTATTCCGCTATTTATTTTATTGCGAATCCTTTGATATATTTCTCTATCAGCAGCATAACAATCACCATATATCAACCAAAGTAATTGTAGCTTTTTCTCTTTTACAACTCCAATTGCATAAATTATGTCCTTTTCTTGCCAGTCTTCGCAGTTACGGCAAGAATTTGTTATCATTGGCTCGTCAAAGTATAATTTTGATTTAGGATAAGAACTATTTAACGCAATGCTTGATTTTAATGATTCAATCTTTTTAACTTCGATTGCATCGCCATTTTTCAAAATTATATCAGGTGGATTATTCTGATTGCCAATATAAGAAAAAGCCTCTGAATATTTTTTATTTTTGAGAGTTAAATCGCTGTCTTTTAAAGCTTCAGAAAATATATCTTTTATAAAATCTTCTAAAGCATCACCTGCACTATTAATTCTATTTTTACCCTGAGAATAACTTACAATATCAGGGATAGTGTTATCAATAATTGCTTTAATTGCTTGAAGTATATCAGCCATTCATACCACCCTAATCAATTCATACTGATTGCTATAGTAAGTATCAATACATCAGATGAAATATTATTAAATCTAAATTGCCTCCAAGATACTAATAATTCCCTGATAAACTTCTGATAATTCTCCATTAGTAATACAGTAAGGAGCCATTATATAAAGCACATTTTCCAAAGGACGTAGCAACAAACCTTTCTCTCGGATCACTAAACCAACCTTATTTAAATAACCCGATTCTTGAGTACTTACAATATTCATTGCCGCAATCGTACCCGTTACCCGCAAGTTTTCAACATTGGGATTGTCTTGTTGTTTTTCAACAAATTGTAAATGTTTAGCTTCCATGCTGATAAATGTAGGCTAATTTTTTACCATTAATTCTCAAGAACGATTACCCGCAGCACATCCCAAAGGATTCGCAGTATAACTATAACCGTGATATAAGGTTTTTATCGGGTCATCACTATAAAAGGTATCGTAAATGTTCTCAGAACATATTGTTACTAACAAAGGTAAAACCCCCCAGTAATACTTTTGGATAAACAAATTATATCTGGGGTTACTTGACTTTTAATACAAGAAAGCAAATCTCCGGTTCTACCAAATCCGGTCATGACTTCATCAAAAATCAGTTAAGTATCAAATTGTTGAAATTATTATTTTAATTTCCGTATAAACTCTGGTCTACACATTCGCATTCCATCAGCACCTTGTACTAATAATGGCTCAATAATAATGCCAGCATACTGTTGAGGATTTTGCTCGAATTTTTCTTTTAATATAGTTAAAGCTTGTTGTTATTTGTCTTCGACATCAGAATCATTAATAGAAGTTTCGAGGAATCGTGAAAAATCCACCTCGAACAACATATTTGAGAAAACCTGGGTAAAAATGGAACTGGAAGCTACAGACATTGCTCCAAAAGTATCTCCGTGATAGGCACCTTCAAAAGCAATAAATTTTTGACGTTGCTGATTTTGATTTACTCAATATTGATCAGCTATTTTCAGCGCAACTTCCACAGCAGTTGAACCGTTATCGGAATAGAAAACTCGGTTTAATCCTGCTGCTTGATGAGTAAATCCAGCAAAAATTAGATAAATCGCTTCAGCAATTTTGGGATGGGAATGTCCATGAATATTCACGTCCATCTTCTAGAACTAGCCAATGGTAATTTTACAGAAGATGTAAACCAAGCTCTTAAATCAAACGGGCTTTGTTCTTCAGACACGCTATGCCAACAAATAAATGTATCCTTCCTCTTCGTTTTTAATAATTAACCAAAAAACAATCCCTAACTAACCAGCAGTTAACTTTCTCTTAAATTCGTGATATAATAGTATTCTTGTCTGTAATCAATAATCAAAATTATAATCCCCCTCTACCTAAAGGAAGAAGGGGTTTGTTGTGATGCACGCTTTTAAATAAATAGAGATAGGGAAAAATTAAGCAGGAAATATTCTTAGTCTCCGATTTGGTTCTTCCCCAAAACTATTTGATTTGAGTCGATAATGTTCGACCAACTCATGCTGCATTTTACGCACTTGTGAAGAACGCGGTAATAATTCTACTGGCTGTCCTTTGGGAATTACTATTTGTTCTACTGCAAGTCTAGCTTCTTCTAAAGCGTCAATTTCATCATCGCTGCCGTTGTGGAGAAACAATTGTAGTTCACGCTCATCAGTAACTTCTGGCTCGTCGATATTTAACAACCGACGTAAGCCACGAGTAACCTGTGGAATGGTGCTTGACTTTATCATATGAATTGGCACTTGACGAGCTTTCGCCATTTGTCGCAATTTTGCATGATTCTTGACGTGCGATCGCAAAGCCAAAATTGCATCTGCACTATCAATATCTTTTGTCAATATTACAGGCAAATGAAGAACCTCAACGACCTGGTCTAATTGACTGCGACTAACGCCATAGGGGTAAATATGTAAAGGTAAATCCTCACCGTTTGGACCGGAATGTTTATCCCCATTGCTCTCAAAAGCGCTAGAGTTGTTGAAAGATTGATCTAATAAGCGGTCAAATTCGCTACGTCCAGAACCATTGCCATTCTGGTATTCTGCACCTAATGGCACTAAAGGACGCATTTGCCCGGATGCTCTCCACCCATTTGTTCTATTAGAGCTTCGCCCGCGATTTTCTTCTCCTCTATCAGTTTGTGAAGCACCACCATTAATAGCAGTCAGATGACGGGCGATCGCCACTTTTCCGTTATCATCTATGGTCCTCACTTGCGGGGTTGGCTGTCTTCCTCTCAAAAGATTATCTATAGTATCAGCAACGCTTTCATGAACTACCCAGCGCTGCCTTTCTTGCATTTCAACCGCAATTTCAAAAGTCGGAGGGGCTTTACGTTCCAAAACTGTTTTTTGAGAGCCTCGCCTTCTGGCTTCATCATCTCCCAAAGTTACAGCTTGTATGCCACCTACCAAATCTGAAAGGGTAGGGTTTTTTATCAAGTTTTCAATTTGATTTCCATGTGCCGTACCTATCAGTTGCACGCCACGTTCGGCAATAGTACGAGATGCCAAGGCTTCTAACTCCGTACCAATCTCATCAATTACAATTACTTCTGGCATATGGTTTTCCACAGCCTCAATCATTACTTGATGTTGTTGATCCGGATGAGCAACCTGCATTCGTCTTGCCTTACCGATTGCTGGATGAGGTACATCACCATCTCCAGCAATTTCATTAGAAGTGTCAATTATAACTACTCTTTTATCAAGATCGTCCGCTAAAACACGGGCTATTTCTCTCAATACAGTAGTTTTTCCCACACCTGGACGACCCAGCATGAGAATTGATTGACCATTTTCAACTAAATCGCGGATCATGCTAATTGTTCCATGTACCGCACGTCCGACACGACAGGTTAAACCTATAATTTTGCCGGTGCGGTTGCGAATAGCACTAATCCGGTGTAGAGTTTGCTCTATTCCTGCTCGATTATCTCCGCCAAAAGTGCCCACTCTTACAATGCAATCATCTATCTGCTGCTGGGTAATGGGTACTTCGCTTAGATATTCGGCTCCAGAAGGGAATCGTGCTTCTGGGTAACGACCCAGATCCAGGACCACTTCTACTAAACTATCTCTTTGAGGATGCTGTTCGAGCATCTGCCGCAAGTCTTGGGGCAATATGGCTAATAATTTTCGGAGATCGTCTGTAATCGTCATGCTTTTTATGGTGACGTTTTTAGAGATAGGGGACGACGAGGCAAAGCTCAACCGTCGCTCTTAATATTTGAGCTGGGAAACTAATGAATCAGCAAGCGATACGGCTTGCCATAATAGTGCAGGTTCTTCTTCGAGTTTCAGAGCAGTTACTTTAACACGCTCAACATTCACCTCCTTTTCTTCTAATTGTTCCAAAACTGGTAAAAGTAATTTCCGAGCATAGCTACCATAAGCAACCCCAGCAATGAATGCTTCATTTTCCGAACCTAATTTACGAGAATGGTGATTGCCCTCTCCCATATTTTCACTTTTTTGGTTCGTTAATTTTTTCACCAAATTCATTGCAGTCAATTTTGGCACGGTGTAACTATTCGTACCACCTGCCAACTGCACATATCCGGGTATTTTTGCTTTCAATACTTTTGACCCTAGTCTTACCGCAGCTAATGTTGTGCCCGAGCCAATATCGCCACTCATCGATCTGCCATCGGTTTGCCATATATTTACGCAATCAAGAGGGGCGATCGCATCATACAAACTATGCAGATAGTCAATTACTCCTTCACCATCAGTGCAACTAATGGCTAATAACTTCAATTGGTCAGCATAGGTTGAAATTGTCTGCCACAACTTCTTGAATTCCGCCAAACGTCCGACAGTCGTATGAATCTCTACAGCATCCACTCCAGATTTCAGTATCAAGGGTGCGATTGCTCCATTAGCTGTTGCATAAGATACTGACTCTATCTTATCATACGGGCATACTGGAACGCAACGACCGCAGCCATAGCATTTATCGGATAGAACTCCTGCGAAGTTATATTTGATACTATCGAATGTAATCGCTTGTGCGGGACAAATACGCTCGCATGGTCGGGAACAAGTAGAGGGGCATTGGGCAGAATCAAATTCTGCTTTGCGGAAGTGAGGGTCTTCGCCATCATTCAAGCTAACCATTAGCAAAGGAGTTCCTTGATAGGCAAAACCGAGCTTCCGGGCTGTGGCACCCAGAGCTGCAGCTGCTTTTAGACCTTCTTGAGCAGCAAGAATAACAGCCGGATCGGCAGCTATATCTATGCAGTCAGCGCCAGCTAGCGTATAAGCTAATGTTAAACTTCTAACCGCAGGCAGATGTTGGAAGCTGGCTCCACAAATGAGCTTGAACCAGCGACCTTCTTTAAGCGATAGTAGGGGGTTAAACGAATCAGTCACACTTCTATTATGCTACGTGACTGAAGAAATTGATGAAGTAGATCCCCAATTTAATTGCAATAATCAAAGATTTCAGAAAGTTTTTTTCTTCAGACGTATATAAACTCGTAGTTGGATGGGTTGAGATTTATATCATAAATTCCGTGTCTTCTTCAGGAGTCGAATTATTTCCCAAAATCCTGCAATACTCTTGTACTATATTATCGAATAAAATAGATAATCCCAACCCACTACCTTTTCCTACGGGCTTAGTTGCCACACAATTTAGTCAAATAGCATGTCTCTAAAATAAAAAAATAGAAGTATTTATCAAAAATTAAAATAGTAATTAAAAAAATTTTATTAATCAAACCAGCACTTACCATTTAGGATTGCTTAATATCAAGTCTAGAATATGCTGTGGTGGAGCAGGTTGAGAAAATAAATTTCCTTGAGCAAAATTACATTTTAAATCCTTTATTTGCGATAATTGTTCGGAATTTTCTACGCCTTCAGCAATTGCCTTCATTCCCATTGAATGAGCTATCCCAATCATTGCTGGCACTAAACCCATGTTCTGATGATTTTTCTGCATTAAATTCAAGAATGATTTATCAATCTTAAGAGTATTTAATGGAAAGCTATGTAGATAACTTAAAGAAGAGTAACCCGTACCGAAGTCATCCATGGTTAAATTTATATTTCTCTGTTTAATTTCGTTAAGAGTAGTTTTTACATCTACGCTATTTTCCATAATTACACTCTCTGTAATTTCCAATTCTAAAAATGCAGGATTTAGTTTAGTTTCGTAAATAATTTGGTCGATTTGAGCAAGAAAGTTTGGCTGCAAAAACAGTTTTGCACTCAAATTGACACTCATATGTAAATTTTTCGGAACTAATGAATTGGCTAGCCAAATACGTAATTGATTGCAGGCTGATTTCAATACCCAAGTATCTATGGCATAAATTAAACCTGTTTCTTCAGCTACCGAGATAAATTCAGTCGGCAAAACCAAACCTCTCGTAGGATGTTGCCAGCGAACAAGTGCTTCAAATCCACCAATCGAGCCAGTTTTAAGACAAATAATTGGCTGATAATAGACAATTAACTCTTGCCTTTCTAAGGCTCTTCTTAAGTCATTTTCTAACTCAAGGGTTTTGATGGCTTGTTTATGCATTTCTGGATTGAAAATATGAAATCTTCCTCTACCTAATGCTTTTGCACGGTACATAGCTGTATCAGCATCTCTTAGTAAATATTCTGGCTTTTCATAATTCAAGTTTCCCCAATTTATACCGATACTTACATTTACAAAAACTTGGTATCTGGATATTTGAAAATGTTGCGCTAAAGAATTTAAAATACGTTCTGCAATACCGGTTACCATGTCAATATCAGAAACATTCTCCAAGAGAATACCGAATTCGTCACCTCCCAATCTCGCCAAAGTATCTAATGGCGACAAGGAGGTTTGCAAACGTTTAGCTATCGCAATCAATAATTCATCTCCTACTAAATGCCCCAAAGAATCATTAACGATTTTAAAGCGATCGCAGTCTATAAATAAGATTGCAAAGTGATAATCTAATTCTGATTTAGTCCGATTTAATGCTTGTTCTAGTCTATTGATAAAAAACACTCGGTTCGGCAAGCTAGTCAAAGCATCGCGCAATGCATTTTCAAGTAATTTATTTTGTAATTCTTGACGAGAACGAACCTCTATTTTAAGTTTATACAGTGCATTCTCTAGTTCTAGTGTTCTTTGTTTTACTCTTTCTTCAAGCTGATTATTTAAGTTTAATATTTCTACTTGAGCGCTTCTTAATTTAAGTTGATTTTGTACTCTTACTATAACTTCAGCAAATTCAAATGGTTTAGTTATGTAATCGACACCTCCGACTTTAAAAGCTTTTACTTTATCAAAGACATCATCTAATGCACTAATGAAAATAACCGGTATATCAGCAGTTTTCTGATTAGCTTTAAAACGCTGACAAACTTCATACCCATCTATCTCTGGCATCATAATGTCTAGTAAAATCAAGTCTGGTAATTTCGTTTGACAAGCAGTAAAAGCCATTTGCCAATTTAATGCTTTGCGAACTTTATACCCAACTCGAGCTAAAATAGAAGACAAAACTCTGAGATTATCTGGTGTATCATCAATTATCAAAATATCTTGTTCGCCAGAACTTGAGGAGTAATCTCCTGTATTTGATTTCGTTATATTCATTGTGTATTCAAGCTATAATTTTAAGCTTACTTCTCAACTTCCCATTTTTTTATAATTATTAATTTTTGAATTTTCATATCTATAAATGTCATTTATAACGCTATACGGTATTTTTTTACAAAGCTGCAAAATTTCATATTTATATAACATTTATACAAGAAAATTTACAATCTTAGTAGCTTATGTGCTGCTTTTTGTTTATGCTATTAAAATGCTTTCAACGTATTATAAACATTTCGTTATCTAATCTACTTGTAATTATAAGTATTTTTAAATACCTAGATTAGATAGATATAAAAGCTATTTATTACGTATTCTCAATCAAAAATAATACTAAATTCATACTTGCTTCCTTTCTAAAAATATGCGTAAGAATTAATATCAATTATCTATAAAGCTATAGTTGGTTCAACAGCAAATAAATTTAGAGCCAATCAAATAAAGTCTATGTGCTCGAACTATAAATTAAGCGCACGTTAAGAAGAAGTAGTATTAGCAGAAAGATAATTAAATTCTTTGTCAAAAGTATATGGCTATAATTTCACAATTCAAAAAGATGCCTCTTTAGAACTTATTATGGCTAAGACAATGGCTTAATTTCTCGCTAATCAACCCTTTGGCTAAAATCAATTTTAACATTTCGATATTTGTATAACATAAAGTAAGCCAGCGTCAATAAACCTACCTGTGCCAAATTCTCAATATGCTTAAAATCCCACCAAAGCATCTTGAAAATCCATTTGACTGAAGGTAAAGTACCTGTCTATCTTTTTAGAAATTATACAAGTAGACAAGTACGATAAAAACTAACTACGTCATTACGAGCGTAACGGATTGAAATGAAGTATTCAGCGTTCACCGAAGGTGCGGCTCAGCTGCGGATCATCGCCAGAGCTTCAGCTATTTTAAATTTAGTTACATAGATAGATTTACTTGTGCCTACCTACTTAGGATTTCTAACAGGTAAGATAGGTATTAGTATGCGTTGATAAAAGTTATACTAATAATAACTTATACCGATGATTTCTTGATGACTTTTTTTGTCTTATTAGATTAGATAATCTAGTTAGACTATATTTGATAAAATTATTTAATAAAAAATTAGCTGTCCTTAATGCAAAACATGCGCTAATAAAAGACAGCAATATTTATATATAGCTATTTACTCAGCTTTGATTTTGTCTTGAGATGTTTCTTGGCTGTTATAAAGTGGGGTTTCGTCAATTCCACCAACTTTATTCAAAGGCCAAAAACGAAGTACGGCTCTACCAATAATATTTTCCCGAGGGACAACACCCCAACAACGGCTATCATAACTACTGCCACGATTATCTCCTAAAACTAAATAAGAGTCAGTAGGAATGGTTTTTGTTTGAGATAAGAATGGCTGTGTAGGTGCTGAAGCACAAACATCGACAGATGTACTTTTTGGCTCATTAAGGTATTTCTCTTTTAACGGCTTGTCATTTATATATACTTGACCCCCTCTAAGCTCTACCTTGTCCCCAGGCAAACCAATTATCCGCTTAATAAAAGCATCTTGGAATTGCTCTTTTTGTAATTCTTCTGTAGGAGAAAATACTACAACATCTCCCCTCTGAGGAATAGAAAATTTGTAACTTAACTTATCAACAATTATTTTGTCTGCCTCCCACTGATTTGGAGTACCGTGCAAAGTAGGTTCCATCGAGCCAGAGGGAATCCAACGGGCTTCAGCAACAAAAGTGCGAATTGAAAGAGCAAGCACGATGCTTAATCCGATTGTTTTGCCTAATTCAAAAAACCAGGAATTGTCGGGTTGTTGGTTGGAGTGACGGTCAGACACTGGGTTTTGCATGTAATTACTCAAGTAGAAACGTTTAGTATGCTCCAGAAATAGACAAGAGTGCTAGGGAGACTGTATTTATTTATCTTAACTGTACAAAGATGCTCTTACGAGTTATGTTGTCATGTTGACGCAGTTATTTAAATTGTTTTGGTCGGACTTTATTCGTTGTTAATAATACACATTAACTAATGTCTGGCATTCCATAAGTTTAACCTTAATCTTAATAGCTGTATGTCACAATTTGCTGTTATTTAAGCCGAGTGTATTTTCATGTCATCTCCTAGTTTACTAATTCGCCATGCGAGAATTGTTTTACCTTCGGGTGAATTGATTGTTGGGGATGTGCTGACGCGCGATCGCAAAATTATAAAAGTTTCACCATCAGCCATAGACGAAACACCTACCCGTGTAATTGACGCTGAAGGGTTAACTTTGTTGCCAGGAGTCATCGACCCCCAAGTACATTTTCGGGAGCCGGGACTTGAACATAAGGAAGATTTATTTACAGCTTCTTGTGCTTGTGCAAAGGGAGGAGTAACTTCATTTTTGGAAATGCCGAATACTCGTCCTTTAACAATTACTCAAGAAGCTTTAAATGATAAGTTAGAGCGCGCTTCAAGCAAATGTCTCGTCAATTACGGTTTTTTTATTGGCGCAACAGCGGATAATTTGTCTGAATTGCTACATGCCAACCCGACTCCCGGCATAAAGATTTTTATGGGTTCTATGCACGGTCCCTTGTTGGTAGATCCTCAAGAAACATTAGAAGCAATATTTGCTTCTGGCGAAATTTTAATTGCAGTTCATGCTGAAGATCAATCCCGATTAAGACAACGTCGAGAAGAATTTGCAAATATTCATGATGTCGCTATTCATTCGCAAATACAAGACAGTCAAGCAGCATTAATCGCAACACAGCGAGCATTAAAACTTTCTAAAAAATATCGTCGTCGATTGCATATTCTTCATATGTCTACAGCTGAGGAAGCAAATTTACTTCGGGAAGATAAACCGAGTTGGGTAACGGCAGAAGTAACGCCTCAGCATTTATTTTTAAATAAAACTGCTTATGAAGAAATAGGCACTTTAGCGCAAATGAATCCCCCTTTGCGAACTTCTCATGATAATCAAGTGCTTTGGCAAGCTTTGCTAGATGGGGTAATTGATTTCATTGCTACGGATCATGCACCCCATACCTTGGAAGAAAAAGCGCAAGTTTATCCAAAAAGTCCTTCAGGAATGCCTGGAGTGGAGACTTCATTGCCAATAATGTTAACTGCTGCTGAAGATGGACGTTGCACTGTTGCCCAAGTTGTTAATTGGATGTCTACTGCTGTCGCGTCTGCTTATTCTATTCCTAATAAAGGATTAATTGCAGCTGGATATGACGCGGATTTAGTGCTTGTGGATTTAAACTCACGAAAAAAAGTTCGTCGTGAAGAACTTCTAACCAAATGCGGTTGGAGTCCTTTTGAAGGTTGGAACCTCACAGGATGGCCGGTAACGACCATTGTTGGCGGCGAGATTGTTTACCATGAAGGCGAGCTAGATACAGAAAAGAGGGGTAAACCCTTAAATTTTGAGCATTAAAGCTTTAGGCACTTGCAATTCATCAAGGAGAAAGCAAGAAAAACCATACTGCAAAAAAGTGGAATAAAAAAAGGCCCAGTATTCCATTGCACTACGTGTCTGGGGTCTGGGTTCGTAATTTTCATCGACTTAAATATTATTTAAATTTGCAAGCGCTTGTTCTTACGTAACTAAGCGCTTTTCTGTATAAAAAAATATTTTTTAGGGCACTAGTTACCCAAGTTCTAAGTCAACTATGAATAATCAAACGACATAAGTATATTTTTTATTCAGAAAAAATACATTTTGGGATGCAGAGTAGTTGTTTATACTAATGCTTTGATTTATTTGAATAAAAATTTCTAAGTAATTATTCTGCTTCGACTCTTATAAATACTATAAAAAAATATATTTTTTCCGTATTTACTGCATTTGACAAACTGAATAAATACAAGTATCTGTTATTGATAAGTATGCAAAAGTACTTAATAATGAGATATTAAAATGATACTATACTCATTTTGTTTGAAAAAATACTAGCATTTACCCTTACGAGCAATCACTCAGGCACATCAATTACAAACGTGTCAAACTAAACACAAAATTAAATTAAGAAATTATTAAACATTATGAAAAAAGCATAAATAAACTACTATCCGTAATTACGATTCAGCTAAAACACGCATAAAGCTGAAGTATTTAGATAATTTATTAGCTATCAGGTATGAATATTCCTTATTAAGTATTATTTGGTTTGTCATGATACTTAATTAATCGTAACTATTAGTATAAAATAATTCCTTGAAATTCAATATGTCTTTCTATCTTGTAAACAATTTACCAGAAAATAAGGTGATTATAATTACAGCGTATTACCATTGCTGCGATGAACGAGGCAGTGGCAGATAGAACAAGTAAACAGATGGAATAATTTACAGAAGAATATTCAACTGCTTCTGTAGTTTGTATACAATTGCTAATTTCAATGATGTTTTTTGCCTAAGGCACTTGTAAGTAATAAAATATCTAGCTTTTAGTTCCGCCTTCTAGGGGGAACCCGCGTCACTCTAAGTTTTCTGCGAAATGTATTTGCTAAGTACTCACGCAAAATAAATTTTATATTGTCATTGCGTTAGCGTTCGCGCCGCTGCGCGAACGCAATCACACAAATAATTTTGCACACCCACTTAAAGCTGGATGTTTTATTTTTTGGAGATGTCTAAAGCTAGAATCTTTTCACTAAGAGTGGAATTACATGGAATGATTTCGGCAAAACGTACAGCCGAGTTAGCCTCTTCGAGGTATAGATTTTCGTTTGCCTTGGTTAAACGTATAGTGAGATAAGCGTCTGGCTTGTAAAGTAATTTTTGCGACCACTCTATAGCCACTATTCCTGGAGAAACCTCTATACCTTCCCAATAAGTTTCGAGGTTTAAGGCTATTATTTCTGGAGTTTCTAAACGGTATAAGTCTAGATGGTAAAGGGGAATACGTGCGTGGGTATACTCATTAATGATAGTGAAGGTAGGACTGACTATTGGTTCATTAATAGATAAACCTTTACCTATCCCCTGTACTAATGTGGTTTTTCCTGCCCCTAAATCTCCTTCTAGTAAAATTACGGTATTTGCTGTTAGCGTTTCACCTAAAATTATCCCTAAACGTTGAGTTGATAGTGCATCTTTAAGAAGAATTTTCATTTTGTTTTTTTGATGTGGATGAAAATTATCCTAATTCAAGTTGTTTTTTCTAGCTTGAAAAACTCTTGCTTTGTGTCCTCTGCGTCTAGTCGGGCTTAGACATTTTTTTGATCTGAAAAAAGCCTCAAAGCTATATTAATCAATTCTTTAGTCTCGATTTCATTGCTTTGCAGCCGTTGCTGAAATATCTACTTACACTTTGTAGTGAACATAAAACTGATGTGGAGACGTAGCATTGCTACGTCTCTTTCAATATGAAATCGCCTTTTCATCTTTTTATGCAGCAACGCTATTTTTTTAAGATACCTAGCTTTGAGCGATTTTTTAGGCTATTAAGTAACTAGTTAAACAAAAATATTTACCGTCATTATTCACTAGTTTTATCCCAAACCGGTGTAAACGGATTTGATATCAGCTAATTTTCAAAAAATTTTTCAAACAATATTCTACCCCTGCCATAACGCTTATACAGCTAAACCAACTGCTTAGTACAAAGGTTTAGTACTTAATTGAGGGCGTTGCTGATTAAAAGTATGAATTGCCCCCTAACCCCCAATTTTGATGGGATACATTAAAATTACGCTATTTTTGGAGGATTTAGGGGGCATCACTATAAAGGAAAAAATAAATTCATATCCGGATTCAGCAACGCCTAATTGAGTGATTGCGGAAAGAAATTAAAAAAAAATATTCTACCCCTGCATAATGCTTTCACTCAGACCTAATAGTGGCACGATAATCTTCTTGGTGAAATGGGAAACGATCGGTTAGTTGGTGGTGATGGTAACGATACTTTAGATGGCTATGGAGCTTCTTATTATTTTGCTTTGGGAAACACTTCAAGAAGTCATGAATCCGATACTCTGACTGGTGGTCATGGAGCTGATGTTTTTGTATTAGGATCGAAAGACTTTAACAACTATAAATCTTACTATTTAGGTGATGGTCATGCGACTATTACTGATTTTGACCGTCATGAAGGTGATAAAATTCAAGTCCTTGGTAGCAGTAGCGATTACCATCTAAGTCATGAAAACTTGTCTGGCGATGGCTCTTTAGATACTTTAATCAAGAGTAACGGAGATTTGATTGCTGTTGTTGAAGATAATACTCATATTAACTTTCACCAAGACTTTACTTTTGTCTAAGAGGATGTTTTAAAAGGGTCTTTTGCTCTTATATTAAGCATAGCTAAGTATCTGGATACATGACTAAAACCTAGATTCTTCCTTGAATTTGAACCAAGTCAGAACGGTAAAATTATACCTTCGGAGACTTTTAAAACATCTTCTCAGCGAATCAAACAATTCCTTTGAGTAATTGATTATTTTGGTTTCAGTTAAATAAGACAACAAATTTCGTTATCAAGGTTTATTTATTGATAGCGATTTGCTTAATTTAATTAGTTTTTCGGTGCTGCCTTACTAGCGTCGTAAAGCACTCTACTAAAAACTACCCAAGTCTAATTTTTGAGTAGTTTTTGTATTATGTTAGTTTCAGCACCTATAAATACTTATTATTGAAAAGCAGCACGCAGCCGAGGTTTCGCGGTGATATCAAAACAGGGAATATACTTATATCTTGTCTATTTTGGTCATAGTATCCCTCTGTATATAAATCAATAAATAATCTTAGCAGCCAGTGTTAAAAGTGTTAAAAAGATTTGATATCACTGTAGAACGGATTCCTTACCAAAAAGCTTGTAAAGCTTTCGCATTCCTTTTGGAGTTCCGCTATACCAACGTAAGAGGACTTGGGCTAAGCGCTCGTGATCGTGACGAACGCAACCATTTTCATCTTCACTCATTACATTCGCAGATACTATTCTACGCCCGCTTGTAGTTACTGCTTCGCGATCTAAAAATACAGGATGAGAGTTTTCGTTTGCGTAACGGATAAGAGCGCGGGCAGAAGGAGATTTTTTGTGTACTAAAACCGCATCAAATAGCTTTCTTCCACAAGCTTTATCAATAGATTGAATATGATTAGCAACCGTATATCCTTGAGTTTCTCCTGGTTGAGTCATAATATTACATACATAGATTTTAGGTACGCATGTTGCGGCGATCGCATCTGCAATATCGGGTACCAAAAGATTGGGAATAACGCTGGTGTAAAGACTACCAGGACCCATAATAATGTAATCGGCATCCTTGATTGCTTTGATCGCGGCTGGCACAGCAGGGGGATTTGCTGGATTACAGCCTAATTTGACTACTTTACCTCCAGCTTTTGTAATTTTTGATTCACCTTCAATGCGACGACCATCAGCTAATTCAGCCCATAAACGAACATCACTCAAAGTCGCTGGAAGTACCTGACCTCTAATAGCTAAGACTTTAGAACTAGCCGCTACACCCCGTTCTAAATCGCCGGTAATTTCACTCATTGCGGTCAAGAATAGATTACCAAAACTATGACCGCTCAAACCGTCTCCACAACTGAAGCGATATTGAAACAGCTCTGTTAATAATTTCTCTTCATCAGCTAAAGCCGCTAAACAGTTGCGAATATCTCCTGGTGGTAATACACCAAATTCTTCGCGTAACCTTCCACTGGAGCCACCATCGTCGGCAACAGTAACAATCGCAGTGATATTGGCGCTGTAAGTTTTAAGTCCTCTTAATAAAGTCGAAAGTCCAGTCCCTCCACCAATTACAACAATTTTGGGACCTCTGTATAGTCTGCGATGAGCTAAAAGCACATCAACTAATTCTTCATCATTTTCTGGCTTTAATACCTGAGTAATCGAGCCTACCGTGCGGGTTTGTCCCCAAATCAGCAACAGTAAACCGCCAATCATCACTACAGGACCGCTAATGTAATAAGGTATAGTATTTGTAATTATTAAAAGCGCGCCTCTAACCAACTTTAGCACCCAGTAAATTGGTGTAAATCCGCTCCAAATAGCTAAACCCAGTCCAGCTAATACTACACCTGCCACACTAATCAAAAACCAACGTTTAACTGATAAGCCAGGAGATAACCACTTAAACCACTGGTTAACTCGATGGGGAGTGCGACGGCGCGACTGTTGTTGCATGACGTTGAAAGCTTGTCTGAGAAAACCAATTGACATATCGCAATTGTAAACAGTGGTCTAAACAATAGTTAATTGAAAATTTACACTAAGTTCATTCAAATTGAAGAATGTGATTATTACAATTTTTAATTCTAAGCGATCGGACTCATTTAATTAACCTAGCGAAAAAAAACAGTGAAAACACTATGTTTATATGAAAAGGTAGTAAAGTAAATGCAAAGAAAAATTTTAGGTTTAGATCCGGGATTCGCTATTTTGGGTTTTGGAGCAATTATATGCCACAAAAATCAGGATAACTTGCAAGGTGAATCAGTAAAATTACTAGACTTTGGCATTATTAGTACTCCTGCTAAAACTCCATTAGAAACAAGACTGTGTACGCTTTATGACGATTTACATACTTTAGTCGAAGAATTCCAACCAGATTTGGTTGCGATTGAAAAATTTTTCTTTTACCGCATGTCAAATACTATCTTGGTTGCCCAAGCCAGAGGAATCATTTTATTAGTTTTGGGACAACACCGTTTACCTATCGTAGAATTTGCGCCTTCCCAAATTAAATTAGCTTTAGCTGGTTACGGTAAGGCAGAAAAACATGAGGTACAAGAAGCAGTTGCCCGAGAACTTGATTTAGACTATATTCCTCGTCCTGATGATGCTGCTGATGCTTTGGCAATTGCACTGACAGCATCGTTCCAATCTTAAAGTATTATGAATATTTTACAAATGCTTTGTAGTAAATCCAGGTAATTTTACTGACAATTTTAGATAATGAAATCACTCAATTTTATGGGTAGCTTTTTGAAACCGAAAATATTTAAAAGCTGATAGATTTTGAAGTTTTAGGTTAAATAAGGGTTATCTTCAACTAGGACAACTTCTACTCAATGCAATTGATATTCTGCAAAAAGAACTTTCTTAAAGAATCTTCACGTCAAATAGCACCAATATAATCTTAAAAAGAAGATATCTACCAGAAGTTGTCTTACCTTCACTATCTAAACTGAAAATAAAAGCAGCTCCTGAATGCATTTTATAGACTAATTTTTATGCAGATCTATCTAGATTACAGCGCTACAACTCCTACTCGTCCTGAAGCGATTAATATGATGCATACAGTGCTAACTCAAGGATGGGGAAATCCTTCTAGTTTGCATGAATGGGGGCAACGGGCGGCAACCATTGTAGAACAAGCGAGAATGCAGGTTGCTAGTTTAATCGGTGCGCCTTGGCACGAATCCATTGTCTTCACTTCTGGTGGTACGGAAGCAGATAATTTAGCAGTTATGGGAGTGGCTCAGCTATTTAGGGAACCCCAGCATATTATTATATCGAGCGTAGAGCATTCTGCCATTTCAGAACCTGCGAAATTGCTTGAGAATTGGGGCTGGGAAGTTACTCGTTTGCATGTTGATAATAAAGGAAGAGTCAACCCCGATAATTTAAAAGCTGCTTTAAAAGACAATACTGTTTTAATTTCGGTTATTTACGGACAAAGTGAAGTCGGTACGGTACAACCAATTGAAGAAATAGGTAAAATTGCTCGCAGTGCTGGAGTTTTGTTTCATACCGATGCGGTACAAGTTGCAGGAAGATTGCCTATTGATGTAAGAAAATTATCAGTAGATTTACTAAGCATTTCCAGTCATAAAATATATGGTCCTCAAGGTGTAGGAGCATTGTATGTTCGTCCGGAAGTAGAGTTAGTCCCCTTACTAAATGGCGGGGGACAAGAAATGCGATCGCGCTCCGGAACTCAAGCAGTACCAATTATTGCTGGTTTTGGCATAGCAGCGGAGTTAGCGGCTCAAGAATTACCAATAGAAACGCCCCGGTTGATTGAGTTACGGGATAGACTTTTTTCACAGCTAGCCGATGTTGAAGGTTTGATTCCAACTGGAGATTTGATACAACGTTTACCGCATCATGCCAGTTTCTGTCTCAAATACGCCGACGGACAAAAAATCAGCGGGAAAACTATTGTACGTCAATTGAATCTGGCAGGAATAGGTATTAGTGCCGGTTCAGCTTGTCATAGTGGTAAACTAAGTCCCAGCCCCGTGTTAACTGCAATGGGCTATTCGGACAAAGCTGCTATGGGGGGTATTCGCATCACTTTAGGACGTTACACCACACAAGCAGATATTGATTGGGTGGCAATGGTGTTAAAGCAAGTTATGAGTCGTCTTGAAAATCGTTTTGCTCTTGTTACTAAATAGGTAATAAGAAGATGGGGAGACAAGTAAAATCAATAATCAATTAAATTATCAGCTTGTATTAACTTGCTACCCGCTACTCATTCCTAACTGTTGATTTATAACTCCTCACTGAGCTTACTCCTAGCTTTAAATCCAAAAATCCAGAGTTTTAAAATATAAAATTCGATATGTCTGAACTTCCAAAAACATTAGAAGATGCAATTGTCCAAGCTCGTGCGGCAACTCAAGCTGCTCTTGCAGATGGCTATACCAGGCTGCAGGTTGAGCTATTGTTTCCAGAATTAAAAGCATTGCCTGCTGCACAACAATTTCTACCAGCTTTTGATGAGTATGGCGATAAATTAAAGATTTTTTTCGCTGATGCTGGTAGTGCAGCTTTAGCTCGCCGGGATTGGAATGAAATACCTTTTCAACTATTGGATATTGGTACTGGTAGGATGACTTCGATAGAGTCAAAAGTTCAACCAGAAGACGAAATTTTCTTATTTGTTCAACCTAGTTCCGTTGAAGTACCGCAGTTAGAAAAACTGTGCGGAATAATAGGGGAACAACGTCCTTTTGTAATGTTCGCTCCTCGTCTAGAAGATTCGAGTATTGTAGGTATTGGTTATGCCGCACGCCAAACTCGTCAGCGTTTTATCAACACGATTGAATCTTGTTATTATCTACGCCCGATATTTGAAGAAGCTGCTGTATTTCGCTGCTATCCTGGGTTGTGGGAAGTTTGGGTAGAAAAAAATGGTGATTATGAAAAAGTTGCCGAGTTACCTAATAAACCTTCTGGTGATGAATTGGATGCCATCATTTCTGGCACAGAAGCGCAAGCTGAAGGCGAAACTGTAGCTGCAACGAGCAAGAGTGTATTTAGAGGTTTACAGCGATTTGTTAAAGCGTTGAGAAGTTAAATTTTAGGTCGCTTTTTATAAATACAGCATATTTCATATTATGCCGGTAGATTCGGATGAGCATCCCGCTTGTCCGATTTTTAATGGCTGTCTTTGTATTGCATTCAACTAAAAGTGTTTCACTGCAACGTAGTGGCTCCCCTTTTTAAAGGGGTTGGGGGATCTAAAAACGAGTTTAATTGCTTAACCGAGTAGTATTGAAACCGCTATATTGTTCGGGCAACATAAATTTAAATATTATCAATTATCACTACTATCGCTACTTGATATTTTCGTAATTCTCATCAGCTATTTTATCTGTTGACAACTTTATCAAATCTTTATTGTTATTGAATCGCAAATTGTATCAAAGCCATCATGATTCAAAATAATTTGTATATGACAATTAAAGTGAGAATATTTTTTTTATTCGGTTTGCCTACTTAAATTATTATCTTTTCGATATCTTCAGTGTGATTCGTGGCATGTAATTTTGTCTAAAGTCGAAATTTTCTCAACACAATCTGAAAGTCTATAAAAATATTGTCTTGTTAACAACACTATATAGAAAAGTTAGTTAAACGACTACAAAGGCGTTTTGATTAATGATTCATATAGTCAATTGTCAAAATCAAAAAATAAGACTCTATCGGAATACAAATTTCCTTTATTTTTTCAAAAAAGCTCTGATTTGACTAGATTTATCTAGTAGTAAATGCAGGGCTATGTTGTGCGTTGCTCGTATCGAGATGTTCGCGGCGGATTGTCAATTTCAAATAATAAAAATGAGTCAATCTAATTATTCTGTAACTAGCGATAAATTTGATGCCGTTCTTTTCGATTTAGACGGCGTTTTAACCGCAACCGCAAAGGTACACGCTGTTTCTTGGAAGCGGATGTTTGATGAATTTCTCTCTAAGCATTCTCAAGAGAATAATCTATCTTTCGTACCTTTTGAAATCGATACCGATTATAAACACTATGTTGACGGTAAACCGCGTAGTAACGGACTTCGTAGTTTTTTAAAGGTGCGAGGTATTGAATTAGCCGAAGGTACTCCCGATATAAGTGCAGAAGAAGACACAGTTTATGGTTTAGGAAAGCGTAAAGATGAAATTTTTCACTCTATTTTACAGAGTGATGGCGTAGAAGTATACGAGACTTCTGTAGCTTGGGTTTGCTATCTCCGCAGTCAAGACATAAAAACGGCGGTGGTTTCTTCAAGCCGTAATTGTGAAGCAGTACTCAAAGCTGCTGATATTACCGATTTATTTGCAGCAAGAGTTGATGGTAAGGTTGCTGCAAGTTTGGGAATTGCAGGTAAACCAGCACCGGATACTTATTTAAAAGCTGCTCAATTGTTAAATGTCGAACCTAAACGTTGCGTTGTTGTCGAAGATGCGATATCCGGCGTACAGGCAGGAAGTGCTGGCGGGTTTGGATTAGTTATCGGAGTTAATCGTAATGATGATGCTGACGCGCTTATTAATAATGGAGCGGATATAGTTGTTACCGATTTGGGCGAAATGCTCCAGTAATTATTAACTAATCAATTAGTTAATCAAGAATTAAGAAGGATGCATAACTTCTTGATTTTTTGATTCTCAATTCAATTTTTGGCAACGAAATTCATACAAGTTTCGTTAACTTTAGCGCGGGTTTTTCCTGCTGCACTTTTTGTTGTGGAATTCAAAATTATCAATCAGTGAGGTTGAACGGATATCAATGCTACGACGCGAACCTTTGAATCCTCCTAAATACGTCTACCCGGTTGACGAATGGAGGATGGTAGAAAAGCAATATTATCCTCGTTTCCAAGCTCAAATGGAGACAATTTTTTCTATTGGGAATGGTTATTTGGGAATGCGCGGTGTTTGTGAAGAAGTGACACCCTGCACCGAAAATGGAACTTTTATTAACGGTTTTTATGAATCTTGGCCTATTGTTTATGGTGAAGAAGCTTTTGGTTTTGCTAAAACCGGACAAACTATTGTCAATGTTACCGACAGTAAAATTATTAAGCTTTACGTTGATGACGAACCTTTTTCTCTTTCAACTGCTAATTTATTAAGTTTTGAGCGCGTACTAGATATGAAGGCAGGTACGCTAAATCGTAAATTAGTTTGGGAGACACCATCCGGTAAAAAGGTTGCGATCAAATCTCGTCGTTTAATTTCCTTAGAACACCGTCATTTAGCTGCAATTGAATATGAAGTCACGCTTCTTAATGCTAAAGCTCCAGTGGTAATTTCTTCGGAAATGGAAAATCACAAGCATAAAGCTGCTAATAATCACGATCCTCGTAAAGCTAAAGGTTTTAAGGGTAGAGTTTTAAATCCGAAAGTCAATTATTGCCAAGAAGGTCGTGTTTTACTAGGCTATGTCACCAATCAAACTAAAATCGGTCTTGCTTGTGGGATTGAACATGAAATTTTAACCGATTGTTCCTACTTTTATAAAAGCGAGTGTTCTGAAGATGATGGTAAGGCTGTCTTTAATATAGATGCTTTGCCTGGAGTTCCGATTAAATTAATTAAGTATATTACTTACAATACTTCACCCGGTCATGCTATTGAAGAATTATGTACAAGAGCGCATAGAACTTTAGATAGAGCGGAAAAATTAGGTTTTGAAGCAATTTTGGCAAGCCAGCAGCAATATATGGATGAATTCTGGCACAAAAGCGATATCAAAATTTATGGCAATCCTTACGATACAGATGCAACTCGGGCTTTAGAATTACAGCAAGCTATTCGCTTCAATTTGTTTCAAATTTTGCAAGCTTCGGCAAGAGCGGAAGGAACTGGTATTCCGGCAAAAGGACTTTCGGGACAAGCTTATGAAGGTCAATTTTTCTGGGATACAGAAATTTATGTGTTACCGTTCCTTATTTATACTGCACCGCGCATTGCCAGAAATTTACTTCAGTTTCGCTACAAAATGCTTGATAAAGCCCGCAAGCGCGCTCGTCAGTTGAATCAAAAAGGAGCGCTGTTTCCTTGGAGAACTATCAACGGTGAGGAAGCATCAGCATATTATGCAGCGGGAACGGCTCAATATCATATTAATGCTGATATTGCTTATGCAATTAAAAAATACGTTGAAATTACTGGAGATAAGGATTTTCTCTACAACGAAGGTGTGGAAATTCTAGTAGAAACTGCTCGTTTGTGGCATGATTTGGGATTTTTTCAAGATGGAAAGTTTCATATTCATGGTGTTACTGGACCAGATGAATATACTACAGTAGTAAATAATAATGCCTACACTAATTTGATGGCACGGGAAAATTTACGATATGCCGCTCAAACAGTCCAGATGCTGCAAAACGAAGATTTAGAAAGATTTTCGGCACTTTTGGATAGAACCAATCTTGCTCTTGTAGAGATTGAAGAGTGGCAAAAAGCCGTAGATAATATGTATATTCCCTACGATGAAGCCAAGGGTATTCATCCACAAGATGATAGTTTTCTCAGCAAAAAAGTTTGGGATTTTGAAAATGTCCCCCGTAGTAAATATCCTTTGCTATTAAATTTTCATCCGTTGGTAATTTATCGCCATCAAGTAATTAAACAAGCAGATGTAGTATTAGCAATGCATTTGCTGGGACAAGAATTTTCCGAAGAACAGAAAAAACGTAATTTTGATTATTACGACCCCTTAACAACCGGAGATTCTTCACTATCGGTTTGTATTCAAAGTATTTTAGCTTTTCAGTTGGGATACAGCCAAAAAGCTTTAGAATACGCTTATTTTGCCGTACTTATGGACTTAGCGGATATTGCAGGCAACTCCAAAGATGGTTGTCACATCGCTTCGATGGGTGGTTCCTGGATGTTAATGGTATACGGATTTGCCGGAATGAAAGATTACAACGGCAATCTTTCTTTTCATCCTAGGTTGCCTAAAGGAACAAAACGCTTGCACTTCCCTTTAACAATTTGCTGCCAAAGATTGGAGGTAGATATTCGTCAAGAAGAAGTAACTTACCTGTTGCGTGAAGGTTCAGAATTAAGAATTAAGCATCAAGATGAGGAAATACTTTTAAAAGTTGGAGTTCCTGTTTGCATTAAACAGAAAGTTCAAGATTGGGAGTAGAAATTGATGGTTGATGGTTGATGATCCACACCCTTCGGGTGAAAGTTGATTTTTGATTGTTGATAGTTGTTCTACTAACCACTAACCACCAACAAATAACCACTAACCACCAACCACCAACCACCAACCACTAACCACTAACCACTAACCACTAAATTTTAATTTGTTCTTAAGGGAGCATTTAACACTTTACTGATTCTTTGGCGTGTTTCTAATAAATGCGCCTTTGTATATTCATCTTCGGAATTTGCATCGTCTAATTTCTCGGCTAGCTGACGCAGTTTGTACCATGCTAAGGTACGGGCATCTTCGGGTACGTTGACTTTTCGCAACACCATATTAGTCAGGATATCTAAATATTTTCGCTGCAATCCCCGGCGCAAGCTGGAAATTTCAATATCTTTGTCTTTTGGTTTTAATACTTCTGTCCAAATGCTGTCTTGAAGAGTATTAAATAGCTCTGGTAAAGTCAGTGCTTCTCCGGAACGACTTTTCAACTCAATATCCTTGAGACGAGAAAGGCGATCGCTCGACAGTAAGTCATACAAAACCATGTTCTGCATGAATAATACTAAATCGTGAATGGGATAGTCCAACCGACCGACTTGAGGATTGCTTCCCCAATGCCGCCAACGAGATGGTGCTAATTTATTCAGCAGTTCGGGAGAAAAATCAAAAGCATCTTCAGCAAATATATAATCGCCTAAAACTTCTAAAGCTTGACGCTGTTTTTCTACAGGTACCGGTTCAAATGGTAGGCGAGTTTGGTTTTCGCTGGCGTAAACTCGGTAAAATGACTGTCCGCCAATGTATTTTGATGTGTAGTAAATCTGCTGAAAATAATTGTTTAATACTGCTCCAAAACGTTCGCGCACGTCGCTATAGCTTTCACCAACTAAGGGATATCGTTTGTTGATTCGATCCCACATCTTGCGAGCGTTATCCATCTGCCATTTAGAATAAAGCAGTACATTAGAACTGTTGTCCCATGCATCGGCAGTGGGGTCTAAATCGTATACATCTTCATCTGTAGAATAACTGTACTCGGGTTTGTAAGATTCGGAGGCTATTTCTCGTAAAACAGGTTCTTCGGCTTTAGTAGATGCAGCTTTTATTTGCGAGTAACCGTATTTGATTGCCCATGCGTCGTAAGGTCCAACAATACTAGGAAAGTAATCTCCCTGCTTAATGCTTTCTGGGGCGATGTTAGGAGGAATATAGTCCATAACGGAAGCAACTTGTCCTCTACTGCGAGTAATGCTTCTGTCGTTCATTTCTTCGGGAGACAGCATAGTACTACCCCGGAAATTATGTCTCAAACCCAAGGTATGGCCGACTTCATGGGCAACAATTAACCTTAAATATTGATGGATATATTCTTTAGTTTCCTGACTGGTGGGCGGCAAATCTCTTAGCAAAGAAATCGCTAATTTCCCGTAACCAAACTGGTTGGTGGCTTCTATTCCATAACAAAGGTCGTATTTGCTAGCCAATGAAGATAAGCGCTTGATGACTGGTATTTCTTCGGAATCTGTATCTTCTGCTTCCAAACCATTGCGACATAATAAGCGATTTTGCATCATCGCTGACAAAGAAGTTATTTTTTTCGACGACTGGGTAGGTTGAACCATTTGTCGGTAATCCTTCTTCAAGGAACTAACTAAGCTCGCATCTATCAAAATATCTGCATCTAGAATTTCTCCAGTCAAAGGATTAACGCGGGATGGCCCCATTGCAAAATACCCATCGACTGTATTAATCCAGCGAATGGTGTTGTAACGGATGTCTGAAGGGTCCCAAGTCGCGCTGTCTGGCATCTGCTTAACTTCGATAGCATTTTTAAATCCAGCCGCTTCAAATGCCCGATTCCACATTAAAACGCCTTCTTTGATGGCATCGCGATATTCGTAAGGTGTAGCGTTATCTATCCAGTAAACAATCGGTTTCTTCGGTTCGGAAATACTGGCATTGGGATATTTCTTTTCCAAATTCCAACGATTTACATAACGTACAAATGGGTCGCTGGGGTCTTTTGTTGATAAATCTTGATAAGCAGTAATGAAGTAACCAACTCTTTCATCGGCTAAGCGAGGACGGTAATTATTATCGGGCAATTCCGAAAGACTGTAATGAAGCTTGAGAGTAAAACCGCGATTATCAGCCAAGGTTCTAAATTTATTTCGCCTTTTGCCGCTACCAGTTACAGAAAAGTTTAAAATTGATTGAACTTCTATATTCTTAGGAAAAACTTTAGCACTACCAAAATAAGATTTATCTTGACTTCCCGGTACTCCCAAACTAGAAGATAATCCTGCTAAATCGGTAAGCAATAAATCCCCTAAATCAATCAGCACGCTTTTACGCTGCGGATGAATACTTTTAATTTTGATTTTGTAAAGAACAGAATCGCTAAAAGATCTTGCTAAAGAACGGGCTTGCGGATCTCCTTCCTGGGCACGGAAGTTCACGTTACGAACTACAAAGTGTAAATTATCTCCTACCCGCTCGAAGTAAAACAGAAAATCCTGTAGAGGCATTCCGCTATAAATCCCAGCTTCACCAATACCTGATTCTAAAGTTGCAGTTGCCAGATAATTTTTCTTAAACTGCGTCGGCTTGACTTCCAAATATATTTGATTTTTTTCTTTATTACGATAAAGAGTAAACAAACCTTTGGAAATTTTAGTATCTTTTACAACCTTATCGAACGCCTTAAAACCATCTTTCTTAGCTGGCTTTTTTGCCGGTTTCGGTTTACTAGAGGGCTTAGATGCGGGTTTTTTCTGCTGTTTATTCAATTGTAAAAAAGGCTGTTGCGCTGACTTTTTGGTGTCATTTACAACCCAAGTAAATAAATCTGCCTGTACTTCTTTTTCCTTCTCAAGTACCCATACTTTACCTGGCGATAATTTTTCAATATGCTTTTGATTAATTTTATTTACTGCCAGAGTATTATTAGATGTTTCTGCTGTTTTAAAATCAAGTTTCTCTGTCAATATGTTTTCTTGAGGGGTTTGTTGATTCAGCCTTGCTGCAACTTTTGCCGCTACAGACAATGATTGGACTCCAAAGATAGCTGCCGCTAAATACAAACTCCGCAACAAAATTAAATAAACGCTCTTTGTTTTCATCCGAATAATCTCCGGGCTACTTAGCCTAATTCATTTGCAATGCTTACAGAGCCTCCTGCGAGAGTATCTCTCTCTCCCATGCTCGTCATTAGAACTGAAAGATATATTAAATGTCTAATATCAAGCAGAAAACTTTTTAGGTCAGATTAATATGACATTTCTTAATTTTTTGTCCCTTTTTACTGTAGTATTCTTCCTAACAATTGCTTGTGTCGCAAGCAGTAAGTATTGAACGGAAAAACTCAGCAGAAAATATACAGGAAAGTTAGTATAACAATCAAATCCGGAAAATTCCGTTTTTTATAAACGAAAAATGATTCAAATAGATTTTCTAGTTAAAACAGGAGGAAAATTTACATAAATACGGTTTAATAGCCGTTATTATACTCAATTATAGATTAGTTAGTCGTAGTAAATAATACTAGTTTATTTTTGTTTAAAAACCTACTGAGTTCTGAAACATATCCGGGTAAGCTAATTTAGGTCAGTACTATCCTCGTATTAATATATACAAATGTTGCAAATAGAATTTCTCAAGCAGCTTTGGAGAAATTGCTTGAGGCAATCGCGATTGGAAGAGGTGCCTCATACAGCAACTGGAGAAAGTAGGGCAATTGAAATCGCCACAATTGCCGATCGGTTGCCTTCAAAACAAGTAGAGTCTTTTGAAGATAATTTGCTCTCATCTAGTTTTAAGAAAAAACTAGAAGCAAGTTTAATTGAATGGGCGCAAGCAAGCAATGATTTTGCATCCAACGTGGATCGAAGACAGTTTTACAAGCATATTTATGCTTTGTTGGGAAATGTTACCTTAAAACCGGAAGTCGTTGAATCTGCGATCGCGCAGTTTATGGCTCGCGACAAAGAAAACCCAGTTATTCTGTTTGAAAAATTAGAAAATTTTTATCGTCGGTGGTGTGATGGTGAATTTATTGATGCTGCACCAGATAATAACTTGCCTCAGCAACAGATGTTGCAGCTACAGTCACAAAATATTGCTATCCGTCTGCGGGAACTAGATATAAATACGGGTTTGAATGTGATGATTTTGCTCTTGGAAATTCATCAAGTTATACGAGAGCAAAATCATCATCTACAGGATAAAATTGCTTTTTATTCTTCGGACAAGCCCGATAGCGAACATTTTTTTACATCTACCCTCTTACGAGTAATTAACTATAGTGATTCTATTGGGATTGGTAATTTTACTAATGTAGTCGGCGAATTTCTCAAAGGTGCTTTTTTAGAAAACGTTTACTTAGGAGATGCCAATCTCACAGGTGCAAATTTGAGTCATGCAAAGCTGAATGGTGCTTATCTAGGGGATGCTAACCTTACAGGGGTACAAGGTAAGAAGATAAAACTTAGGAGTGCTAATCTTGGCGATGCGAATTTAAGCGGTGCCGATTTTCGAGAAGCAAATCTGACTGATTGCGACTTAACTCACTGTAATTTAAGCGGTGCGGATTTAAGCGGAGCCAACTTAACGGGAGCAAATTTGGGTGATGCAAATCTGACTGGAGCAAATTTAGCTGGTGCCAATTTAACTGGTGCCAATCTAACTAGTGCAAATATTAGAGATGCGGTTTTAAGCGGTGCTAATTTAAAAAATTCTATCTTTTTCGGCGCTAATTTAAGCGATGCGGATCTAATAGGCGTGGAATTAAGCTATGCCGATTTATGTAGGGCAGATTTAAGCGGTGTTAATCTTAGGGGTTCCACGCTCAGAGGTACAAACCTGAGCGATTCGTTAATGTTCGGAACCAATTTAAAGGAAGCCATTTTGATTGCGGCAGATCTCAGCTATGCCAAGCTTAACAGTGCAAATTTAGGGGGAGCAAACTTGCAAGGAGCAATTATCTTAGGTGCCGATCTTGGAGGTGTAGATTTAAGTCAAGTCATTTTAAATGAAGCCGATTTGAGTGGAGTAAGTCTGAATGAAGCTAATTTAAGCAGCGCCGATCTCAGCGACGCGGTTTTGTTAGGTACCGATTTGAGTTATGCAAATTTAAGTAATGCAAATCTTAGTGGTAGTAACCTAACTGGAGCGATTTTTAGCGGTGCTGACTTGAGCGACAGTAATATTAGCTATGCAATTCTTAGTAATGTAGATTTTAATGAAGCTAATCTGGAAAATGCTACTTGGAATGAAAATTTAGAATGGGATCGTGTTCGGGGTTTAGACAAAGCATTAAATGTTCCAGAAGCTTTAAAAGATAAATTTAGACTTTCTTAACTTTTTTTGCTTGTATTCACAAGATCGAGACGCTGAAGGCTTTACACTTCTTCACTTTTAGCCAGGAAAGCATTAAAGTTCATTGCGAAAGAAATATATTTGATTTGGATTTCTGATATGCTCTATAAGCGTCGTCATCAAATAAGGAGAACCCTTTGGCAATGGAATCCAATACCTTTACAAGTAATCAAGGAGCGCGTGAAGAGTTCAGCGAATATGTTGCTCATTTACAGTTTCACATGACTCTCCAGGCTCGTAATCTGGTTCCAAGCCTAAAACAGAATTCAGATGACAGTCGAGGAGAATTACTTCATCAAACTCAGGCTGATTTTGAAAAAGTTATTTCTCGACAAGTAATCTAAAGGTTAGACAAAACTTAACAGTTAATTGTAAAAAGTTCCATAACTATCCAAAGGGAGGTATTGGGACGCGTCGGAACGCGGGAAGCATAGCTACACCGTATTTTCGCTGGTGAATTACGTTCGCGGAGTGACTCGTTAGACTAACCAGATTTATGGTAAAATAGGACAATGTAGGTGTAATGCAAAATTAACAGCAGAAGTGCAGCCTACAAACTAAGATATTTATATTTGTGTACGCAAAAGTCCGTGGGGCATACGGATTAAAAGCTCAGTTTCTGTCGTCAAAGACGAGTCGCTGAGAAACCTATACTCACTCGTTCACCGAAGGTGTTCCCGAATCGTAGATAAGTTTAGGTGTGCAACCAAAATTAAAATACAATGAGAACAGTTCCTATAGAGAATGTTTACAAGTATTCTCTCTGAGGACTGTTTTTAATTATGAAGTTAGGAAAATCACTCTTTTGGCGCAACGGCTAACTGCGTAAAGCCGTTAATATGATTGCAGCACTTCTTAGTACTTACATTATATTTAAGGCTTAATAGCGGACAGAGATGAAAATGACATCACTACTTTCCCAAAATATTAATATCGTTATTCGACCAGTCCAATATAGGGACTTGGATGATATCGAGCGTCTTTCCCAAGAGTCATTCGCCGCTCAAAAACCTAACGAAGAACATTTTGCGACGCAGCAGGAGCGAAAGCTGCGTCGTAATTTTGGACTATTTAAATTTTTAAGTTGGTTTCCCAACCCTTTGCAGCATCGTCTTTGTGCTTATGTAGCCGAACAGGGACGCACTATGCTAGGGATTATTCAGGTATCCCCATTTAATAAAACACGCAGTACCTGGCGCGTAGACAGGGTAATGCTAGAGAAATGCGTGAATAAACAAGCAATTGGTTCTCAACTTCTGCGCTACTGTTTTGAATCGATTTTAGAAGCTCGTACCTGGATCTTGGAAGCAAATGTTAATGATAAAGAAGCTTTGGCGCTTTATCGGCAAAACGGATTTCAGCGTTTGGCTGAAATGACATATTGGGAAGTTGAACCAGAATTACTAGCGTCATTAGCGCAAGCCGAACCAGATTTACCCAATCTGCTACCCGTTAGTAATGCAGATGCTCAGTTGTTGTATCAACTTGATACCGCATCAATGCCGCCTTTGGTGCGTCAAGTCTTCGATCGCCAAACTCATGATTTTAAAACTGGTTTAATCGGAGCTTTAGCTGATGCAGTTAAACAATGGTTGACAAAATCAGAAATAGTTAGCGGTTATGTCTTTGAACCACAAAGAAAAGCAGCCATTGGTTATTTTCAATTAAGAATTGATCGTAAGGGAGAAACACCACACGTTGCGACTTTGACGGTTCACCCTGCATATACTTGGTTGTATCCAGAGCTACTATCTCAGATGGCTCGTATTACACAGGATTTTCCGTCTTCTTCCCTGAAAGTTGCTTCAGCAGATTATCAACCGGAAGGAGAAGAATATCTGGAGCAAATCGGAGCAAGTCGTATAGAACACACATTAATTATGTCTCGTTCCGTATGGCACAAAGTTCGGGAATCGAAATTCGTTTCTTTAGAAGGAATTCAGCTACCAGAAATGCTCCAAGGATTGCAGCCAGCACGAAAACCCATACCTGGGGGAATGTTGTGGAAGCAGGAAAAAAGGCGGCAGATGTTAGAAAGAGCAAAACTAAACAAATTATCTAAATTATCTAAAGATAATATTGCTTTACCCTATCAAAAAGGTAATGTAGAAGGAAATAACACAAACCCTTCTACCGATAACCCACAGGAGTAATAATTTGGTTCCGCAAGAGGGAAGAGGAGATGAAGTAAATGATGAAATATCTTCTCAAACTCCAAAAAGCACAAATCGAACTTCATACATATCCGCTTTAGGATTGGATGTAGGTCGAAAACGGATTGGTATAGCAGGGTGCGATCGCACTGGTTTGATTGCTACTGGACTTACGACAGTACATCGTACAACTTTTTTGCAAGATGTCGAGCAAATTAAGCAAATAATCCAGGAAAGGGAAGTAGAAATTTTGGTAGTTGGGCTACCTTATTCTATGGATGGTTCTTTGGGGTTTCAAGCTCGTCAAGTGCAGAAATTTACTAAAAGCCTAACTGCGATTTTGAAATTACCCGTAGAATACGTAGATGAGCGCTTAACATCGTATCAAGCAAAACAAATGATTATTGCTGAAAAACGCTCTCCTTCACGTAATAAAGGGTTAGTTGATAGAAAAGCAGCAGCATTAATTCTGCAACAATGGCTAGATATTAGACGACAGCAAAAAACAGAAAGTTAAAAAAAACGCTTAATTTTAAAAGCTTTTGACGTGATATTCTAGTGGGGAAGCAAGAGTCAGCATTTTTCTATCGTCAGTATGTTACGGTGAAGAATTTGTTGCTGAACGATAGAGCAATCTATTTTTCAAGCTGGTATTAATCTTTGTTCTTTTACTCGGCTATGTATCCATCTCAATTTCCTGAAGAAAACGAGCGTTCCAATCAAAGTTCCATCACTTTAACTGATGAAACTGGAAGGTCACTTGAATGTTATGTCGAGCATTCCCTTGAAGTAGATGAGCAAGAGTACTTTTTATTGCTTCCTGCTGACTCACCTGTAGAAATTTTCGCTTGGCAAACAGACGGTGACGGAGAAGAAGCCGTTCTTGTAGAAGATGATTTCACAATAGAAAAGATTTTTAGCACTGCTCAGGCTGTTTTATCCGAGCAGAATTTAGTGTTAAAAAATACGGCTTATGCTTTAACAGCAGCCGGTGATTTGCCGACTGTAGAAGAGTCGGATATTTTTACCTTAGAAATCGAAGACGAAGAGGCAGATTTAGAACCAGAGCAATTACAGTTACTAGCAAGTTTTTATTGGGAAGAACAAGAATACGCAATTTATACTCCTTTAGATCCTTTACTATTTTTTGCTCGTATTAACTCTGAAGGCAAGCCGGAATTACTTTCACCTGAAGAATTCCGCGAATTTCAACCGTTATTAGAAGAGCTTCTTTTTAATGAGGTTGAATAGTAATTGTTGAAATTGTAGTTATTTTTTGCAGGAAATAATGTAGAGACGTAGCAGTGCTACGTCTTTTTATTTTATGGAAATAGGTAATAGAAAAATAATTGTAGGGTGTGTTACGGCTCAAATACCTGACATCAATAAATTACCATTTAGAAAATGCCGTAACGCACCATTAACGTAAAAATAAAACTCAAAATATAAAATAATCTATAAAAAGTACTAAAAAATGCCGTAACGCACCATTTTCTAATATGTATTCAGCTAGCTAGTAGTCGATTGGATTTAATTTAATAAGTTTTTACCGCAACCCACCGGGGAATGCCATTCCCCGGCTAATAGCAAAAGTCCTATGAATCTCCTAATTAACACATTTTTAAACCCTTATACAGTAAAGCTTTTAGCCAAAGTAAAAAAAAGGGTTAGTTTCATTTGTTGTGAAGGATTTTAACACCTTTGACTTTCGACCTTTAACCTTCATCGGAGGCTCACATCTTGCACCATTCTCAACAACCGCCGTATTCATAAATTCTCAGGCTAATACACAAAGTCTGATAAATCAGACTGGGTATGGGTTTTAGTGCGTTTTAACGTACTTTGTATATTAGCCTTGAAATTTATTTCTCTGCGAGAAAGCCTTCGGCTTACAAGGTGGGTTTTGGGGCTAATCAAGAATGGTGCAAGATATCAGATGAATAGGACTAAAAAAACAATCATTTTCAATCAAAAATGAGTAATAGCACTGTAACCCGACATCTTTTTTATAGGGATTTTACATCCAATATCTGAACAAATATAGAGATATTCGGGGAAGGTACAATTACAACTTAGATTATTACTGAAGTTCTTTAATCTTCGCTAGCGCTTGCTGATATTCATTTTTCTTTCCTTCTCGATTATAGAGTTCTGCTGCTATTTGCAAATCTTTACGCGCACCTTGATTATCTTTAAGTTTTATTCTGGTTAGTCCTCGCTGGTAGTAGACTTTGGCAAATTTAGCATCAATATCGGTGGTAGCAAGTTCTATTCTAGTAAGGTTGAAATCCAATTTGTTATTGCCAGAACGAGCTACTCTTACAGATAATTTTGTACCTGCTTTGCCGCGTAGTAAGTCAACAACTTGTTTTAAACTCATGTTTTTCGTTGATTTACCATCAACTACCAAAATTTGGTCTCCAACTTTTATTCCTTGTTTCTGAGCGGAATAATTATCTTTAACTTGAGTAACTGTAGCAACTTTTGTTTTGGAATTAATTTCTACATTAATGCCAATAACCCCATCAAATTTTTCAGTATGCAGAATTTGATTGTAGTTTTCGACTGCTGCTTGATAATTATTTAGTTGAGTAAGTGTTTGTCCCCGGTAGTAATAAGAATCGGAATCATCGGGTTTAAGACGGATTACTTCATTAAAATCAGCCAGTGCGTTTTCATAGTCTTTCTGTGCAAACCTGACTACTCCGCGGGCTTTAATCGCATCAATATTTTTCGGGTTAAGACTGATAAATTTATTTAAATCGGTAATTGCACCATTAAAGTCTTTTTGTTCTATTCTAATAACTAAAAGTTTTTTGATCGCATCACTATCTTTAGGGTTGAGGCGAACAGCTTCAGTGTAATCAGCAATTGCTCCTTTGTAATCTTTGAGTTGCGAGCGTATATCCGCACGCTTTTTCAAATAATCAACTTTTTCCGGTTCAAAAAGTACAGCTTCGTTGAAATCAGCCAGCGCCCCTTTTAAGTCTCCTTGTTGAGAACGGAGATTACCTCGAGTAGAATAAACATAGCCTTTCATGAATTCTGGATTTAAGCGAACGGCCTCATCTAAATTAGCCATAGCTCTTTTTGAATCTCCATTAGCCACAAGTGCAAAAGCACGAACTAAGTACATCCAAGCATCAGGATTTCGACTATTTGCAAAAGCTAAATTTGCGATATCTAAAGCTTCTGTAAAATTCCCTTGAGATAATAAAATTAAGCTTCTAAATGTATTGGCACTAACATCTTTAGAATCAATTTTTACCAATTGCTCAAAGGAAGATAGCGCCTCTGGATATTGATCCAAATGGAACAAAGTAAAACCACGAATGCGCCAAGCTGGTGTAAATTTCGGTTCAATACTTATCGCTTTCTCAAAATCTTTTAAGGACTTTTTATCCAGACCATTCATCAAACCACGCAAATACCAAGCCTGATAAAAATCCGGTTTATTTTGAATAGCGCGATCAACAGCTTTAATTGCTTCTGATTCACTACCATTACTGAGAAAAACTTCCCAGCCATAATTCAACCAATCAATAGCATCAGCATTATCTCCGAGTTTTTTTACTTGCAGTAAAGCTTGCCGAATGTCATTCCGCTCTTTTTTAGTCAGTGCTGGTGGTACAGAAGTCTCTACTCTCAACACAGAAGTGATTCCCACCTGCTGTGCCCAACTCACAAATTTGCTCATGGGGATACCCAGACTAAAACCTAATGGAATCAAACGATTTCTACCAGCTTTATCTTTGATTTCTTGTTTTTCTGCTTTGCCATGTATACCAATAACACGCCCACGAGTATCTAATACCGGGCCACCACTCATACCTTTATGAGTCATATTGGTATAAAACAAACTATAACCGTATTCTAAGGATAAAGGATTCTTAGCCAGAAAAAGTCCGAGTTCTTTAGGTGTTAAAAATCCAGCAGTAAACTCACGTTGTGGACTACTGCTGTTGCTTTCAGAACCAATCCATCCAGAAATAAATACAAATCCGATATTTTGACCTTGCTGATAATCGGCTAAGGTTGCAACATCGTAAGTTTGGTTACTATTAAACTCTAGTAAAGCTAAATCTGAACCTGGAGCAGTTTTGACGCTATTATCATTAACCTGAATTGGGTAACTTCGATTATCGTGAGTTACCAATGACAAAACCCTGCGATCGCACTTGACATCTTCACGAATCACATGTTCGGCTGTCAGCACTGTATAGGTATTTTGTTTTTTAGCAATAATCACTCCCGAACCGCTACATTCAGGGGAATTCGGTACATCAATTCGCACCGTTATTTTTTCGGCTATATTGTTAACTTCATTAGCAATTGGTGGCAGCTTGGAAACCGGAACTTGAGCTTTTGTTGAATCACTTTTTGAAGCAAGGCTAGTAGCAGTGAGAATCGGAATTCCCCAACTATAACGGCTCATTAAATCTCGTCTGGCTTCGGTTGGATTTGAGCCGTCTTCGTATACATAAGGGTTTCCCCATAAGGGATGAGCATGAATACCATTTATACCAATTAACTGTCCGTAACGATTCAGTATTGGACCACCGCTCATACCTTTGCGTATGTCATTGTCATACCCAATCTGATAGCCTTCTTTCAAAGCACGTTCGGCTATCAACAAAACTTGTCCTGTAGTCAAAACAAAGCCCTGAGTTTCAGAAGGATTTGTCTCAAAAGGAAACCCACCGGCATATATAGTTTCATTTATAGCTACAGTAGCTAAATTGCCTAATTCAGCTACCTTGTATTTCTCGTTGCTGCTGAACTGTAGCTGAATTAAATCTTTTCCCTGAAAATCAACTCCTTGAACCACCTTGCCACGGTGAGTTTTACCGTCAGATGTTTGTAATTTAATCGGCTTTCCTGGTTCTAAAACATGCCTATTAGTAAGAACTGTATAAACTCCACCCGATTTTTTCAGTAAAATACCGGAGCCACCGTTATTCCCCGATGAAACTTTAACAGTAATTGATTGAGCTAATTGTTTAATTTGTTGAGGAGATAATTGGGGAGTAGGCTGTTGAGCAGAAACTTTTCCATGAGAAATGCTTAAACTTTCAGCCATCGGCAACATTAATAAACTACCCATACAGGCAATTAAAGCCAATGATTGACGAAAATATGTACGATGTGGTTTCATGTTGCGTCTACCCCAAAATATTTTACCTGTATTTCTAGAAAACGATTAGAACTGAATCTTTATTTCGTTTGAGATTCAGCCGTCAACAAGCGTTGCATATCGATATAAACCCCAGAAGAATTTCCAGATTGAAAAACTCCACCATCACCAGCGCGATATCCAACATTTATAAGTTGTTGAAGTACTGAACTAGCTTCTCGATGGGATTTAAGAGTAAACAAAATTTGACTGCAAGGGCCACCATATTGACTGGTAGCACATATTACAGGTTGTCCCCGATGAACCCCAGATGTAAGGTAATTGAGAATTCCACTTTTATAGGCGCTCTGAAATTTAGGAGATATAACTTCACATCGCATTTTAGGAGTGTAGCCACCTAACTTTTTAACCCAGTAAATTACAGGGATTCGTCTGTTGTTGTAATTCCTTGCAAATGTAGTCCAATTACCATTCTTACTCTGACCACAAAAATAGGTTTTTTTAGGTTGAGCTTGAGCAACGGTAGATGGACTAACGGCAGAAAATACACCCAGAGTAATCATTCCTGTTGTTAAAGCCTGGAAAATCGATCGGATTTTCATAACTTACGGATAGGTAATAGATACTATGAAGTAATACAAGCCATAGTTATTATTTACGAAAATAAAATAATTTGAATCAGATGTTACAAAAATTTTTAATAATTGATGAATTACTCAATTTCAAACGAATGAATCATTCTCTGAGCAATGTCTAAATACTGCGAATATTTATTTATATTTGCCGTGTAAGTAATTACATAAGCCTTGTTATTTTTCACCGTCCAAATTTGCAATCTTTGAATATTATTTTCGTTATCTTTGGTAGTATAAATTACTTGATAAGCTGGTTGATTATTAAGTTCTGTTTTTCCTTGCTGAATAATTTCAGCATCTGGATAAACTTGCTTGATATCATCTAAATAAGAATTAGTAAATTGCTTTAGTTCTTGCCTATTTTCAGGTAAATCCCGGACAATTAAATTAATGTTTTCTGGATATGTATCTGTATCTGCCATCGGTGGCATAAATTTCGCCAAATTACCAGTAATTCTGTCTGGAGTTACAGATTTTTGCCATTTTTGAGGATATTTAATACTTATTCCGTAAAGAGTGTTTTGATAAATGTCTAAATCATTACGCGGTATTAAAAACAACCAACTTCCTATGAAAGTGACTAAAGCAATAGCTGCTAAACCAACAAAAGTTTTTAGCTGAATTGATTTAGTAACCGAATAAGCAGGTGTAATATTTTGTAGCGCTTCTAAAGCTTCACTTGCCGATGGGTATCTTTCTTGAGGGTGATACCTAACCATTTTTTTCAAAACTTTAGCTAACTTTGGACTCACCTGCTTTTGTTCATCGCAGATAATTTCATTAGTCACACTATCTTTCGCTATGTGAGTAACTGGTAAACCTGTAAGTGCTTGAATTCCGATTATTCCCACAGCATAAATATCACTACATAGCCTGGGTTCACCTTGACTTTGTTCGCTGGGCATATAGCCACAGGTGCCAATTCCGATTGTTCGTCCGCCAGAACTTACAGTATGGGAACTTATCTGTTTAACTGCTCCAAAATCAACCAAAAAAATCTTACCGTCATGACGACGACGAATCAAATTAGAGGGTTTGATATCGCGATGAATAACATTATTTTGGTGGACAAACTGCAATACCTCTAAAACATCTAACAATAAAGCAATTACATCCTGCTCATTCCACTGCTTATTGCGGGTAATTTCACTACTTAAATCCTTTCCAGCAACATACTCCTGCACCAAATAAAATTCTTCTTCTTCCTCAAAATGCGCTAGCAGTCGAGGAATTTGGTTATGATTGCCTAAACGGTTAAGAGTTTTGGCTTCATTTTCAAATAGTCGTCGTGCATGGAATAAGCTATTGGCATCTGTAACTAAAGGTGAGAAATGTTTAACAACACATCTATCTTTGTCAGGTAGCTTTCTATCAATAGCGAGATAAGTAGTACCGAAACCGCCTTGTCCCAGTTTGCTAATTATTTCATAGCGCCCGTCTAGGATTTTACCTATCATCTGACTCACAAGTGTCTTCGATTAATCTGAATTTTGACATAAAAACTGGTAAGTACCTATTATGAGTCAGAATTTGTAAATCAATTATTCTTGTCAATAAGTCAAAAGATATAAATAAATGCTGGAAAAAATCCAGTTAGTAGGTTGGTTAGGCGCACGAAGTTAGTAGGTTGGGTTAGGCGCGCGAAGAATAATGGTTTTCAACTCAAAATTAATATTGCGCCGTAACCCAACATCTTTTCTATTGATATTGTGAATTCGGCAAATGTTGGGTTACGACACGAATAACATAAATGTATCGTCACAAATTGAAATTATTGTTCGTGTCTAATCCAACCTACAACTTGAGAAAGATATTTTGATTTATCCTGCATTGGGTAATGTTGGGTTACGACACGAATAACATAAATCCGAGTCACAAATTGAAATTATTGTTCATGATGAACAAAGCTTTGAGAAGTGCATGGGAAGAATTTCAGTACATGATTTCTCAAATAGATAATCAAGACAATGGAATAACCATATTTAAATGTATACAAACTTGGTATCTTGATAATAAAAAACTTTTGTCACCGCGTCTAATAGAAGAATATGGATTAGAAGAGTTAATCAATATCGATACCGCATATTATCCACTCGAAAAATCGGAATGCACTTCAGAAGAAATTAAACGTTTTTTAAAACTACAGCCTTCTAGCGAAGAATGTATGATTGTGTGGTTGAGGGATATATTGTGGGAGCTTGTTGTTTTATCAGTAGATATCGAATGCAAAAATTGTGGAAAATTAGAGATGTCAGCTTTGTTTAATATAAAAACAGAAAATGTATTTTTTGAATGTACCCAATGTGGTTGGGTAAAAACAATTGACGGATATTCAGATGAATCTATAAAAACTATACGATTGGCTACAAATCAAGATTTAAAAATTGCTGGATTAATATAAAGCTAATTTTATGGTTCGTAGTAAGCGATTTATCGCTTAGTTTTGCGAAGACGGGGTTAAAAGGACTGAAGTCTTTACTAGAAACAAAAATTTATTCAAAATCAAAATGAATAATTCACGTTTAACAAAAGTCAGCAAATACCTCAGCAAACATTTACGTCATCAACCAGAAAGAATCGGTATTAAATTAGCTGCCGGTGGTTGGGTTGAGGTTGATGAATTATTAGAAGCTTGTAGAAAGAACAAATTTCCTGTCACCCGCGCCGATTTAGAAGAAGTTGTTGCTAACAATGATAAAAAACGCTTTTCTTTTGATTCTACCGGTACTAAAATTCGAGCAAATCAAGGGCACAGTGTAGAAGTTGATTTGCAGTTATTGCCATCCGTTCCTCCCGACGTACTTTATCACGGTACCGGACATAAAACGGTAGGAGTAATTATGGCAAACGGGCTTTCTAAAATGTCCCGGCATCACGTACATTTATCTTTTGATATTGGTACGGCTAAAAAAGTTGGTGCAAGACATGGGAAAGCTGTAGTTTTTGCAGTTGATGCCGCAAAAATGTATGAAGCGGGTTTCGTTTTCTACTGTTCCGATAACGGAGTGTGGTTGACGGATAATGTACCAGCGCAATATTTGAAGGTTATTAATTAGGAATTTAGGGGACTTTTTTTGAGGGGGGAGATGGGGAAGAGGGGGAAGAGGGGGTAGAAATATTTGTAGTCATAAAAATTTTTAGTGGGAGAATCTTGCTCCCTAATTGTTCTCAGTTCCCAATTGCCAATTACCAATTACCAATCCCCCATGCCCCATGCCCTATTCCCAATTACCAATTCTTCATTAAAGATTCAGCAATCCTTTCTGCTGCACCAGGTTTACCCATGCGCCGCTTACCGTTGTTGGCTATCATATGCAGTCTATCGGGGTTGTTAAAGAGGTTTGTGATTTGGGAAGCAACATCGCTGGGTTGTTTGACTAAAATCACAGAGGAACCCAACAGACGAGTTTGGGCTTCGGCGAAGAGGGGGGTAAATTGAGGTCCTTCTCCAGGTATGATAATGGCTGGTTTTCCTAAACCTACGAATTGTTCGGTTGCCGTGCCTGCCATCGCGATCGCAATATCTCCGAGATGCAAGCAGTCATTATAAGCAGTTTGAGACAAAATTAAAAAAGCATTTTTATGCTTAAGTGTTAATGCCCGATTGTCAGGAATGTTAATGGGGGAATCTTCGTTTGGTACAATATTCCAGCCTTGATTTTTCAGAGTTTTGGCTAAGATATTGCAGTCTAAACCAGGAGCAATACCCGCTAAAAATACGATGTTGCCTGAAGTGTGTCCAATAAAATCTTGTTCGCGGAAAGTTGCTATTAATGCTGAAACTGCAACTGTAATTTTTTCCCAATTTTTATAAGCTTCGGGAATGCGAGAACCTGGTAAGAGAGCAATTGCTAAAGGACGCTCTATTTCTTGTTTTCGAGTATCGCTGGCATAAAATCTTTTTTGTGGAAAGCTTGGCTCTAAACCATCCATCATCGGGTTGCCTAAATCAAAAGCGGGAATTTTCCACTGTTTTAATATTTCTGTAGTTAAGGAATCTCTAGGAAATACAGCTTGACAGCGCTGGCGACTCATCAACCATCTTTCCCAAGGTAAGTAAACCGAACCACTCCAGCCTTCCCAACGTGCGGCTTGGGTATCTCGTTTCAACCATCCGGTTTCATCTCGCAAATAGTATTCCGATTTTGCCGTACCTACAAAAGCATATTTAGAACCGCTTAGCCAAGCAAATAATAAAGGTACGATATCCCCTACAGCCAAAATTTTTGGTGAATAGCCAGATTTCTTCTGAGTTTTAACCCAGCGACGAATAGCTTTAAATTGATTTAGGGTTAGTTTTAGCAAACCACTACGTACATCTTTGCTTAGTTGCCGAGCATCTTGGTAAATAAAGCCACCACTAGGCATCGAGCGTACCGAACCAATTACGGGAATATCTAATTTTTGGTAAGCATGTCCTTCACCAACTAAAGGTAAAGCAAAAATTTCTGGCGATGAGTCTTGCTGCTGCAATTCCCGTAAAATGCGGACTGCAATTACATCTTCCCCATGCCCGTTGCTCAATACCAATAACCGTAAATTAGAGGTTGTGGCTTGTGATTTTTTAGTAAAGGTGAGAGGTGATATTTCACTCATGAGAAACAAAAGTTTTTGATTGGCTGTCTCAGAAGGCAAGAGGGATATATAAAGTTACAAATAAACCTTTATTTACTGAAAGTTAGTGTTATCCCCGTTGGCGAACCCGATTCTCAAAACTCATTATCAAAATACAGTCTAACTTTCAGTTATTCAGGCTAAATATTATGCGAATTTCTTCTGCTGCAATTTTTACTTTAGCTGCATTAGCGGCTACCAATATTGATAATAAGGCAACTGCTGCAAATGATTCGACTCCCCTATCCGAGGAGCAAAAAGCTGAAAACATTGTAGTTCCAGTAATCGAGGATACCCCCGCACCAGAACAGGCGATCGCTCAACCGGAAACTTTGCCAGTTCAACAGTTTTCATCAGTTAGCAGCGTTAGCGATAGCGTATCCCGCGGGGACATGCAGTTATCAGTTAACAGTAAACAGTTACCAGTAAACAGTAAAGGGGTAGAATCGCAAAAACAAGAGAATATAAAACAAAAACAAATAGTAATAAAAAATTCTCCTGCTCCCTTGCGCTCTCCATCTCCGACTCCCCCTCTTCCTCCTTCTGGGACTCCTGTAAAACCCAAAAGTGATTTCGTAGTTCCTGCTACCAACGTGCAGATAGTGGGGGTTAGTCCAGAGTTACAGCAAGTAATTAAAGGTGTAATTAAGACTCAACCGGGAGCAGATACCAGTCAAACTCAGCTAAAACAAGATGTAGCGGCAATTTCAGAAACCGGTTTGTTTGCAGGTGCAACTGTCAACAGCCGCAGTAACGAGCAAGGTTTGAGCGTAGTCTTTCAAGCAAAACCCGTAGTAGTACGTTCGCTACAATTATCTAATGCCAAAGCGCTTTCCTATCAGGTTGCTCAAAAGGTTTTTCAATCGCAAATTGGCAAGCCTATTAGTCCAGTGGCAATGAAAAAAGCTGTAGAAGATATTAATAAGTGGTATACCGAAAATAACTATAGTTTGGCGCGGGTAACTTCAATTAAGCCCAACTCTCAAGGGGTATTAGATATTAATGTGGCTGAAGGCTTGATTGGTAATATTAAATTTCGTTTTATTAATGATGATAATAAGACGGTTGATAAAAAAGGTAAACCAATAGAAGGACGTACTAAACCAGAATTTATTACAAAGCAAATACAGGTTAAATCCGGTCAAATATTCAAAGAAAATCGAGTTAGACAGGACGTACAGCGGTTATACGCAACTGGATTATTTGAAAGAGTTAATCTAGAACTTGAAGGCGATGCGAATAAAGTTGATGTAGTTTACTACATTAAGGAAGCTGGAGCGCGCTCTGTAAATGTTGGTGGTAATTACAGTGCCGACCAAGGAATTGTTGGTACTTTAAACTACAATGACCGAAATGTTGGTGGTATCAACGAAAATCTAAATGTTAATCTTCAGCTTTCTCGACGGGATTTAAACTTTGATACTAGATTCACCAGCCCTTATCGAGCTAACAATCCCAACCGTCTTGGTTACAGTCTTAATGCTTTTCGCAAACGCCAACTTTCTAATACCTTTAATGATGATATTAAGCTGGCAAATGACGATAAAGTCCGAGAAGGAAAGTTTGGTGGTAGCGTAACTCTCCAACGCCCCATTGATGGATGGAATACCACTTTAGGATTTAACTATACTCGCGTTAGTATTACCGACAGTAAAGGAAAAGTTCAAGCGGTTGATGCTCAAAATAATCCTTTAACCAAAAGCGGTACTGGTATTGATGATTTAGCGACTGTATCTTTAAATGCTGTAAAAGACCGTCGTAATAATCCTTTTAATCCTACTAAGGGTTCTGTTGTCAAGTTAAGCACAGAACAATCCCTTCCCTTCGGACAAGGAGAAATTTCTATGAACCGTTTGAAGGCTGACTATACCCAATATGTACCGGTCAAATTATTTAAATCTTCTCAAACTCAAGTATTTGCTCTCAACGTTCAAGCTGGTACGGTTCTTGGAGATTTACCGCCTTATGAAAGTTTCGGCTTAGGCGGTTCTAATTCCGTTCGCGGATATGGTGCTGGTGATGTTGGGAACGGTCGCTCCTACGTATTAGCTTCGGCTGAATATCGCTTTCCTATGCCTATTTTAGATTCTTTGGGAGGAGTACTATTTGCTGACTTTGCTACAGATTTAGGCTCTGGGGATACAGTCGTGGGAGATCCGGCAGGAGTACGCAACAAACCTGGTGAAGGATTCGGTTATGGTGCTGGAGTGCGCTTAAATTCTCCTTTGGGTTTAATTCGTGCAGACTATGGTGTTAACAATCAAGGAGATACCAGGGTACATTTTGGTATCGGTCATCGGTTTTAACAGTTAACAGTTATCAGTTATCAATGACAATTGTAGAGACGCAGTTTAAGGCTATCGCCTCGCTCTGCTAAAGTAGCCTTCCCAATAGGGCATGATATCGCGTCTTGTTTGTGCATCCAGTGCTGGTTAAAAATTTGATAGCTGAGAAACGCCTCAAAAAGAGTATACTTTCTAGCCTAAGAATGGTATAATATTGCTCTAATTTTATTTATTTTCTAATTCTCAAAATATTTAGTTAGGTAGCATCTACTCAGAACCGCATGTGAGCCATGAAGCAAATATTAGCTATAGTTAACTAAACCGCGCTAAATATTTTTTATTGCTTATAAAGTATTTTTCACTGCTGGTTACTTTTACTTACCTCAAAATAGAATATTAAAGATTAATATGCAATTATGAAAAGCAATAAATAAAAAAAATAACATTAACGTATTATTTATTACTGAATTTCAGCTTTAGTTTCGAGATTACCTAGGTAGCATGCTAGTCTTAGTCTAAAATTGGAAATTATATTGCCCGCGCCCAATTGTTAAATCCCAAAGTTAAATCACTATGCTAACTGGTAAAACCTTACAGGGTGGTAAATATACTATCAACCAGGAAATTGGAAGGGGTGGTTTTGGTATTACCTACAAAGCAACTCATCATTTCTTGCATCAGGAAGTGGTGATTAAAACCCTTAACCATAAACTCCAAAAGCATCCGGATTTCGCTAAATTTGAACGTCAATTTCAGGATGAGGCTAGAAGATTAGCCAGTTGCGTTCATCCCAATATCGTAAGAGTCAGCGATTTTTTTATAGAAGCTGATTTTCCTTACATGGTTATGGAGTATATTCCTGGTGAAACCTTGGGCGAAGCATTTGTAATGCCGGGAATTCCTTTACCTGAAGATCAAGCAATTCATTATATTCGTCAAATTGGTGCGGCTTTGGGAGCAGTACATTTAAAAGGTTTACTGCATCGAGATGTTAAGCCAGATAACATTATTCTTCGTCAAAACACCAATGAAGTAATTTTGATTGATTTTGGGATTGCGCGGGAATTTAACGCTGGGGCAAGGCAAAACCACACGGGGATGGTATCTGAAGGATACTCCCCAATGGAACAATATTTAACAAAGGCAAAGCGATCGGCAGCTACAGATGTGTACGGTTTAGCATCTACGCTCTACGCATTATTAACGGCACAAGTACCAATGCCGGTATTGTTGCGAGATAAAGAGAAAATGCCTTCTCCTCGCGAGCTACAACCCCATTTGAGCGCTGCTGTGAATCAAGCTGTAATGCGCGGTATGGCTGTAGAAGCGCGTTTTCGTCCGCAAACGGTGGCGGAATGGTTGGATTTATTACCGGATATGACAAGAAGAACTGTAATTCAACCAGTACCAACTCATGCGGTGCCAACTATTGATTTATCTACCCAGGAATACGAGGCAAATGTACCACCTCAAGCAGTAGCGGTAATGAATCCTCATGTGCCATCGACGCAAGTAAATTCAGAACAAACAAACGGCGAAGTAAAAGAACCCTGGTTTAAAAAGATGCCTTCACCAAGGGTGCTAATTGGTACTGGCGTAGCAATTTTTGGTGTTACATTGGGTTTTGGTCTTACTAAGATTGCTTCTACTGCCGAAAGACAGCCTAAAGTGGCACCTGCTTTAGAAAAACCAGTTAATGAAACTGCCGCAGAAATACTCCCGAGTGTAGAATTACCATACCCTTCACCTTCGGCTTCACCTTCAACTTCACCTACACCCCAGGAAACTGAAGCTGCAAAGGAAGTGAAAACACCTCCGGTAAATAAAACTACAAAGCCAAGAAGGATTAGAAGAAGAGCTAGAACTAAAACCAGATCCGCCGCTGCCAGTTATACTCCAAAACAGCGCAGACGCAGTAACTCTAGTAAAAAATCCTCGACTAGAAAATCCTCTTCACCTTCTAAAGTGACTGAGAAGAAATCAACCCCAACAACTTCAAAAAAATCAACTTCAAGTCAATCAACTTCGCGTCAATCAACAAAGCGCAGCTATCCGAAGAAAACTAATACCTCTTCAGGTGCATCGCAAAGACGGCGCAACACTACGAGCAAACCCAAAAGAAATTCAATTCCACCCAAAAAAGTAGTTCCTTCACCGTCTTTAGTAGAGAGACTTAGAAAAGTAAGAGATTCCCGTAGCAATAGTTCATCCCCTAAAAATAGTGTTAAATTGAAACCCGCCAAAAAACCAAACAAACCAGTTATTGTACCAGCAAAACCAGCTGCACAATCAAGAAATTCTAATCCTCCAGCAGTGGTAGTACCAACTCAACAGCAATAGTTAATATGGCATTGCTGAATTGAAGTATGAATTTATCTTTCTTATATTTACTAGCCTCCTAAATCCCCCAATATTGGGGGACTTTAAAATATATTTCTCCCTCATAATTGGGGGTTGGGAGGATATTCATATTTTTAATCAGAACTTCTTAATAACTGGAGTTTAGACTAAAGCTCGTGACCGCGTAGCGGTCACGGCGCACAAAAAATGGTATAAAAAATAGGGAAATGCTTGTGGTAAAACAAGCACCTCCCGACGGAAGATGAGAAAAGCACTACCAAATCTCAACTTTCGTTATGGATGTTTTTGCACATTTAAGGGAATTCCGTCAAGCTGCGTACAAATGTTTGTGTAAAGCAAAAGATGCAACATTTGAATTAACGGACTCAGTGCTGCTCACAAGGAATGCATATAGTTTGGCAGATTTATCTCTATGCCCAATATTATGCCTTCGGCACGCTTCGCTAACGCCGAAAATGGTCAAGCATCTATGAAGCATTGCAAGATACAAAAGTCCAACGAAATAAATTAATGGGACTATACATCAAAAATATACCAAGCCAAGAACGTATTATTCTTGCCGGAGACCATACTGCATGGTCAAGACCAAACGCACCAACGTTAAAAGAGAGGACTTATGAACATCATACCCAAAGTGGAATCGGAGGTCGCCCAGTAACAGCAGGATACGGTTACAGTACACTTGTATGGGTTCCAGAAGAAGAAGGAAGTTGGGCATTACCATTGCGACATGAGAGGATAACTAGTTGGGAGAACCCGATTAATAAAGCGGTATGGCAACTCCAACAAGTATGCCCGCAATTACCATCTCGACCTTTAACGTTATGGGATATTGAATACGGATGTGCGCCATTTGTAATCAAAACGGCTGACATTAATGCTGATAAATTAATGCGTTTACGCTCAAATTTATGTTTATGGGGAGAACCACCTTCATATTCAGGTAGAGGTAAGCCAAGAGTTCATGGAGGTAAATTCAAACTTAACGATTCAACAACTTGGTCAGAAGCAGCACAAACAATAGAAGAAAAAGATTCCCAAGTTGGGTATGTAAAAATTAAGGTTTGGCACAACTTACATTTCCGTGAAGTCTGCCGTGGGGAGGCTCCCCACGGCGAGCTTCACGTAAATCTCCCCTTCATCCCATGACTGTTATACTCGTAGAACGTCTTAATCCAGATGGTTCTAAACGTGTATCAAGACCGATGTGGTTAGCATTTGTTGGTTCCAAAATGCCGCCAATAAATGAACTTTGGAAATTTTATTTACGCCGTTTTGCAGTTGACCACTGGTATCGTTTTATTAAACAAAGACTACATTGGACTCTTCCAAAATTATCAACACCACAACAGTGTGATAAATGGAGTGACTTGATGCCGTTAATGACCTGGGAGCTATGGCTCGCTCGTGATATTGTTAGTGACAATCCCCTCCCTTGGCAAAAAACAACAATCAAATTAACTCCCGGAAGAGTTGCCCAGGCGATGCCTGGGATTTTAGTCCACATTTCTACACCTGCCAAACCTCCAAAAGTACGCGGTAAATCACCTGGCTGGAAAAAGGGAAAACCTCGTAAGCGTAGAATCAGGTATCCAATGGTTAAAAAGAGTACTCCAAAGCCACCTAAAAAAACAGAACAATCTGCTGTTTAACTGATTTTTGAAATTTTGTAGCTTGATACTTGTTAACTCAGTGTAACTGAGTCATTTTGTGATTTTTAGTCTAAACTCCAGTAATAAATTAAGCCCCATGCTGCGCGTATTTATCTTAAGGTACAGGTTGTGGAATATCCTTGCCCGCCCAAATACATAGCATAGATACTTCTTACTGCTAACGCGCTTATCAGATTTCGTATAAAAATTTCTTTTTTCCCAGTTTTTCCCCTCTTCCAAACATAGGTAATCTACTACTGGGAAAGAAGTAACTTTACCTCCAAGTTCCTACAGCTTTAGAAAGAGCCAGTTTTTTTTCTATTTGTTCTATTGCAGCTTGCCAAACTTCATAACCGTTTAAACTTAAATGCAAGCCATCAGTAGTCAAATCTTGTCGTAAATCGCCTTTAAAATCAGCAAACCATTTATGTATGTTTACGTAATTAACTTTTTCTTCTTTGGCAATACGTGCTAATTGCGTGTTGAGATTGCGAATGCGGTTGTTAGAGATTTTGGGACGACGGGTTGGTAAGATTGATTGGATAACAATATAGCTATTAGGATGAGTAATTTTTAAACGACGAACTATTCGACGATGATTGCTCAAAATAACTTTATCTGACGTACCTTTTCTCAAATCATTAATGCCAGCCATAATATAAATAACTTCTGGCTTTGTAGAAGAAAATGCTGATATTCTTCTAAGTATTCCAGTGGAAGTATCGCCAGATATACCTTGATTTAACCATAGCTTTCCACTAGGAAGTCCATTTGTGGGGAACCATAAACTTAAGGAATCTCCCAACATGATACTCAAGCGGTTGTTTCCTTGCCCTTTAGTCATGGCTCTTGCTTCTAGGGCTAATAATCTTTTCCAATCTTGGTATGTTAATTTAGGCTTTCTTCTAGTTATTAGCAACGACTGCAACTTTTCCTTAGCTAAGCGCGTGTAAATATAACCAGCTTTAAGAGCAGCTAATCTTTCATGATAAAGTTGGCTTCCAGAAATTAATCTTCTTCTTATGGGTGCAGGAGGATTATAAGAGGATTGTGCTGGTGGTGAAAAGTTCTGAGATACTGAGTCTGAAGCAGAGGCTGTATCTTCTAGTTTTGTTTTTTGCCAGCCATTTTTCCTATTTAGTAAAAGCTGATAGTGTTCCGGGTTGATTGCTGATAGCTGTGTAAAAGCCGATTTAGGTAACGTCAATCCGATTAACAAGCTTGCTGCCACTAAATAAAATTTTCTCATATATTTTTCTTCCCCCCTGAATTGTTCAAATAAAGGCTTTAGCTTGCTTAGTTGACTAAAATTTAGGTGAAAACTAAATTATTGTTTTTATTATTTTTAAATACATCTTATAGCCATGTAAAGCGACTTTTTACTGGATTCATTAAATTTTCTACAAAGATATTTCGGTATATTCGGAGACTTGATAAAGTTTTTACATTTACGTGCCGGGGTTCAGCAAATCTACATAAGTATACCCAGAAAAATTTTAGCTGTGCTTTAAAAGTTGTCATTAAAAAGCGCAGTCACCGCAACTGCGAATAAATACAAGAGTTACTTAAGCCCATTTTTTACAGGTTTAAGTATAGATAAATGTTTGTAATAATAAGATTTTACGTTATTTTAGGCTGAGACCGATGATATTTAATCAATCTCTTCATCGCCGAATCTATGTTTACTCCCGATCAAATAATTTTCATCGATCTCAAACGACACCCAACGACGCTGTAAAGTTTCCGCAACAAAGCCTGTAGTATTAGAGCCAGCAAAGGGGTCTAAAACAGTATCATTTTCATCTGTTAAAAATTTAATGAAGAACTCCGCAAAACCACGTGGAAAACGTGCCGGATGAGGTTTGATTCCTGCTTTTTTGCAGCGTCGCATATAGGCACTGTTTGATTCGGTGTTACCTATTTTTAAAAAGTTCTGTGGTTCTAGAAAATTGGGAGGAATTGCTCCCTTGTTATCCTTTTGAAATTTATCAGAAATGTCATGTCCACTGGGACGTAGTTTTGCTTCATAGCCTTTTTCAAGCAAATTTTTCATGCTCTTACTGTAAGGCTTTAACACTTTTGTATTATCAGCTTTAGGGTAAGGCGTTTTCGATAACCACCAAACCATGTTTACTGAATCCTTTACACGAATTCGCTTAACAGTTACCCATTCAGCTGGAGTCGGTAATCGAGCTGGATTGTAGTGGTATAATTCTTGAGCAAGATGAAACCCAACTGTTTTGCATAACTTTAGCAAAAGTTCATATTGATAGAGACTCCTAACAGGCAAACCTGGGCGATAAGCGCCACCCAAATCTAGGATAAAAGAGCCGTCATCGGTAAGAACTCTTTTAAATTCGTATGCAAAAGGTAAAAACCATTCTATATATTTATCCGCACTTTCATTCCCATATTCTTTTTGACGTGTCAGTGCAAAAGGAGGTGAAGTAACTATTAAATTTATACTGTTGTCATTTAGATTTTTAATCAATTGCAAACTATTACCCAAATATGCTTTGCCAAAATTTTGGGAATAGTATGGTGCAAACTTAATTACTTTCGTTTTTCTGCGTTTAATGGATGGTTGTTGCAAGGTTTTAACTATAAGAAGTTATTTTCAACCTTATATTTATAACTTCTTTTCAACGTTATATTCATACTATATTAATGCAATTTAATTAATTGACTTGCTAGCGAATTTCTGAAGGATGCGCTGACTAGGATGAGCAGAGAGGCTCACTAGCTTATTTACAAGAGCTACAGGGAATAGTGCCGAATCATACATATCACAATGCAACGCTTCTACGTTCGCTAGTATGATTTGTAAATTTGGTAGGTCTTTATCAGTAGGAGTCTTTTTTAATTCTTTCACTGGTAATGAAACAACGTGCATCTGTCCACTACTAGTTTTAAAAATAACTTTATGACCATAATTGCTAGTAGATGCATATGGGGTGTTAGGATCTCCGGGTCCGGGTAAAATATACCGATAAATATATTCATCTGTTAAAACAAGAGCAGTTCCAGGATTCAAGGTTTTTTGGATGTCACAAGCATGATCTACAAATGCACCGCTTTTTTCCAAACCTGCTAAAAGAATATTTTGTTTATTTAAAAGCCAGTTTATAAGGTCGCGCATTGGTTTATGTAAACCAGCAGTTTGACCAAAAAAGCCTAATGAACCGTCTTTGATGAAAAGTATTTTTTTAAGTATGTCTGGCTGAGTATTAAGTAATTGACGGATTAAATGAATAATGATGATATGTTCAATCGTATTCACTAAATAGCCTAGTATCCCCGTTGCTCCTGTTTCTTCATCAATAACTTCATGTAAACGAAAAATATCAGTAAGGTGAATTCTACCTCCTGTCTCCGGACAAGGAAAAGTATATTGCCTATCCATATCTTGCTCAAAGAGCATAACAGAGTTTCCATCTTGGGTAAGAGGATTAGTGGCTAAAAGCCATTTTTTATCTTCTTTGTTTCTTTGACCTCCTTTATAACGGCGAAAAACAAACCAAGCCAAAGTATCTATTAAACTTTTATTTTCGTCTAATGTATTTTTTGTAAAAAACTCAAAAATGGTTTTAAGAACACTGCTTTTGAGTGTATTCTCATCTTTAAGTCGGATATTTTTAGTAGGTAAAGCTAACTTAATTCGGCTAATCTTTTTAAGTTTAGCCATATCTTCTGGTGCTATAAATGCACTTTTATCAACTTGTTCTAAATCCTCCTGTTTGAAAAATAATGCACCAAATTGTAGAAAGTGCATCGTGCGAGAGGGGAAATTTTTTTCTAAAATAGCTTCTGTATAACCCCCATCAACAGCAATAATAGCTTCTACAGGATTAGTATCAGGTGGAATAAATTTGACACTTAAGTCTGTTAAAGGAATATTTTCTACAGGAGGCGGTTGATAAATACGCTCCATTAATCCCTTTACTTCTGGGTCATTGATGATGTGATGGTGCGAAGCTTTACTTGCAGTTTCAAAAGGACGGCGATTATTTTTGCTGTTATAGCCCATATGCTTTTTCAGGTAATCAAAAAATCAAAATTATTCAGGAGGGAAGCGGTCAATTTGAACGGGAATCACAAACGGATTACTGTAAGTTTTCATACGAACAAAACCTTTGTCTGTATCTTGACTAAAACGAATCAAACCTTCGGTAAAGTCGCTAAAATCATAATATTTTCGCAATTCTTTGATCTCATCTTCGTTATTAAGGTGAGAGATAAACCAATTCTGCGTTGCTTTAAGAATATTGCTACTGATTGAGCTAACTTCTTGGGTTGCGTAGATTAAACCTAAATTCAATTTAGCTCCTTCTTTTGCTAAACGATTGTAAATTTGAGATAAATCTTTGTCTTCCTTCTTTGGAAAAAGATTATGCGCTTCTTCAAAATAAAACTGAATGAAGTTATTCGGTTGAGTATTGGTAAAACGATTAATAGCATCTGCAAAAATACGATTGCAAATTCTTTCACTAAACATACGCTGAATCTCAGGATTGCCTAGCGAAAGGTCAATAATTACGATTTTTCCCTGCCTAAGATTATTTAAAATATCTTGGTCGAAAGGTTCCTGAGCAGTACTGGTATGTTGTTCAATTACTGGTTTGAGAACTCTGAAGCCAGAACAATCAGCTCTCTTACCAGATCGGCTTTTACGGGTGAGCATTACTAATAAGGCTTTTAAATCATCATCAGCCCATTCACGATCATTTTGTTGTCTATAATTTCTAAAAACTTCAATATCATTACTGTCGTAAATATCCCATAAAGACTCCCACCAATTAGCTGCATCATCAAGAGAGATTCCTTGGCTTGGATTAACACCTTGGCTCACAACATTGCGAACCTCTTGATTTGCAGTAAATTTTATTTTGAAATTTGGTGGAGCTTGAAAACCTGCTCGATATAAACAGCAAAGATAAACTGCTATTCTGCGATCGTGACGAGCAACAGCAGAACGATTAGTGGCATAATCTTCAGTTTTAGCCAAATCGACTGTTTTAAAGCCCGTTACAAATCGAGTATTATCATTTGCGATAGTAGGATAGGTTCTTATCAGATCAAAGCCATTTTCTATTTCATTGTAAAAATTAACCTTCATTTCTAAAAACTCTGGCTTTGCTACAGTTGAATATCTAACTGTTTGTTCTTTGTATAAATCAAAAATAGCTGTACCTTGGTCTTGAAGGTTTGGGTTGGCATACTCGCCATTGATATCAAAAATAATTTGACCAATTGGATATTTTGGATTGTTGTCCTCTTTGAATGGTTTTAAGATTTCGTCAGGGTTTTCTCGAGTTTTATCCAATTGAAATTCAGCATTTTTGCTCATTTCAACACAAGCTTGAATAATCTTTTTAAGAGTATTGGATTTACCTGTTCTGGTCATGCCAAACAAAGCAGTTCTTTTACCCGCAAAGTCAGGAGCTTTTACATACACTGGGACATCTGTCTCAGTTTGTTGGAAGCGACGGCTCGAGCTATAACGGACTTTTCCAATTTTAATATCCCCTGGTCCTCCTGGAACACCATTCTTTCTATAGTTAACAATCGCCTTTAAAACATCTGTGGATGGTTTAATAACTGAATAATTGTGTGCGCTGTAAAAATTTTCTAAATCTGCTCCGAAACGGATTTTTCCTGTGTTGTCAATATAGAAAGAGCCCAATACAGAACATTCCAAACCACTGAAAGAAAATTCATAGCGTGTAAATGAGTCTAACTGAGACTTTTGATTAGTACCTGTACTGATATCATCTTTGTAATATTCAACCATGCTACTTATAACATCTTGATCTGTAGGCAATTTCGTCGGTTGAATGACACGAAGTAAAACTGCTTCTATATTCGTGTTGTCATCTAATTCGTTGTCATAATAAGCTAATAAAAAACATCCTTGTGGGATACCCTTAGCTTTTTGTTTCCAAGCATCAGCTATAAGGATTTCTGCCTTACTATAACTAAGGCGAAAAGGACGAGCTACAAAAGTACCTGTATCCCATTCTCCATCTCTTTTTCGCTTAAAAAGTTTGGGTTGTGTTAACTCTGTACTGATGCCCATATTAATTACAAAGTCGCCAATATTTAGTGAATCGAGAAATTATTTATTAATAAAGCAATATTGCATTTTTTATTACGAATATCTTATACCTATTTGATACTTGCTACAAAAAAATACTCTTTAAAATTTTGATGAACTTTTATGTATATTTAATAAGCAATTTAGGCATTTAATTCTATCTAGATTTTGCCAAGCACAGTTTACTTTATCAGTAATCTTGATGTTGGGTTAGACACGATTTGATAAATTATTCGTCAGAAATTAACTTAATTTTCGTGTCTAACCCAACCTACTAAATATTTAAGTCTACCTGCGTGAACTTTGTCTGTGTAGATGTGGTTTCAACTGCCAAATCTTAAACACTAATTTCTTCAATCCCAAATAAAAACCCCCCACCTTCCGGTGAGGGATTTTCATTTCTTAACAAGTTACTTACTGCGTAATTCGGTTAACCGCCTACCCTACTCGCCGTTGAGGCTATCAGGAACGCGCCATACGTCAGGATGTAACCCACCGTAAAGTGAGCTAAACCAATTAAACGACCTTGAACGATGGACATTGCAACGGGCTTGTCTTTCCAACGAACTAAGTTCGCTAAAGGTGTGCGCTCGTGTGCCCAAACAAGTGTTTCAATCAATTCTTGCCAGTAACCCCTCCAGGAGATGAGGAACATGAAGCCGGTTGCCCAAACAAGGTGTCCGAAGAGGAACATCCAAGCCCAGACGGACAGGTTATTCATTCCATAGGGGTTGTAACCATTAATCAGCGATGCTGAATAGTTCCACAAGTAATCTCGGAACCAACCCATCAGATATGTGGAGTTCTCATTAAACGCTGCTACGTTTCCTTGCCATATACCCAGATGCTTCCAGTGCCAGTAGAACGTTACCCATCCCACTGTGTTTAACGACCAGAATAATGCTAGGTAGAAGGAGTCCCAACCGGAGATATCACAAGTACCGCCACGTCCGGGACCGTCACAAGGGAATGCATAACCAAAGTCTTTTTTGTCGGGCATCAACTTGGAACCACGAGCATCCAAAGCACCTTTAACCAAGATTAAAACGGTGGTGTGGATTGCCAACGCGAAGGCATGGTGTACCAAGAAGTCCCCAGGACCAATGGTTAAGAATAGTGAGTTCGTAGTATTGTTGATAGCTTCTAACCATCCAGACAACCAAACGTTACCGTAGTTGGGGAAAGCTGTATAAGCAATACTGTCAGGATTCGACAGCAATGTATCCATGCCGTACAAGACCTTACCGTGAGAAGCTTGAATGAATTGAGCAAATACTGGCTCAATCAAAATCTGCTTCTCAGGTGTACCAAATGCGACAACTACGTCGTTGTGTACGTATAGACTTAAGGTGTGGAAACCTAAGAAAAGGGATACCCAGCTTAAGTGCGAGATAATCGCTTCTTTGTGCTTCAATACACGGTCTAATACGTTGCCTTTGTTCTGTTCTGGATCGTAGTCGCGTACCCAGAATATAGCCGCGTGGGCAAAGGCACCAGTCATCAAGAATACCGCAATGTACTGGTGGTGAGTGTACAGCGCTGCCTGTGTTGTGTAATCCCTGGCAATAAATGCGTAGGGAGGCAAGGCGTACATATGCTGCGCTACCAAGGAAGTAATTGTTCCTAATGCTGCCAATGCTAAGGACAACTGGAAGTGCAGAGAGTTGTTGATTGTGTCGTACAACCCTTGGTGAGGTAAGTTAAATTGTCCTTCAGTTTTGGTGCCAAAGAATTGCTTAGCATTGAGCATTTCTTTGATGCTGTGACCAATTCCGAAGTTTGTCCGGTACATGTGACCGGCAACAATGAAGATGACTGCGATCGCTAAGTGGTGATGAGCCATGTCGGTCAACCACAGCGATTCAGTTTGCGGGTGGAATCCACCAAGGAAGGTCAAGATTGCCGTACCAGCGCCTTGAGATGTACCAAATACATGGCTTGCAGTATCTGGGTTTGCTGCGTATACACCCCAATTTCCAGTGAAAAAGGGTTGTAAGCCTTCTGGATGCGGTAAGGTGCTGAGGAAGTTATCCCAACCTACGTGCTGTCCGCGAGATTCGGGAATAGCTACGTGTACCAAGTGACCAGTCCAAGCTAAGGAGCTTACACCGAATAAGCCAGCCAAGTGGTGATTTAAACGGGGTTCAGCACTCTTGAACCAAGAAAGACTGGGGCGGAACTTGGGTTGTAAATGCAACCAACCTGCAAACAGGAATACAGCAGCTAACAACAGGAGCAACAACGCACCAGAGTAAAGGTCGTTGTTTGTCCGCATCCCGATGGTGTACCACCAGTGGTAAACACCAGAGTAAGCGATGTTTACCGGATAATCTACGCCACCTTGAGTAAATGCGTCTATCGCTGGTTTACCAAAATGGGGGTCCCAAATCGCATGAGCGATAGGGCTGATATGAAGAGGATCTTTAATCCACTGTTCAAAGTTGCCTTGCCAAGCGACATGGAAATTCAGGCTGGATGCCCACAAGAAAATGATTGCCAAGTGACCGAAATGAGTAGCGAAAATCTTTTGGTAAAGATTCTCTTCGGTCATCCCATCGTGGCTTTCAAAATCATTACCCATCGCGATCGCGTACCAAATCCGACGTGTAGTCGGATCTTGTGCGAGGTCCTGGCTAAATTTTGGAAATTTTGTTGCCATAGGTTTTATAAATCCTCTGACATGAGAGCCATTAATAATTTGAGTTATGAGTTATGAGTTATGAGTTATGAGTTATGAGTTATGAGTTATGAGTTATGAATTGAGAAATATTTAATCTGAAACTGCGAGTTTTGAGCTATTAGTTTTTCACTCTTACCTATGCAACTTCCAACGGCGATTTTTATTTCTAACTTCTAACTTTTAACTTTCAACTCCTAACTCTTAACTCTTAACTCCTAACTATTGATGCTTGTTAGCCTAACGAAAGAATTCTTGCATGGAAGAATGCCCAAGTGACGACAATGCCACCTAGTAAATAGTGAGCCACTCCTACAGCACGACCTTGAATGATGCTCAAAGCACGAGGCTGAATTGCTGGTGCTACTTTCAGTTTATTATGCGCCCAGACGATAGACTCAATCAATTCTTGCCAGTAGCCTCTGCCACTGAATAGGAACATTAAGCTGAATGCCCATACAAAGTGACCGGCTAAGAACATTAAACCGTAAGCGGAAAGCGCACTTCCATAAGAGTTAATTACCTGTGAAGCTTGCGCCCACAAGAAGTCACGCAACCAACCGTTGATGGTGATAGCACTTTGAGCAAAGTTACCACCAGTTAGGTGCGATACGTTGCCTGATGCGTCTACGGTTCCCCAAACATCTGACTGCATCTTCCAACTGAAGTGGAAAATTACAATAGATAGGGAGTTGTACATCCAGAACAATCCAAGAAATACGTGATCCCAACCGGATACCTGACAGGTACCACCACGTCCGGGACCGTCGCAAGGGAAGCGGAAGCCTAAGTTTGCTTTATCTGGAATTAAGCGAGAACTGCGAGCAAACAGTACGCCTTTCAAAAGAACCAAGACGGTAACGTGAATTGTGAAGGCGTGGATGTGGTGAACCATGAAGTCAGCGGTACCCAAAGCAATGGGCATCATCGCTACTTTTCCGCCTACAGCCAAAACACCGCCACCGAAAGCATAACTAACGGGTTCTAATGCATTAGGTGCAGTTCCACCAGGTGCCAAAGTGTGTAGATTTTGTACCCACTGAGCAAACACTGGCTGCAATTGAATCGCTGTATCCGAGAACATATCTTGGGGGCGACCTAAAGCACGCATGGTGTCGTTGTGAATGTAAAGTCCAAAGCTGTGGAAGCCGAGGAATATACATACCCAGTTCAAGTGAGAGATAATCGCGTCTCTGTGGCGAATTACCCGATCCAAGAGGTTGTCTTGGTTCACTACTGGGTCGTAATCACGCACCATGAAAATAGCAGCGTGAGCCGCCGCACCAACAATTATGAAACCGCCAATCCACATATGGTGGGTGAAGATACACAACTGAGTTGCATAGTCAGTTGCCAAATATGGGTAAGGAGGCATCGCGTACATATGATGCGCGATGATAATTGTTAGCGAACCCAAAAAGGCAAGGTTTGTTGCCAATTGAGCGTGCCAAGATGTGGTCATGTTCTCATAAAGTCCTTTGTGACCTTCGCCAGTAAAGGGTCCTTTATGATTTTCCAAGATGGTTTTAATATCGTGACCGATACCCCAATTGGTACGGTACATGTGACCGGCAACGATGAACACTACCGCGATCGCCAAGTGGTGATGGGCAATGTCAGTCATCCATAATCCGCCAGTTACTGGGTTCAAACCGCCTTTGAAGGTCAAAATATCTGCATATTGACCCCAGTTCAAAGTGAAGAAAGGTGCTAATCCACTGGCGAAGCCGGGATAAAGCTCTGTTAACAAGTCTTTATTCAAAATGAACTCGTGAGGCAGCGGCACATCTTTGAGGGGAACTCCCGCATCCAACAACTTATTAGTTGGATTAGATACGTGAATTAAGTGCCCAGCCCAGCCCAAGGAACCACAACCTAACAACACTGATAAGTGATGGTTAAGCATGGACTCCACATTTTGGAACCATTCCAATTTGGGAGCCTTCTTGTGGTAGTGGAACCAACCGGCAAATAGCATCAAACCTGCCATTACCAAGCCACCGATGGCGGTGCAGTATAGCTGGAATGAGTTGGTTATACCCCAACCGCGCCATACCTGGAATAAACCAGAGGTGATTTGAATTCCGTGGAATCCACCACCTACATCTCCATTTAATATTTGTTGGCCAACTACAGGCCAAACAACTTGAGCGCTTGGCTTAATAGCTAACGGGTCGGTTAACCAAGCTTCGTAGTTGGAGAAACGAGCACCGTGGAATATCATCCCGCTGAGCCAGATAAATACTACGGCCAAATGTCCGAAGTGGGCTGCGAATACCTTGCGGGATATATCTTCTAAATCGCTGGTATGTGAATCGAAGTCATGGGCGAGTGCGTGGAGGTTCCAAATCCAAGTGGTGGTTTTGGGACCTTTAGCTAAAGTTCTGTCGAAGTGTCCGGGTTTGCCCCATCGTTCAAACGAGGTTGGAACCGGGTCATTATCAACAACTACTTTTGCTTTCTTTTCCTCTCGCTCCGGAGGACTAATTGTCATTCGACCTCCTCTCTAAAAAAAGGACTGAGGATTTTCTCCGCTAGTTGTCTTTGCAATTAAAATGGCATCGCAATAAAAACGTTCCCACTCATATGCTTTTTTTGAAGCTGGCAAAGACTCTATTCGGTATATTGCTTTCTCGTTGAATTATAAAGTCATCTATCCCACATTGTTAGCCTTTAATTAACAATAATTAAAACTTCTATAATTTTTCTCTTATCAGCCTTTCAACTTAAGACGTTGGTCAAAAAGTCAATAGTTTATATATTTTGTTACAAACAGCAACAATTCGTACAATGAACCTTCGTGCATAGCATACAAGTTAATAGATCCGCCACTGCATATTATTGTTTTTCCTTATAGCGTCAATGTCTAAATCTGCGATTGGGTATGAGGTTGACACAGAAGATGAGTCGAATTCAAATGTAATAATCAATGCTTTTAGTAAATATATAGATACTAGTAAAACTATCTATGTAAAATTTTGTAAATATCCGTTTTCCGTTACATATTTTATGCATTGTGTCTTTTTAAAAGTTCGATTAACAGGAAATTTTCGATCCTCAATCCGAGGGGCAAGGCATGAGAATAACTAATAATTTTTATTTTGGTTATTAATGCCAAAGGTAATATAGGTACTTGGACAAAGGTTACATAAATTGTTGACTATACCGGGTAGAAAAAGATGGATTTATGGTTTATGAAGGCTTTACCCAAATTGATTAGGAAGAGATATGCGCTATTTAAGGTTTTGATAATCGGTCTGCTGGTATTAAATTTAACCGCATGTGGGGGCAAAGCGGTAAGTAAAGATATATCTATTCAGTTAGCTGACAAGCCAGTAAGAGAGAAAAATGCTCAACTTTCGCGAAAAATCTCCGAAGTTGCTCCTCCCGAAGTAATTCAAGAATTGCGTCAAAATTTAGAAAATTATCAACCACAGGTACAAATACTCAATCCAAAACCCGACGAAGTATTGCAAGAAGATAAATTAACAGTTCGCTTGCAGGTTAAAGATTTACCGATATTTAAAGATGCACGGTATGGGCTGGGTTCGCATTTAGATGTAATTTTAGACAATCAAGCCGAAGTATTAGAAATTTACGACTTAGATAAACCATTGGAGTTATCAGATTTATCTCCCGGTACTCATACTTTACGTGTCTTTGCTTCTCGTGCTTGGAATGAAAGCTTTAAAAATGAAGGTGCTTACGCTCAAACAACATTCCACGTATTCACTAAGAGCGATGATAATAATCCTACGGAGAATCTGCCAATATTAACTTACAACAGTCCGCAAGGTAGTTATGGTGCAGAGCCAATTCTACTTGATTTTTATTTAACCAACGCTCCACTACATATACTTGCTAAAGATAATCCCGATAACCCAATTGCAGATTGGCGAATTCGCTGCACGATTAATGATGAAAGTTTTATTATCGATAGATGGCAATCTTTATATTTGAAAGGATTTAATGAAGGTAAGAACTGGGTAAAGCTAGAATTTCTTGATAATCAAGGTAATCCGGTTAAAAATGTTTATAACAGTACTGTAAAAGTTATTAATTACGAACCTCAAGGTAAAGATACTCTTGCGAAAATGGTTAGAGGGGAAATTTCTACCGAAGATTTACGCGGAATTGTAGACGCAGATTATGCAGTTGAAATTCCAACTCAAGCAACTCCTGAAATGCAATCGGAAGAAAAGTCAGATAAAGGTGGATTTTTTGATAGATTTAAGCGTGGTAAGGAAGATAAAACATCAACTCCAGAAACAATCGAAACACCACAACCGGAAACTGAATTAGAAGAAACAATTCCCCAAGTAATTGAAACACCCAAATCGGCAACTGAATTAGAAGAAACAATTCCCGAAGTAATTGAAACACCGCAACCGGAAACTGAATTAGAAGAAACAATTCCAGAAATAATAGAAACGCCTAAATCGGAAACTGAATTAGAAAAAACAATTCCCGAAGTAATTGAAACGCCAACCTTAGAAAGTACACCAGAAGCAGAAACCCAAGTAAAACCACAACCAAAAAAATCTAAACTTGATGGATTTTTGAATCGATTTAAACGTGGCAAGGAAGATGAAACATCAACTCCAAAACCGAATTTGGAAGCAACTCCAGAAATAATCGAAACACCACAAACTGAATTAGAAGAAATCACTCCCGAAGTAATCGAAACTCCCACATCGGAAACTGAATTAGAAAAAACAATTCCAGAAGTAATTGAAACACCAACATTAGAAACTACACCGGAAGCAGAAACCCAACCAACACCACAACCGAAAAAATCTAAACTTGATGGATTTTTGAATCGATTCAAGCGTGGCAAAGAAGATAAGACTCCAGAAATGATTGAAACTCCTGCACCAGAATCTGAAATCAACGAAACAGATACTGATGTGGAAGGAAAAATTCAACCAACCCCAGAATTACCAACTACAACACTACCGGAAATTGTCGAACCTTTAGAAAACGAAATTCCAGTAAATCAACCCGAAAAACCACAAACTGAAATAGAAATAGCTCCAGAAACGAAAAAGTCAACAACTAAGAGATTAGGAGAATATTTCAATCTGACTCGACGTGCAACTCCCGTAAACACATCGGAAGTCACTCCGGAAGTTGAAGTACCTCAAAATGTACCTGTAATTGAACAACCAAATCTTGAATTAATCGAAAAATAATAGTGTAGAGACGTTGTAATGCAACGTCTCCATAATTTCCACTCGTATCAAAAATTGAATGAAAGAATATAAGCAGTGAATCTTGTAATCGAAAAACCGATGCTAGGTATATGAAATTTGGCGGTGCGTTGCGCGACTTCGCGACAACACACCCTACATAAAATAAATACCTACGCCCAATGCCCAATGCCCTATGCCCAATTCCCCATTCCCAATTTCTACATGTCTCGTATTCGCGCACCGGAATTACCGCAAAATTATTCTTGGTTAAATACCGATAAACCTTTTTCGCTAAAACAACTTAGGGGAAGGGTGGTAATTCTTGATTTTTGGACTTATTGCTGTATTAACTGCCTGCACGTTTTACCGGATTTGAAATATCTCGAACAAAAATACAAAGATAGCGTTACGGTTATTGGCATACATTCGGCTAAATTCGATCATGAGAAGGAAACCGAAAATATTCGTCAAGCTATTTTACGTTACGATATTCAACACCCGGTTTTAGTTGACAGGGATTTTCGGGTTTGGCAAGAATATGCTGTCAAGGCTTATCCAACTTTTGTAGTCATTAATCCGCAAGGTTATATAGTCGCAACCTTGACAGGTGAAGGTAAACGTGAAATTTTGGATGAGGCGATCGCTAAGTTAATTCAACTGCATCAAGAAAAGGGCACGATTGATTTTCAAGAGTTTGATTTAGTTTTAGAAAAAGATAAAACACCTTTAATTACACCTTTATCTTTTCCCGGTAAAGTTTTAGCTACCGATTCAAAATTATTCATCGCTGATTCCGGGCATCATCGTATTGTTGTCAGCAGTTTGAATGGGGAAGTTTTACATTTAATTGGTAGCGGTAAAGCTGGTTTAAAAGATGGCAGCTTCGAGGAAACAGAATTTTTTGCACCCCAGGGAATGGCTTTTGATGAAGTAGATAATATTTTGTATGTAGCCGATACAGAAAATAACGCTATACGAAAAGTTGATTTTAAAAGTCAAAAAGTAGAAACTATTGCCGGTATTAAAGAAAGTCTTAATTCTCCTTGGGATTTAGTCAAGTTGGGAAACAAGCTATTTATTGCAATGGCTGGTTGTCATCAAATTTGGGAATTAGATTTAGAAACCAATTTTGTAAAAGTTTACGCTGGTAGAGGTGCGGAATCTTGCTTTGATAGTTCGCTTTCTGAATCTGCTTTTGCTCAACCTAGCGGTATTACTACTAATGGTAAGGAATTATATATTGCTGATAGTGAAGTTAGTTCAATTCGCGCTATTAATTTACAAACACAGCAAGTAAAAACTATTTGCGGAAGTGGGGATTTAAATGCTTTTGGTGATGTTGATGGACAAGGTTTTGATGCGAGATTGCAGCATTGTTTGGGAATAGAATATACGGATAATTTTTTGTGGGTTGCCGATACGTATAACCATAAAATAAAGTTCGTAAATCCGGTTACGGGTGATTGTAGAAGTTTATTAGAAAATGAAAATAACTGTTTTTCTGAGCCTTCTGGATTAAGTATTTTTGAAAATAATCTGTATGTAGCAGATACAAATAATCATGTAATTAAAAAAGTTAGTTTAGATATTTTGGTTGTGGAGACTATAGAATTTAAAGGTTTGTGTTCTCCAGATATGTGTATTTTTTAAACGCAAAGGAGCGCTGAGGTAAACGCGGAGTAACGCGGAGCTTTTAGAAAAGTATAATCAAAACAGGTACGTTCTCTTTATAGAACTTACGCAACCGGCACATTTTTTTGTAGGGTGCTGTGACACTTTTATTAATGAAAGAACCTATTAATAATGTTTTTAGTGTCACGCACCAACCGGGAATTGTGACAATTGTGTAAGTCCTACTTTAATTTTTAAGCTTTAATTATATGTTAAATAAACTAAAACAAGTCAAAGCGGCTTTAGCTTATAAAAATTCTCAAAATTTCGGCGATTTTGCTATTTTAAAATCAGATATTTTGGGTGCTAAGGTTGCTCCAGAAGTCGGTGAACAGTTGCAGTATGTAATAGGATATCACCCGCTGATTGATTTAGATAAATTAATTGCATATCCAGAAGGTAGTTTTGGTAGAGAATATGCGGAGCATATGAAGAAAAATAAACTTAAAGCACTTAATATTAGTCCAGAATTAGAAGATGTTGCTAGACGTAATGTTTTCGCTTTACGATATGTTGTTACTCACGATATTTTTCATGTTTTACTTGGCTTTGATACTAGTTATGCAGGAGAAATTGGAGTATTAGCATTTGCTGCTGCACAAAATTATAG